>NZ_CP108568.1:7005000-7322500 GCF_036010485.1 Streptomyces sp. NBC_01198
CGGCACCCTGCGCATCGAGCTGGCCGGCGACGACGGCACCACCACCGTGCTGCGCGAGTCGGTGCCGGTGCTGGCCGGCGAGGTCGTCGACGCCTCGGTGATGCGGGTCGCCGCGCTCCGGGAGTTCCTCACCGCCCAGGTCGCCAGGGCCAAGGCGGAGGGCGTGCTGTTCTCGGTGCACCTCAAGGCCACGATGATGAAGGTCTCCGACCCGATCATCTTCGGCCACGTGGTCCGCGCCTTCTTCCCGCGGACCTTCGCCGAGCACGGCGCCGCGCTCGCCGCGGCCGGCCTGACCCCGAACGACGGCCTCGGCGGCATCCTCAAGGGCCTGGAGTCGCTGCCCGACGGCGCCACGATCAAGGCGTCCTTCGACGCGGAGCTGGCCGAGGGCCCCGAGCTGGCGATGGTCGACTCCGACCGCGGCGTCACCAACCTGCACGTGCCCAGCGACGTCATCGTGGACGCCTCGATGCCGGCCATGATCCGCACCTCCGGCCACATGTGGGGCCCGGACGGCCAGGAGGCCGACACCCTCGCGGTGATCCCGGACAGCAGCTACTCCGGCGTCTACCAGGTCGTCATCGAGGACTGCCGCGCGCACGGCGCCTTCGATCCGGCGACCATGGGCTCGGTCCCCAACGTCGGGCTGATGGCGCAGGCCGCCGAGGAGTACGGCAGCCACGACAAGACCTTCGAGATCCCGGTCACCGGCACCGTCCGGGTGGTCGACGCCGCGGGTGACGCCGTCCTGGAACAGGTCGTCAGCGCCGGCGACGTCTTCCGGATGTGCCAGACCAAGGACGTCCCGATCCGCGACTGGGTCAAGCTCGCCGTCACGCGTGCCCGCGCCACCGGCAGCCCCGCGGTCTTCTGGCTGGACGAGAGCCGCGCGCACGACGCCAACCTGATCGCCAAGGTCGCCCGCTACCTGCCCGAGCACGACACCGACGGGCTGCAGATCGAGATCATGACGCCGCAGGCCGCGACCGCCTTCTCGCTGGAGCGGATCCGCCGCGGCGAGGACACCATCTCGGTCACCGGCAACGTGCTGCGCGACTACCTGACCGACCTCTTCCCGATCCTGGAGCTCGGCACCAGCGCCAAGATGCTCTCGGTGGTCCCGCTGATCAACGGCGGCGGCCTGTTCGAGACCGGCGCGGGCGGCTCGGCGCCCAAGCACGTGCAGCAGCTGGTCAAGGAGAACTACCTGCGCTGGGACAGCCTCGGCGAGTTCTTCGCACTGGCCGCCAGCTTCGAGCACCTGGCCACCTCCACCGGCAACGCGCGGGCGCAGATCCTCGCCGACACCCTGGACCGCGCCACCGGCACCTTCCTCAACGAGGACCGGTCGCCCAGCCGCCGGCTCGGCGGCATCGACAACCGCGGCAGCCACTTCTACCTCGCGCTGTACTGGGCGCAGGAGCTCGCGGCGCAGACCGACGACGAGGCGCTCGCGGCGGCCTTCGGCGCGCTCGCCAAGACGCTCGCCGAGCAGCAGGAGACCATCGTTACCGAATTGATCGCTGTGCAGGGATCGCCGGTGGACATCGGCGGCTACTACCAGCCCGACCCCGCCAAGGCGGCCGCCGTGATGCGCCCGTCGGAGACGTTCAACCAGGCCATCGCCATGATTGCCTGATCGAACGCCCGCCGCGGCCACTCCGCGGCACCCCCGTCACCCCGGCCCGATCGTCACTGTGCCGGGGTGACGGCGTCTCACGGAGTGATCGCTCCGATGATTTACTTCTTGACGCGCGGGCCGCGACCCGAGTTGACTCACCCGCACTTGGGCCGCGTCGTGGCGGCCCTCTCAGGGGAGGCACCGCCGCAATGAACGCGATATCGCGCCGTATTGTCGTGGGAAGCGCAGTGATCACTCTGGCGCTGACCATGGCCGCGTGTGGCAAGGCCGGGGACAAGTCGTCGGACAACAAAAAGGACAAGACCATCGGCCTCCTGCTGCCCGACACGGTGACGGCACGGTACGAGAAGTTCGACAGGCCGCTGATCACCAGCAAGATCAAGGAGCTGTGTTCGGACTGCACCGTGCAGTACGACAACGCAGCCGGTGACGCCGCCAAGCAGGCGCAGCAGGTCAGCAGCATGATCGCCCGGGGCGTCAAGGTGCTGATCCTGGACGCGCAGGACGCGGTGGGCATCAAGTCCTCCGTCCAGGCCGCGGTCGACAAGGGCATCAAGGTCGTCGCCTACGACCGGCTGGCCCAGGGCCCGGTCTCGGCGTATGTCTCCTACGACAACGAGAAGGTCGGCGAACTCCAGGGCCAGGCGCTGCTGGACGCCATGGGTTCCTCCGCCACCCCGCAGACCAAGATCGTGATGATCAACGGCGACGAGGCCGACCCCAACGCGGCGGAGTTCAAGGCCGGGGCGCACAAGGTCCTGGACGGCAAGGTCGCCATCGCCTATGAGCAGTCCGGCCAGTGGAAGGACACCGTCGCCAACCAGAAGGTGCAGGCGGCGATCACCTCGGTCGGCAAGGCCAACATCAAGGGCGTCTACTCGGCCAACGACACGATGGCCGGCGGTATCGCGACCGCGCTCAAGGCCAACAACATGTCGTCGGTCCCGCTGACCGGCCAGGACGCAGACCTCACGGCGATCCAGCGGATCCTGCTCGGCACCCAGAGCTCCACCGTCTACAAGGCGGCCAAGCCCGAGGCCGAGAACACCGCGCAGATCGCGGTGGACCTGCTGGAGGGCAAGGACTTCAAGTCCGTCGCCGACACCACCAAGGAGAGCGGCTCGAAGGACCAGGTGCCCTCCAAGCTGCTCGACGCGGTCTCGGTGACGAAGGCCAACATCAAGGACACGGTGATCGCCGACGGCACGTACACCGTCGGCCAGGTCTGCACCGCGGACTTCGCCAAGGCCTGCGAAGCGGCCGGCATCAAGTAGGCCGCGACCGGGCCGGCCCTCCAGCGGCCGGCCCGGTGCTCGCGACCGGGGGACCAGAGCGGGAGGAACGCGCTTCGGCGCGGGAATCCCGCTCATCTTCTTGACGGCTCGCCATGACCCCTTGAAACTGCCTTACGGATCCGGGGTATCCCCTATCCGCAGATTGAGAGCGTTTTCAATCGGCTGAATCCAAGGGTCATGGCCAGCTGTGGCCCGAAATGTGCAGTGCTGAGCGCGATTCCACCCCCACACCCGCGCTGACCTGGCGTTCACTGCGTGAAGCCAGGGAAAGGACTCCACTCATGCGCAGAACCTTCCCCCCAGGCCGGTCCGGGCACCGGCCACGCATCCACCGGCGGCCCGTCGCCCTGCTCGCCGCCTTCGTGCTGGCTCTCGCCGGGCTGCTGGGCCTGATCGGCACCATCGGCAGCGCGTCGGCCGCCACCGACTACACCCAGAGCGTGAGCGAGCCGAGCAGCACCCAGGCCAGGCTCACCTTCACCCCGACCACCCCCGCCACCTACGTGATCGTCCACTACAAGGTGGGCAGCGGCGGCCAGTTGAACGTCCAGATGGCGGCGGCCGGCAGCAGCTGGACGTACACCGTCTCGCCGATCCCGGCCGGCACGGTGCTGACGTACTCGTTCACCTACACCAAGAACGGGCCGCAGTACGACACCCCGCAGTTCACGTACACCCAGGGCAGCGGCGGCAGCACCAGCACCGGCACGAGCACCGGGACCAGCACCGGGACGACCACCGGCAGCACCGGTGGCACCACCCCGCCGCCCGGGAACTGCCCCACGCAGTCGGACACCCCGAACTTCGGTTCCAACGTCCACATCTTCGACCCGTCCATGGGCAACGCCGCCATCCAGGCGCAGCTGGACGCGCAGTTCAACCAGATGAAGGACACCAACTCCGCGCAGTTCAGCGAGAACCGGGTCGCCGACCTGTACAAGCCCGGCACGTACAACGTGACGGACAACGTCGGCTTCTACACCTCGGTGGCCGGCCTCGGCCAGAACCCGGACGACGTCACCATCAACGGCGACGTCACCGTTGACGCCTTCAACGCCTCCGACGCGGGCAACGCCACCCAGAACTTCTGGCGCAGCGCGGAGAACCTGGCGATCAACCCGTCGAGCGGCACCGACCGCTGGGCGGTCGCGCAGGCCGCGCCGTTCCGCCGCATCGACGTGCACGGCGGGCTGGCGCTCTACCCGGCCAGCTACGGCTACGCCAGCGGCGGCTACATCGCCGACACCAAGGTCAGCGGCCAGGCCGCCTCCGTGTCGCAGCAGCAGTGGTACACCCGGGACAGCAACCTGGGCAGCTGGGCGGGCGGCGTGTGGAACATGGTCTTCTCCGGGGTGAACGGCGCTCCCGGCAACACCTTCCCCAACCCGCCGGAGACCACCCTCGGCACCACCCCGGTCTCCCGTGACGTGCCCTACCTCTACCTCGACGGCTCCGGCAAGTACCGGGTCTTCCTGCCCTCGCTGCGCACCAACGCCTCGGGACCGAGCTGGGCGAGCGGCAGCACCCCCGGCAGCTCGCTGCCGATGAGCCAGTTCTACGTGGTCAAGGCGGGCGACACCGCCGCGACCATCAACAACGCGCTGGCCGCCGGCTGCAATCTCTTCGTCACCCCGGGCGTCTACCACCTCAACCAGACGCTCAACGTGACCAAGGCCGACACCGTGGTGCTCGGCATCGGCTACCCGACCTTCGTCCCGGACAACGGCGTCACGGCCATGCAGGTCGCCGACGTCAACGGAGTGCGGCTCAAGGGCCTGCTGTTCGACGCGGGCACCACCAACTCGCCCTCCCTGCTGACGGTCGGGCCCTCCGGCTCCTCCGCCAGCCACGCCACCGACCCGACCACCATCCAGGACGTCTTCTTCCGGATCGGCGGCGAGCGCGCGGGCAAGGCCACCAACAGCCTGATCGTGAACAGCAACAACACGATCATCGACCACATCTGGGCCTGGCGAGCCGACCACGGCCTCAGCGGCACCGTCGGCTGGGGCACGAACACCGCCGACACCGGCCTGACCGTCAACGGCAACAACGTGCTGGCCACCGGGCTGTTCGTCGAGCACTACCAGAAGTACGAGGTGGTGTGGAACGGCCAGGGCGGCAGGACGATCTTCTTCCAGAACGAGAACCCCTACGACCCGCCCAACCAGGCGGCCTGGAAGAACCCGTCCGGCCAGAACGGCTACGCGGCCTACAAGGTGGGGACCGGCGTCACCACCCACGAGGCCTGGGGGCTGGGCAGTTACTGCTACTTCAACGTCAATCCGGCGGTGAACAACTACCACGCCTTCGAGGTGCCCAACGCCTCCGGCGTGCGGTTCCACTCCGTACTGACCGTCTCGCTCGGCGGCGTGGGCACCATCAGCCACGTCATCAACGACACCGGTGCGGTCACCGCGTCCAACACCACTCCGAGCAACGTCGTCAACTTCCCGTGATCCGGGGCTGACGCGGGGCGGTCCGGCAGGTCCGGCCCGACCCCGGCCCGAACTGGCACGCGTCGTCCGTCCGGCCGCACGGCCGGGCGGACAACGCGTGCACGACCCGCGCCAACTCCCGTGCCGCGGGCGATAATGCCGACCATGAAGTCGGTGATCACCGTGGTGTCGGTCACGCTGGTGATCGCGGGCGCCGCGGCCGCGCTGTTCTGGCTGGTGCGCGGGCGGCGCGGCTTCGGCACCCCGGTGGAGCGCGCCGCCTTCGCGGCCCTGCACGAGGCGTCGCTGGCCGCCCCGTTGCTGCGCGACGGGCTCGGCCCCGACTCGGCGCGCAAGGCCGCCCGCCACCTGCGGGCGCTGCTGGCCGCCCCGGCGCTCGCCCTGGTCGGCGGCGGCGAACTGCTCGCCTGGGACGGTGTCGGCCGGCACCACACCGGGCAGGCCGTGGACCACACCGCGGACGCCATCGACGCGGGGCGCCCGTGGCTGGTGCCCGCCGACACCATCGACTGCGGCGACCTGGACTGCCCGGTCCGCGCGGCGGTCGTGGTGCCGCTGGTGGTCGACGGCCTGGTCGTCGGCGCGCTGACGGTCTACGCCCGGCAGATGTCCGCCGGCCTGGTGCGGGCCGCCGGCGAGGTCGCGCACTGGGTGATAGCGCAGCTGGAACTCGCCGAACTCGATCGCTCCCGCACCCGGATGATGGAGGCCGAACTGCGGGCGCTGCGTGCGCAGATCTCCCCGCACTTCGTCTACAACTCCCTCACCGCGATCGCCTCCTTCGTCCGCACCGACCCCGCACAGGCGCGTGAACTGCTGCTGGAGTTCGCCGAGTTGACCCGGTACAGCCTGCGCAAGCACGGCGAGTTCAGTACCCTCGCCGAAGAGTTGCGATCGGTGGACCGATACTTGCGGCTGGAACGCGCCCGGTTCGGCGCCCGGCTGCGGGTCGACCTGCTGATCGCGCCGGAGGTCCTGCCGGTCGCGGTGCCCTTCCTGTGCCTGCAGCCGATCGTGGAGAACGCGGTACGCCACGGTCTGGGACCCAAGGCGACCCCGGGCCTGATCACCATCAGGGCCGAGGACGCCGGCGCCGAGTGCCGGATCAGCGTGGAGGACGACGGAGTAGGCATGGATCCGGAGCAGGTGCGGCTGCAGCTCGCCGGGGAGGCCGGGGGGGACTCGCTCGGCCTGGGCAACGTCGACGAGCGGCTGCGCGCGGTCTTCGGCGACGAGTACGGCCTGGTCGTGGAGACCGCGCCGGGCGCCGGGACCAAGATCAGCGTCCGGGTGCCGAAGTACCGGAACGGAGTGCACGCTTCATGAGACCGCTGCGGATCCTGGCCGTGGACGACGAGCCGCCCGCACTGGACGACCTCGGCTATCTGCTGCGCGGCGACCACCGGGTCGGCCGGGTGCTCGCCGCCGACAGCAGCGACGCGGCGCTGCGGCTGCTGGAGGCCGAAACGATCGACGCGGTCTTCCTGGACATCAGGATGCCGGGCCTGGACGGGCTGGACCTGGTCCGGGTGATGAGCCGCTTCGCCCGCCCGCCGGCCGTCGTCTTCGTCACCGCCTACGAGGACTTCGCCGTCGACGCCTTCGCCCTGAAGGCCTGCGACTACCTGCTCAAGCCGGTGGGCGGCGAGCGGCTGGCCGAGGCGGTGCGCCGGGTGGCCGCGCTGCTTGAGGGCCAGGTGGAGCCGCAGCAGCCCGCCGCGGCCGACCCGGTGCCGGAGCGGATCCCGGTGGACCTCGGCGGCGTCACCCGCTTCGTGTCCCGCGACGAGGTGGCCTACGTCGAGGCCAAGGGCGACTACGTGCGCCTGCACACCGCGGGCCAGGCGCCGCTGGTCCGGGTGCCGCTCGCGGTGCTCGCGGAACGCTGGGAGCCGCACGGCTTCCTGCGCATCCACCGCAGCTTCCTGGTCTCGCTGCGGCATGTCGAGGAGCTGCGCTCGGACGCCGGGCACTGGACCGTCAGGGTCGCGGGCAGCGAGCTGCCGGTGAGCCGCCGCCACACCAGGCAGTTGCGCGACGTCCTGGTGCGCTGGGCGCCCGCGCCGGGACCCGGCCCGTCATGACCGGCCAGAGCGGACCGCGCCGCACCCCGAAGCCGCAGCTCAAGCCGAAGCCCAGGCCCAGGCCGCAGCTGAAACCCAGGCCGCAACCCCGGCCCAAGCCGCCGCCGCAGCCCGCCGACCCGCCGCCCGGCGCCCCCGGCGCCGTGCCCGCGCCGCGCCGGGTCGCCGTCACGGCGCCGCGCAGGCACCGGGCCGGCGGCTACTCCGCCCGGCCGGGCGCCGCCGACCTGCACGCGCAGCCGCAGCTCGGCCAGCTCTACGTACGCTCCCTGGTCCGCCACCAACTGCGGCTGTCCCTGGGCGTGCTGGCCGTACTGGCCGCCGTGCTCGGCGGGCTGCCCGCCGCCTTCGCGCTGCTGCCGGGGCTGCGTACCGCCGAGGTCGTCGGGATACGGCTGCCGTGGCTGCTGCTCGGCGTGGTCGCCTACCCGCTGCTGGTGGGCGGTGCCTACTTCCACGTCCGACACGCCGAGCGGGTCGAGCGCGACTTCACCGACCTGCTCGGCGGCCCCGACCCGCCGCCCCCCGCACCGCCGCGCGCCGCCCGGTGAACCCCGGTCTCGGCCTCGCGGCGCTCGCCGTGGTCCTGGTCGCCACGGTGGCCTTCGGCGTCTACGGCCTGCGGATGTCCCGGGGCACCTCGGACTTCTACGTCGCCTCCCGCGAGGTCTCGCCGCTGTGGAACGCCTCCGCGATCGGCGGGGAGTACCTGTCCGCGGCCTCCTTCCTCGGGGTCGCGGGGCTGGTGTTCGCCTACGGCGTGGACATGCTGGCGTACCCGGTCGGCTACACCGCCGGCTACCTTGTGCTGCTGCTCCTGGTCGCCGCCCCGCTGCGGCGCTCCGGCGCCTACACGCTGCCCGACTTCGCCGAGGAGCGGCTGGGCTCGCCGGCGGTGCGCCGGGTGGCCGGCGTCCTGGTCGCGGTCATCGCCTGGCTCTACCTGGTGCCGCAACTCCAGGGCGCGGGGCTGACCCTGCAGACGGTGACCGGCGCGCCGCGGTGGGCCGGCGCGGTGGTGGTGGCGGTGGTCGTGGTGGGCGTCGCGGCGGCCGGCGGCATGCGCAGCGTCACCCTCGTGCAGGGCTTCCAGTTCTGGCTGAAGCTCACCGCCATCGCGGTGCCCGCGCTCTTCCTGGTCATGGCCTGGCGCTCGGCCGGCGCGCCCGCGCTGACCGGTCCCGACCTCCCGCGCTTCGGCCACACCACCGTGGTGACGCTGCAGGACCCGGTCCGCTTCGACGTGACGCGGCCGGTGACCGTGACGGTCAGCGGGCGGCTCGACGGACGGGACCACGCGGCAGGATCCGTACGCCTCGGCGACGGCAAGCACACCGCGGCGGCCGGCACCGCGCTGACCTTCCCGCGCGGCGCCGCCGTCCCGCACAAGGACGGCCTCACACCCTCCTCCGGCGCCCGCTGGGCCGACCCGCTGTCCGGCGCGGGCGGCAGGTCCCATCCGCTCTACGCCCTCTACTCGATCCTGCTCGCGACCCTGCTGGGCACCATGGGGCTGCCGCACGTCCTGGTCCGCTTCTACACCAACCCCGACGGCAGGGCCGCCCGCCGCACCACCTTGCTGGTGCTGGTGCTGCTCAGCGGGTTCTACCTGCTGCCCACCGTCTACGGGGCACTGGGCCGGGTCCTGGCACCGCAGTTGCTGCTCACCGGGCAGACCGACACCGCCGTGCTGGTCCTGCCGCAGCTCACCCAGGCCGGCGAGGGCGGCCGGCTGCTCGGCGCGCTCGCCACCGCCGGCGCCTTCGCCGCCTTCGTCTCCACCGCCTCCGGCCTGACCGTGTCGGTGGCAGGAGTGGTCTCGCAGGACCTGCTGCGCGGCTCGACCCGGGGATTCCGCTGGGCGTCGCTGGTCGCCGGCATACCGCCGCTGGTGATGGCCGTCGCGACCGACGGCCTGCCGGTGGCCGACGCGATCGGCCTGGCCTTCGCGGTCGCCGCCTCGTCCTTCTGCCCGCTGCTGGTGCTCGGCATCTGGTGGCGCGGACTGACCGATCTGGGGGCGCTGTTCGGGCTGGTCGCCGGCGGCGGGCTGGCCGCCGTCGCGGTGGTGCTGACCAGCGTCCACGACCCCGGGCACGGCTGGAGCGCGGCGCTGCTCGAACAGCCCGCCGCCTGGACCGTTCCGGTCGCCTTCGCCGTGATGGTCACCGTGTCGCTGATGACCAGACACCGGCTCTCGCCCGCCGCCGTGGACCGGGTGATGCTGCGGATGCACCTGCCCGAGGAGGTCGGCTCGGGAGTTCCCGCGCTGCCGGCGGTCCGCCCGCCGACCGCTGGGCGCAGCTGACGTACCGCCCGCCGTACGGCCGGTACCGTTCGGCGACCCACTGTGACGAATATCTCGTCGCCATGCGGGCCCGGCTCTAGCGTGTGCCGCGACCGAGACGGTCTCCCCACCGCCCTGCCGTTCCTCAATGAGGAGGGAAACCGCAGATGAGCACCTCTGTACCCACACCCACCATCGCCGACCCCGGCCCGCTGGGCCTGGCCGGCTTCGCCGCCACCACCTTCGTCCTGAGCTCCTTCAACGCCGACCTGATCGACGGCAGCCTGCTCCCGGTGGTCCTGCCGCTGGCGCTGTTCTACGGCGGGCTCATCCAACTGCTCGCGGGGATGTGGGAGTTCAGGAAGGGCAACACCTTCGGGGCGACCGCGTTCGGCTCCTACGGCGCCTTCTGGCTGTCCTACGCCGCCTACGTGAAGTTCGTCGTCGCCGACCTGCCGGCCGACACCGCCCACCAGGCGACCGGTCTCTTCCTGCTGATCTGGGCGATCTTCACCGTCTACATGACCATCGCCGCGCTGCGCACCAACGGGGCGCTGCTCGCCGTCTTCGTCGCGCTGTCCGCGACCTTCATCGTGCTGACCGTCGCCGAGTTCGCCGAGTCCACCGGCATCACCAAGGTCGGCGGCTGGCTCGGCCTGGTCACCGCGCTGCTCGCCTGGTACGCCTCCTTCGCGGTGGTCACCAACAGCACCTGGAAACGCGCCGTCGTCCCGGTCTTCGCCGGCGCCGCATCGGCCGGCGCGGTGCGCGGCGGCCCGGTCGAGGGCGTCGAGGGCGCCCACTCATGACCGACCAGACACTGTCCAACCTGCTCAGGGAGGACAGACGCTTCCCGCCGCCGCCCGAGCTGGCGGAGCAGGCGAACGTCACCGCGGCGGCCTACGACGAGGCCGCCGCGGACAGCGAGGCCTTCTGGGCCGCCCAGGCGGCCCGGCTGGACTGGGCGGAGCCGTGGACGCAGGTCCTGGACTGGAGCCGGGCGCCCTTCGCCCGCTGGTTCGTCGGCGGGAAGCTCAACGTGGCCGACAACTGCGTCGACCGGCACGTCAGGGCGGGCCGCGGCGACCGGGTCGCCTTCCACTGGGAGGGCGAGCCGGGCGACACCCGCACCCTGACCTACGCCGACCTCAAGGACGAGGTGAGCAGGGCGGCCAACGCGCTGCTCTCGCTCGGCGTCCAGGCCGGCGACCGGGTCGCGATCTACCTGCCGATGATCCCCGAGACCGTGGTGGCCATGCTGGCCTGCGCCCGGATCGGCGCCCCGCACACCGTGGTCTTCGGCGGCTTCTCCGCCGAGGCGCTGCGCGGCCGGGTCCTGGACTGCGACGCCCGGGTGGTCATCACCGCCGACGGCGGTTACCGCAAGGGCGCGGCCTCCGCGCTCAAGCCCGCCGTGGACGAGGCGCTGGAGCAGTGCCCCGACGTCCGCAGCGTGCTGGTGGTGCGCCGCACCGGGCAGGACGTCGGCTGGACCGAGGGCCGGGACGTGTGGTGGCACGACCTGGTCGACACGCAGTCCGCCGAGCACACCCCCGAGGCGTTCGACAGCGAGCACCCGCTCTACATCATGTACACCTCGGGCACCACCGCCCGCCCCAAGGGCATCCTGCACACCACCGGGGGTTACCTGACCCAGGTGGCGTGGTCGCACTGGGCGGTCTTCGACGTCAAGGCCGACCGGGACGTCTACTGGACCGCCGCTGACATCGGCTGGGTCACCGGGCACTCGTACATCGTCTACGGCCCGCTGGCCAACGGGGTGACCTCGGTGCTCTACGAGGGCACCCCCGACACGCCCCACCAGGGCCGCTGGTGGGAGATCGTGGCGAAGTACAAGGTCACGATCCTCTACTGCGCGCCCACCGCGATCCGTACCTTCATGAAGTGGGGGGACGCCATCCCCGGCCGCCACGACCTGACGTCGCTGCGGCTGCTGGGGTCGGTGGGCGAGCCCATCAACCCCGAGGCGTGGATCTGGTACCGGCGCGCCATCGGCGGCGACCGCACACCGGTGGTCGACACCTGGTGGCAGACCGAGACCGGCGCGCACATGATCAGCCCGCTGCCCGGGGTGAGCGTCTGCAAGCCGGGCTCCGCCCTGCGCCCGCTGCCCGGAGTCGCCGCCGACGTGGTGGACGACGCGGGCGAGCCGGTGCCCAACGGCGCGGGCGGCTATCTGGTGCTGACCCGGCCCTGGCCGGCGATGCTGCGCACCATCTGGGGCGACGAGCAGCGCTACCTCGACACGTACTGGTCGCGCTTCCCGGGCCGCTACTTCGCCGGCGACGGTGCCAAGAAGGACGAGGACGGCGACATCTGGCTGCTGGGCCGGGTGGACGACGTGATGAACGTGTCCGGGCACCGCATCTCCACCACCGAGGTGGAGTCGGCGCTGGTCTCCCACCCGCTGGTGGCCGAGGCCGCGGTCGTCGGCGCCACCGACGCCACCACCGGGCAGGGCATCGTCGCCTTCGTGATCCTGCGCGGCGACGCGGCCGGCGAGGGCGCGGAGGACCCGGCGCAGGAACTGCGGGCCCATGTCGCCAAGGAGATCGGGCCGATCGCCCGGCCGCGGCAGATCCTGGTCGTCGCCGAGCTGCCCAAGACCCGCTCCGGCAAGATCATGCGCCGGCTGCTGCGGGACATCGCTGAGAAGCGCGAACTCGGCGACGTCACGACGCTGACGGACTCCTCGGTGATGGACGCGATCCGCGAGCGGCTGCCGGAGAGCTCCTGAAGGGAAGGTCAAGAAGGGGACGATCCTGACCGCCGGCCCGTGTGTGCGCCCCGGGTGGACCCGCTCCCTGAGCGCGGGTCCACCCGGGGACGGGCCGCCCCCTCAGACGGCCCGCTCGTGCCCCCGGACGTCGAGCCAGGCGTAGTTCATCAGCCCGGTCCGCACGGTGTGCAGGGTCAGCACGTGCCGGCCGGGCTCCGCCGGCGGCAGCGGGAAGGTCAGCTCCGCCCAGTGGTGCGCCTGCCGCCACGGCACCTCGTCGGCGTCGTCCGCCGTCGAGGGCACCTCCACGACCTCGGTGACCGGGGCGTCGTCCAGGGTCAGCGCGATCGCCCCGCCCTGCGGCGCGGTGTACAGCAGCGTCGCGGTGTACGGCCCCGGCGCGGTGACGTCCACGGTGTAGCGCAGCCAGTTGCCCGGCGAGGTCCACCCGACGTAGAGCAGCCCGAGGGCGGGCTGCACGGCGTTGAACGGGTGGTCGTCGATGCCGTTGCCCTTGGTGTAGCTGATGCCGACGGCCTCGTCCGCCCGGAAGCCGTTGAGGTAGCTGCCGTCCGGCGGGTTGAGCAGCCCGCTGCCCTGGTTGCGGTGGGCCGCGTCATGGAAGGCCACCCCCTCGCCGCCGATGTCGTAGTACGCGCACATCAGGCGTCCCGGGATCAGCTGCGCCCCTGCGGGGCCGACATCACCGCCGAACGGGCGGCCCTGGTAGGCGCGGGGACGAGGCAGCAGGGACACGGCTAGATCTCCGTCCCCTCGGTGCCGGCCAGCAGCCGGTCGACCTCGGCCAGTTCCGCGTCGGTGAAGGCCGGGCCGCGCAGCGCGTCCAGGCTCTCGTCGAACTGCCCGACGCTGCTCGCCCCGATGATCAGCGAGGTCACCCGCCGGTCGCGCAGCGCCCAGGACAGTGCCGTCTGCGCCAGGCTCTGCCCGCGCGCGCGCGCCACCGCCTCCAGACCGCGCAGCGCGGCCACCAGCTCCGGGCTGAGGCTGGAGCGGCGCAGGGTCACGCCGCGCGCCATCCGGGAGTCCGCCGGGGTGCCGGTCAGGTAACGGCCGGTCAGCAAACCCTGGGCGAGCGGCGAGTAGCACACGCAGCCCACCCCGGCGCCGTCGAGCACGTCGAGCAGCCCGTCCTCCAGGGTCCGGTCCAGCATCGAATAGCGCGGCTGGTGCGCCGCCAGCGGCACCCCCAGCTCCTTGAGCAGCGCGATGGCCCGCGCGGTCTGCTCGGCGTCGTAGTTGGACACCCCGACGTAGAGCGCCTTGCCCTGCCGCACCAGATCGGCCAGCGCGCCGCAGGTCTCCTCCAGCGGGGTGTGCGGGTCGAAGCGGTGCGAGTAGAAGATGTCGACGTAGTCCAGGCCGAGCCGGGCCAGCGACTGATCCAGGCTCGCCGTCAGGTACTTGCGCGAGCCCCACTCGCCGTACGGGCCGGGCCACATGCGGTAGCCGGCCTTCGAGGTGACGACCAGCTCGTTGCGGTGGCGGCCCAGGTCCCGGCGCAGCACCTCGCCGAAGTTGGCCTCCGCGGAGCCGGCCGGCTCGCCGTAGTTGTTGGCGAGGTCGAAGTGGGTGACACCGCGGTCGAAGGCGTGGGTGATGATCGCGCGGTGCCGGTCCGCGCCGACGTCGTCGCCGAAGTTCTGCCACAGCCCGAGCGAGATCTCGGGTATCAGCAGTCCGCTCGCGCCGAGCCTGCGGTAGGCCATCTCGTCGTATCGGGCCGCGGCGGCGGTGAAGGTGCTGCTTGGCTGCACTGGGGGGTGCTTCCTTTCCGGGTGGGAGGTGTCGGAGCCGGCCTAGCGGACGCCGACGGTCGCGATGCTCTGGGTGAAGTACCGCTGGACGAAGACGAACACGAGCACGATGGGCGCGATGACCAGGACGGAGCCGGCCAGCAGCAGGCCGTACTGGGTGGCGATCTGGCCGGTCGAGTACAGCGACAGCGCGACCGGCAGGGTGTACATGTCCTGGCTCTGCGCGGCGACCAGCGGCCACAGGAAGTTGTTCCAGGAGCCGAGGAAGGTCAGGATGCCCAGCGTCGCCAGCGGCGGCCCGCACAGCGGCATCACGATCCGCGCCCAGATCCGCAGCTCGCCCGCGCCGTCGATCCTGGCCGCCTCCAGCAGGGTGTCGGGGATGCCGGAGATGAACTGCCGCATCATGAACACCCCCATCGGCGAGGTCAGGAACGGCAGGATCAGCGCCGCGTAGGTGTTGGTCAGGCCGAGCTTGGTGACCAGCACGAACAGCGGGACGAAGGTGACCACGCCGGGCACCATCAAGGTGATCATCACCAGGGTGAACACCAGCCGCTTGCCCGCGAAGTGGAACTTGGCCAGCGCGTAGCCGACCATCGAGCAGAACAGCAGATTGCCGGCCACCGTCACCAGCGCCACGATCAGGCTGTTGAGGAAGAACCGGCCCAGGTGCAGCCGGTCGAACCAGGTGCTGTAGTTGCCCGACGTCGGGTGCTGCGGCAGGAAGCCGGACGGGTCGCGCAGGATCTCGCCCTGGGTCTTGAACGACCCGAGCAGCATCCACAGGAACGGCAGCAGCGTGATCACCACCGCGACGACCAGGCCGAGATACGTCAGCAGCCGCCGCCGCGCCCACAGGCGGTCGAAGGTCGCCCGCATCAGTCCTCCTTGGATCTCAGGGCGCGGAACATCACCATGCTGAGCAGCGCGATGGCGACGAAGAGCACGTAGCTCGCGGCGGACGCGTACGCATAGTTGCCGAACCCGAACTGCTTGAACGCGAAGTAGCTGACCGACAGCGTCGCGTCCAGCGGGCCGCCCTGGGTCATCACGAACGGCTCCTCGAAGAACTGCAGATACCACACCGACAGCAGCACCGCGCCGAACAGCAGCGTCGGCCGCATCAGCGGGACGGTGATCCGCAGGAACCGCTTGACCGGCCCGGCGCCGTCGATCATGGCCGCCTCGGTGACCTCGGCGGGGATCGTCTGCAGCCCGGCGAGGAAGATCACCATCAGCGTGCCCATGTTGCGCCACACGCCGAGGCCGATCATCGCCGGCATCGCCCAGGTGGTGCTGTTCAACCAGTCGGGACCGCTGATCCCGACCCAGCCCAGCACCGCGTTGAGCGGGCCGTCCTTTTGCAGGATGAAGCGCCACACCACGGCCACCGCGACGATGCTGGTGACCACCGGGGTGTAGAAGCCGACCCGGAAGGCGGTGCGGAAGCGGCTGATGCCGCTGTTCAGCGCCACCGCGAGGACCAGCGCGATGCCCATGGTGAGCGGGATGCCGACCACGACGAAATAAGCGGTGTTGCGCAGCGACTTGAGGAACTGCGCGCTCCCGAAGAGCGTGCGGTACTGGTCGATGCCGACGAAGTTCACCGCGAACGGGCTGTCGACGTCGGCGCTCTTGAAGTCGGTGAAGGACATCAGGAACGACGACAGCAGCGGGATGAGGGTGAAGGAGGCGAAGAGCAGGACGAAGGGCAGCGAGAAACCCCAGGCGATGAGGCTCTGCCGGCGGCGCAGGCTGCGCGGTGCGCCGGGAGCGTGGCCGGCGCCGCCGCCGCGGCCCGCGGGCCTGGCGGCGGCACCCTTCTCGGCTCCTCCGGTGAGGACGGCCATCTCGTCAGCCGCCGGTGCCGATGCCGTCGGCGGCGGACTGCGCGGCCTTCATCGCCGCGGCCGGGTCCTTGCCGTTCTTGACGATCTGCTCCAGCTGCTGGCCCACCGCGTCGGCGACCTCCAGCCAGGTGGCGTTGGGCGGCGGCGCGTTGGTGTCCTTCAGCTGGTCGCCGAAGACCAGCAGCCGCGGGTCGGCGGCCAGTTCGGGCTGCTGCCAGGCGCTCTGCACGGCCGGCAGGGCGCCGTCGATCTGGTACCACTTGGCCTGGACGTCGGGCTTGGACAGCCACTGGATCAGCTTCCAGGCCGCCGCGCTGTTCTTGGACTTCTTGAAGACCACCAGGTCGGAGCCGCCGGCGAAGGACGTCGCCGACTTCTGCTTGGGGAAGGTGGCCAGCGCGTACTTGCTCTTGAAGTCCGCACCGCCGGCCTGGTCCAGCGCGTTCTGCTCACCGGCGCCGGCCACCAGGATGCCCAGCTTGCCGCTGACGAAGGCCGACTCGGCCGCGCCCGCGCCCGCCGAGGGGTTCGGGTCGGCGATCTTGTCGGTGTAGAAGCTCTGGAAGTAGCGGTACGCCTCGACCGTCTGCGGGGTGTCGAAGGTCCACTTGCTGCCGTCCTGGCTGATGATCTGGGCGCCGTTGGACCAGGGGAAGGCGAAGGAGTTCTGCAGATCCTGGTCGGGCGTGGTGGACATCCGGATGCCGTACTGCGCGTGGCCGGCGGTCTGCATGCCCTTGGCCATCTTCTTGAGGTCGTCCCAGGTCTTCGGCGGCCCGTCGAAGCCCGCCGCCTTCGCCAGGTCGGTGCGGTAGAACAGCACCCGGGTGTCCACCGCCCACGGCACGCCGACCGTCTGGCCGCCCACCTGGGCCGACTTGAGCGGCCCCTGGAAGTAGACGCTCGTGTCGGTGCCGGCCGGCACCGGCTCGAACCCGTCGGTGATGCCGCCCATCAGCGTGGTGCCGACCTGGCGATGTCGGGGGTGACGCCACCGGCCTCCGCGGTACGGAACTTCGCCGCCGCGTCCTGCCACGGGATGGAGGTGACCTTGACCTTGTAGCCCGGGTTCTCGGTCTCGAACTGCTTGAGCAGCTTGGGGAGGTTGTCGCCGTCGCTGCCCATAGCCCACATGGTGAGCTCGGCGGTGGTGGGTGCGGCGGCGTTCTGCCCCGCCGACTGGCTTGAATCCGCTCCTCCGTCGCTGTCAGACGACCGCCCGCAGGCGGCGGTCAGCAGCGTGACGGACAGCAGGGCGAGGGCGATCTTCACCTTGGGATGTCTCACGAGGGTCCTTCTGTCGATGCCACGATGTTTCGAAAGGGCATTTATTAAAGGGGTTTCGCAACCGTAGCCACGCCGACATCGCCCGTCAACGGTTCGTGGCCCGGGAAATACGCGGGAGTTGCGGCACGCAGGGCCCCGGCGGCGTGAAGCGGGGGAGTGGTGGTGACGGTGCGACGCGAGGGACCCGCGGCGGACCGTATACGAGCAGCGCGCCGGGCCGCGGTCAGCGGGCGCGGCGGATCGCCGCCGGGCGGCGGTGGCGGATTCCGGCCGGGCGGGGGAGGGTGCGGCGGGTTTCGGTCAGCGGGCGTCGGCGGTACGCGCCGAGGGCGCCGCGGGGGTGGACCAGCGGTCGCTGTGCGAGGCGCCGAAGAGCCGGCCCTCGACCTCGTCAAGGGCCCGGCGCACCCCGCCGAGCACGGTCGCCCGGCCGCCGAGCGCGGCAGGCGACAACCGCGGCGCCGGTGTGCCCAGTTGCCGCTCGCACAGGTCGCGCGTGTGCTCCCCGATGGCGGGCATCAACCGCGCCGAAGTGGCCGCCGGCAGGCCGCAGATCACCACGAGCTCGGGGTCGAGGAAGGTCGCCACCATCGCGACCGGGCGTGCCACGATCGAACCGAGCCGGTCGACGATCCGGCTCGCGACCGGGTCGCCGGCGTCGTAGGCCGCGAAGACCATGTCGGCGGTCACCGCCTCGGGCCGGCCCGCGGCCATTTCCACCAGCCGCCCGGGCCCGGCCGTCGCCCCGCCGGCCGCCTCAGCGCCCAGCCGCACCGCCTCCGCGCCCAACTGCGCCGCCTTGCGGGTCACTCCGCCGGGCGGACCCATGTCGGCCAGCAGGCTCACCGCGGTCATCTCGCCGGCCACGCCCTTGCTGCCGCGCACCAGGCGGCCGTTGACGATCAGCCCGGCGCCGAAGCCGTTCTCGCACACGTCGAGCAGCACCGCGTTCCGCAAGCCGCGGGCCGCGCCCTGCCAATGCTCGCCGATCATCGCCAGGTTGGCGTCGTTCTCCGCGACCACCGGCCACGGCAGGGTGTGTTCGAGTTCGGTGATCACGTCTCGGCTGCCCGCGCGGTACTGCGCCGCGGTCGCCGCGTCGTAGTCGTGCGACTGCACCGGCGCCGGGATGCTCACGCACACCTGCCACACCGCCTCCGGCGCGATCCCGGCGAGGGCGATGACCTCGTGCGCGATGGCCGGGCCGTGCGTGGTGACCTGCGAGCGCAGGGTGGTGTCGGTGCCGACCTCGTGGGACAGCTCCCCGCACACCCGCCCGGTCAGATCGGCGACGGCCGCGGTCACCCGGCTCTCGCGCACGTCGAGCGAGACCACGAAACCGGCCTGGGGATCGGTGCGGTAGCGGCGGGCCGGGCGGCCGGGTTGGGCGTCCTGCGCGGGATCGCTGGGCACCTCGACCACCAGGCCCTGGGCTATCAGCCAGTCGCAGGTGGTGTGCACGGTCGGCCGGGACAGCCCGGTCAGGGTCATCAGGTCGGTCGCCGTGCTGGACCCGCCGTCCCGCATGGCGTCGTAGACCGCGGCGGCGTTCATCCAGCGGATCTGCGCCGCTGACGGGGTGCTCGTGCGCCTTGACACCTCGGTCCTCCCTGGCCCTGTCGTCCCGGCGAACCCGCAGGTTCGTCTTTGCGCGGGCGCACTGCCAGAAGGTATCAAACCGCAGTTCACGAAGGCCGCCCCCCGCGGCCCCGCCGGAATCTGCCGCCGCCCGCCCGGTGGCGGGCGGAACAAGCGGGCGGCCGGTCCGCCACCGACGGCGGACCGGCCGCCCACGCGAGAACCGCGCGAGCCGCCGCGGCCTCAGCAGCCGATCGGCGCCGAGCCGACCGCCACGTCGTCGAACCACAGCGTGTCGTCACCGGTGCCGTAGCTCTCCCAGCCCAGCCGCAGCGCGGTCGGCCGCGGCGGGGTGCTGCGCGACAGCCACTGCCCGTCCACGTCGCGGGTCGGTACGCCGTCCACCCGCAGGCCCGGGACCTCCTGGTCGCCCAGCCAGGTCCGCAGGGACGGCGCGGTGGTGTCGACGGCGAACCGCAGGCACTGCCAACTGCCGGTGGGCAGCGGCGCGCTCTGCGCGACGCCGGCCGGGCTCTGCTCGGGCAGCGTGGCGTCGTCGCTCTCGCGGTTCCACTGCAGGGCGCCGTTCTGGCCGCCGATCCGCAGCGCGCGGCCGCCCTGCGAGGAGTCCGGCATCGAGACGAAGGCGACATGCGCGGCCGGCAGCGCGGTGGTGTGCCGCACCCACATCCGTACGTACATCACCGGGCCGAGCGTGGACAGGTCGGTGGTGTCCGCCACGAAGGCGTGGTTGCAGTAGCCGGCGTGGCCGTCCACCCGCAGCGACCTGCTGCCGCTGTGCGCAACCGCGGTGTCGACGGTGACCGCGCCGGAGCCCGAGCAGTCGGGCGCGGCCGGCTGCCACTGCCCGGAGGGTGCCGGGCCGCTCTGGTCCTCGAAGTCCGAGCAGATCACCGCGCCGGAGCAGCCCGTGGGCGGCGACGAGGTCGGAGGCGTGGTCGGCGGGGTCGTGGTCGGCGTCGTCGGGGGGGTGGTGGGCGGCGTGGTCGACGGGGAGGTCGGGGGAGTGGTGGGCGGCGTGCCGTTCGTGGTGCACGCGGTGCCGTTGAGGGTGAAGGCGGTGGGCGCCGGATCGGCGGCGCTCCAGGTGCCCTGCACCCCGAAGCTCGTGCTGCCGCCGGTGGGGATCGCCGCGTTGTAGCCGGCGTCCGAGGCGGTGACCGCGGTGCCGGTCTGGGTGATGGTGGCGTTCCAGCCGGAGGTGATGTGCTGGTCGCCCTGGTAGTTCCAGGCCACCCGCCAGCCGTTGACGGCGGGGCCGAGGTTGGTGACGGCGATCTGGGCGGTGAAGCCGCCGGACCACTGGTTGACCGTGTAGTCCACCGAGCAGCCGGCCGCCGCTCCGTGGGCGGGCAGGGCCGCCAGGGCGGGCAGCAGCAACGCGGCGGCCGCCACCGGCCACAGCCATGGTCTGACGATTAACCGCCGCGAGGATGCGCGCACGGGGACCTCCTGGGCATGTGGGGGGAGTTCCGCTCCGCACGACCGTTGTGGGAGCGCTCCCACACTATGGAAGCGCCCTCCACCGGTGTCAATGGCCCGCGCGCGCTCCCGCGCCCGGCCCGACCTCGGCACCGGCGACCAGCCCGGCCAGCAGCCGCAGCCCGTGCTCGGACGGCGAACCGGGCTCCGCGGTGTGCAGCCCCAGCGTCTGGTCGCGGTCGCCGGCCGGCGTCAGCGCCTCGTACTCCAGCACCAGGTCGCCCACCAGCGGGTGGTGGTAGTGCTTGCTGCCGTACGTCCTGCGCTGCACGTCGTGGTCGGCCCACCAGCGGCGGAAGTCCTGGTCCCGCAGCGACAGCTCGCCGATCAGCTCGGCCAGCGGCGGGTCGTGCGGGTGGCGGCCCGCGTAGAGGTGCAGCGCGGCCACCGTGCCGCGGGCCGAGGACGGCCAGTCGGCGTAGAGCTCACGCGCGGCCTCGTCGAGGAAGATGAAGCGCGCCATGTTCCGCTCCCGGTGCGGCAGCGCCTCGAAGTCGGTGAAGAGGGCGCGACCCATCGCATTGGCGGCCAGTACGTCCAGCCGGCGGCCGATCACCAGCGCCGGGACGGTGTCCATCGTGCCGAGCACCCTGCGCAGCCCGGGCCGCACCCGCTGCGGCGGCAGCGCCCGCGGCCTGCCGCGGGAGGGCCTGGCCACCGCGAAGAGGTGGCTGCGCTCGGTGCCGTCCAGCTGCAGCGCCCTGGCGACCGCGTCGAGGACCGCCTCAGAGGCGTTGACGCCCCGCCCGCGCTCCAGCCGCACGTAGTAGTCCACGCTCACCCCGGCGAGCCTGGCCACCTCCTCGCGGCGCAGCCCCGGCACCCTGCGGGTGCCCGGCTCGGGCGCGAGACCCGCCTCCTGGGGGGTGATACGGGCGCGGCGCGACCGCAGGAAGTCCCCGAGGTCGGTGTTGGGCGCGCCGCCCGCCGTAAGGTCGCTCATGGTCACCAGGGTACGACCGGGAGCCGCCCCGCAGCGGGCCGCAGAGGGGTACTGCCCGACCCCCGGTCGGGCGGACCCCTGGTGCGGCCGGGCCACCGCCACCGGCCGCCGCGGGGGCCTGCCGGTGGTTCGCTGGGAAGTGCGCCACCCGAGGCCGGCACCCCCCCGCCGCCGGCGCCGCACCCCCGGCGCATGTTCACAGAGAGGCAGCACCCATGACCGACTCCACCCCAGCCGCCGCACGTGTCACCACGCCCTTCACCGCCGCCTCCACCGCCGCAGAGGTGGTCGCGGGCACCGACCTGGCCGGCCGGCGGGCCGTTGTCACCGGCGGCGCGTCCGGCATCGGGATCGAGACCGCCCGGGCACTGGCGTCGGCGGGCGCCGAGGTGACGATCGCGGCGCGCGACACCGCCGCCGGGGCCCGGGTCGCCGCGGACCTCACCCGCAGCACCGGCCACCCGGTGCTGTCCGCCCCGCTGGACCTGACCGACCCGGCCTCGGTCGAGGCCTTCACCGCCGCCTGGCGGGGGCCGCTGCACGTGCTGGTCAACAACGCCGGGGTGATGCTGACCTCGGAACTGCGCACCCCGCAGGGCTGGGAGCTGCAGTTCGCCACCAACCACCTGGGCCACTTCGCGCTGGCCGCCGGGCTGCACCCGGCGCTGGCCGCGGCCGGCGGCGCGCGGGTGGTGGCGCTCACCTCGGTGGCGCACCTGCGCTCCGCCGTGGACTTCGACGACATCCACTTCGAGCGCCGCGCCTACGACGCCTCGGTCGCCTACGCGCAGTCCAAGACGGCCAACGTGCTCTTCGCCGTCGAGGCCGACCGGCGCTGGCACGACGACGGCATCTCGGCCAACGCCGTGCACCCCGGGGCGATCCTGGAGACCGGGCTGACCCGCCACATGGACCCCGAGGAGCTGTCCCAGGCCGTCGGCCAGGGCGGCTACGCCTTCAAGTCCCCCGGGCAGGGCGCCGCCACCTCGGTGCTCGTCGCGGTCTCGCCGCTGCTCGACGGTGTGGCCGGCGGCCGCTACTTCGAGGACTGCAACGAGGCGCTGCCGCACACCGACGGCATGTCGGGCGGCGTCGCGGCCCACGCCCTGGACCCGGCGGCCGCCGCGCGGCTCTGGCAGGTCTCGCTGGACAGCCTCGCCGCCGCCCGCGGCTGACGCGGCGACAGCGGCGGGGCCGGTGGCGCTGGTGCGCCGCCGGCCCCGTCCGTGCTGCCACCCGCCCCGCTCAGCCCTTGGTGGCGCCCAGCGACAGGCCGGCGATGAACTGCTTCTGCAGCAGGATGTAGACCACCAGGGTCGGTACGGCCGCGATCATCGCCGCCGCCGCGATCAGGTTCTGGTTGCTGACGAACTGCCCCTGCAGATTGGCCAGCGCCGAGGTCACCGGACGCTTGTCGCCCGACGACATCAGGGTGATCGCCCAGAAGAAGTCGTTGTAGATCCAGGTGGTCAGCAGCGTCGCCAGCGCCGCCAGCGCCGGGCGGCACAGCGGGATGGTCAGCCGCCAGAAGCGGGTCCACAGCGACGCCCCGTCGACCAGCGCGGCCTCGTACATCTCCTCGGGCACCGACTTCATGTAGTTGCTCAGCACGAAGACGCAGAAACCCAGCTGGAAAGCCACGTTGATGGCGATCAAGCCGAAGATCGAGTTGTACATCAGACCGCTGTCACTGACGAAGTGCGGCAGGGTGATCTTCAGGTACAGCCGGTACAGCGGGGTGATGATCACCTGCTGCGGCAGCAGGTTCCCCGCGGTGAACAGGATCAGCAGCGCGATGTTGAACTTGACGTCGACCCGGGTCAGCACGAAGGCCACCCCCGACGCCAGGGCCAGCACGATGATCACCGCAGGCACCGTGATGAGGACCGAGTTCCAGAAGAAGTGCAGCATGTCCGACTGCGTCCACGCCTCGCTGAAGTTCTTCAGCGTCAGGTGGTGCGGCAGCGAGACGTAGCCGTACTTGCGGGTGTCGCTGTACGGCCGGACCGCCACGTACAACGCGAACGCGATCGGCAGCAGCCACAGCACGGACGCGACGATCAGGAAGACCTGGGAGGCCACCTGTCCCCACGGCCGGGTCCTCCTGCGGCCGGGTGCGGACGGCGCTGCCGTCCCCGGCCTGGTGAGGGCTTCGGTCGTCATGACGCTTCCTCCCGGCGGAACGTCTGGTAGAGGAACACCGAGATCGGCACCAGCGAGATGATCAGCAGCACCACGCCCAGCGCGGACCCGAATCCGACCCGCTGGGTCTCACCGACGATGTTCGAGGTGACCAGCACCGACAGCAGTTCCAGGCCGTTGATGCCCTTGTTGGTGATGTAGACCAGGTCGAAGGCGCGCAGCGACTCGATGACGGTGACCACCATGACGACGATGTTGATCGGCCGCATCACCGGGAAGATCACCCGCCAGAACGTCTGCCAGGCGTTGGCGCCGTCCACCGTCGCCGCCTCGCGCAGCGTCGGGTCGACGGCCTTGAGGCCGGCCAGGTAGAGCACCATCACGTAGCCGGACTGCCGCCAGGTCGCCTCGACCAGCACCGACCACAGGTTCAGATGGGGATTGCCGAGCCAGTCGATGGCGTTGCTGTCGCCGGTGCGCCCGATGACGGTGTTGATCAGGCCGTAGTTCTGCGAGTACATGAACTCCCAGATGATGCCGACCAGCGCCAGCGACAGCATGACCGGCAGGAACAGGATGCTCTGGTACATCCGGCTGCCGCGGATGCCGCGGTCGATGAGCACCGCGAAGAGCATGCCCAGCGGGGTGGCGATCAGCACGAAGACGGCCAGCCAGATGAGGTTGTGGCGGACCGCCGGCCAGAAGGCGGGGTAGATGGTGGCGGCCTGGTGGTAGTTCTGCACCCCGTACCAGCAGCCGTTGTTCAGGATCGAGGGGAGATTGGGCTTGCAGGTCTGGGTGTGCAGGCTGCCGACGCCGTTCCACTTGGTGAACGACAGCAGCGCGGTCCCGATCGCCGGGAACCACACGAAGGCCAGATCGAGCAGCAGCGGTATGCCCAGCAGGACGCCGACCACGATGCGGTCGCGAAGGCTGAGCCTGCGCACACCGCGGCGGCGGCGCCGGGCCGGGGCGGTGGCCCCGTCCTGCGCCGCTGCCGCGGTGTCCACGTGGGACGTCGAACTCATGAGGTATAGATCGCCTTCGCCTGCTGCTCCGCGCTCTTCTGGAGTTTCGCGATGTTGCCGGTGCTCGGGTCGTCGATGAACTTCTGCAGGATCGCGATCATCGCGGTGGCCATCGCCGGGTCCGAGTCACGGTCCATGAACTGCGCGACGGCCTTGCACTTGCCGATCTCGGCGACCGACTTCTTCTGGATCGCGTTGTACGAGGGCACCTGCAGGCCGTTGGCCAGGCCCACGTCCCACTGGTCGGTCTTGAGGTACTCGGCCTCGGCCGGGCCGCTGCCGATGTACTCGAGGACCGCCTTGGCGGCGTCGGTGTTCTTGGCCTTCTTGCTCAGCATGAAGCCGTCGGTGGGGGCGTCCATGTAGTCCTGGCCCCACTTGGGGTTGATCGAGGGGAAGGTGAAGAAGTCCAGGTCGTCCAGGTCGGCCTTGTCGGTGACGTACTGCGCGGCCACCTGGTTGGTGCCCTGGAACATCATGCCGGCCTTCTTGGTCTCCAGCGTCTTGGCGGCGTCCTGCCAGATCCGGCCGTTGGCGCCGCTCTGCATGTAGGGCAGCAGCTCGGCCCAGTGCTGGAAGACGGTGGCGACGCCCGCGTCGGTCCACGGGATCTTGTGGGTCAGCAACTTCGTGTGGTAGTCGTACCCGTTGATCCGCATGTTGAGGATGTCGAAGGTCCCCAGCGCGGGCCAGCCGTCCTTGTCGGCGAAGGCGATCGGGATCAGGCCGTCGGTCTTCATCTGCTTGGCCAGCGCCACGTACTCGTCCCAGGTGGTCGGGACGGTGTAGTGGTGCTTGGCGAACTCGCTCTTGTTGTAGAAGACCACCCACGGGTAGTTGTACAGCGGCACCAGGTACTGGTGGCCGTCGAGACCGGTGGACAGCTGCTTGGCGGCCGGCCCGAAGTTCCCGCCGATCTTCTCCCAGACGTCGTCGAGCGGCTGGGCCAGGCCCTGCGCGGCGAAGTACTGCATGCGGTAGCCGGCGAACCAGGTGAACAGGTCGTCCGGGGTGCCCTGCAGGTAGCTGGTGATGTTGTCCTGGAAGGTGTTGTGGTCGACCGTGTTGATGGTCACCTTCACCTTGGACGAGGCGGTGGCCGCCGTGGTGAGCGCGGCGAACGCGGTCTTGGCCGCCGGGTCGGAGTAGTTCGACCCGAAGGTGACGGTGCTGCCGGCCACCGAGCCCGAGCCGCCCGAGCCGCCGGACTTCTTGTCCGAGGAGTCCGAGCTGCTGCACGCCGTCAGCAGGCCGCCGGAAACTGCCGCGAGCCCCGCGGCACCGGCCGCGCCCCTCAGCAGATTCCTCCGCGACGGGGACGGGCCGCTGCCCGTACCGGTTCCCGACGTCTCGACGTCCGACATGGTGCCTCCATGTGTGTGTGGGCGCTTATAGGGGACTTGTGGGAGAGCTGAAGGCGAAATGCTGACGGAGCGGAGGCTCTGACGGGTCTGGTAGCGCCGAGCCGTTTCCAACAGAAGTCACCAAGATGAAACGCCATCGCAACTGCAGGGTAGTTCTACGCCACATGCAGGGGGCCGTCAACGCCCTGATCCTGATGCGTTGCCGGACCGTGATGTCCCGTCGGTGTTGAAACATGTTCGCTTCGGTTGGCCCCGGCCGACGTCACCCACAGCGGCCGCCGTACGCCCGGTGACGGGTGCGCGGACGACCGGCCGCGCCGTGCCGCGGTTACGGGTCATTTACCGGTGGAACATACGCGCGCCATAGGATGGGCGCCGGGTCGCACGCCGGTCGGGGCGGCCGCGTGCCGGCCGCTTCCGGCAGGAGCCCGGCAACCGGCAGCAGCCGCTGCGGATCGGGGAGATCATGCCCCGGTACCGTGGTCCGGTCCCGTCCCGGCCGATGGCCTGAAAGGCTCCCATGAAAGCTGAGATCGCCGTGTCCGCAGGTGCGCGGCACACCCGGATCCTCGGGGTCGGCGCGTACCGCCCCCGCCGGGTCGTCGACAACGCCGAGGTGTGCCGGCACATCGACTCCACCGACGAATGGATCCGCTCCAGAACCGGCATCGTCACGCGGCGCTGGGCCGGGCCGGACGAGACGCTGGGCGTCATGGCGGAACAGGCGGCGAGCAAGGCGATCGCGGCGGCCGGCCTCACCCCCGACGCCATCACCTGCGTGATCGCCGCGACCTTCACGCACCTCAAGCAGACCCCCGCCGTCGCCACCGAGATCGCCCACCGCATCGGCGCCACCGGGGCGGCCGGCTTCGACGTCTCGGCCGGCTGCGCCGGCTTCGTGCACGCCGTCACCCTCGCCTCCGACGCGGTGCGGGCACGCGGCGGCCACGTCCTGGTCGTCGGCGTCGAGCGGATGTCCGACATCCTGGACCTCACCGACCGCTCCACCGCGTTCATCTTCGGCGACGGCGCCGGCGCGGTGATCGTCGGCCCGTCCGACACCCCCGGGATCGGCCCCGTCGTCTGGGGCGCCGACGGCTCCCAGGCCGACGCCATCACCCAGAGCGTGCCCTGGGACGCGCTGCGGGACGACCCCGGCCAGCCCTTCCCCGCGCTGCGGCAGGACGGCCAGCGGGTCTTCCGCTGGGCGGTGTACGAGATGTCCAAGGTCGCCGTCCAGGCGCTGGAGGCCGCCGGGATCGCCGCCGAGGACCTGGACGCCTTCATCCCGCACCAGGCGAACGAGCGGATCATCGACTCCATGACCCGCTCCATGGCCCTGCCCGCCCGCGTCGCGGTCGCCAAGGACATCGTCACCACCGGCAACACCTCGGGCGCCTCCATCCCGCTCGCGATGGAGTCGCTGCTCGCCTCGGGCAAGGCCGTCGCCGGCGACACCGCCCTGCTGCTCGGCTACGGCTCCGGGCTGTCCTACGCGGCACTCGTCGCGACCCTGCCCTGACCGCCCGCCCGGCCGCCCCTCCCGCGAGGGGCGGCCGGGTCGGTCAGCCACCCGCGAGAACAGCGTCGAGGGCCGCGGTCAGCCGCGGCCCGATCACGTCCCGCACCCACGCCAGGTGCTCGCCCTCGGTGGCCCGCGGGACGACCTCGACCAGCATGATCAGATACAGATAGCTGCGGTAGAGGGCGATACGGACCCGGGCGGCCGCGTCGAAGGCGGTACGCCCGCCCGCCGCGCCGTAGCCGGCCAGGAAGGCCGGATCGGACTCCGCCGCACCGAGCAGCAGCGTCATCGACGCGAAGTCCGCGAGCGGGTCCCCCCAGAGCATCCGCTCGCCGTCGATGAGCCCGCTGATCGTCCGCGCCCCCGGCGCACCGTCCAGCAGCACGTTCCCGGCCCACAGGTCGAAGTGGACCAGCGCCGGCTCGGTCACCTCCGCGAGCGCCCCGGCCCCGGCCGCCAGGGCGGACCGTATCGCGCCGGCCGGCCGCGGCAGCCAGGACCCGAAGGCCGCGGCGTCGTCGAGCACCGCGCCGGTCATCGCCGCGAAGGCCGGCGCCCACCGGTCGGCGAGCGGCGCCACCCGCTGCGCCGGATAGCCGAAGCCCGGCCCGCGCACGGCGTGCAGCGCTCCCAGCAGGGAGCCCAACTCCTCCCGCAGCCGGTCGCGTTCGCCGACCGCCATCGACCCGGCGACGTCGACCCACGGCACCCCCGGCACGTGCGTCATCAGCAGGAAGGGCGCGGCGCCCGCGTCCTCGGCCCACTCGGCGTGCACCACCCGCGGCGCCGGCACCCCCGCCGCGGCGGCGGACTCGTAGAACAGCGCCTCGCCGCACAGCAGTTCCGCCTCGTAGCGCAGCCGCGCGGTGCCGGGCGGCGGCGGGACCTTCAGCACCAGCCGGCTGCCGTCGGTGAGCGTGACGCCGTGCAGGGCGTTGTACGACCCGCCGGCCATCGCCGTCCGTTCCGCGACCCGCGCCGTCTCGATCCCCGCCCGCGCCAGCAGTTCGTCCACCGTCGCGTCGGCCAGCGTGTGCACCGCCATCGGCCCCCCTCGTCGTCCGAACGGCACCCTACGCCGTCGGCACGCCCCAGCGGGATACGCGCCGGCGACGGCCGCCGCGTATGAGGTGGCCCCGGGCCTGCTCCCGGCGCGGTACGTACACCCGCGAGGGTGCAGCGGCTGCGGCGGCCGGGTGCTTCTGTCGCGGCGGGCGATTAGCCGGGCCGCCGATCGGACAAGCAGACGAGCGGAAGATCCGGACAGCGCGGAAGGACCGGGATGAGCCAGCAGACCACCGAGCCGCGGCCGGACGACGGGGCCGCGGACCCCGCCGGCGCCACAAGCCGGCCCGGCAGGCGCCGGCGACGGCTGCTGCCGTGGAAGCACCGCCGCGACCTCACCCCCGAGCAGCTCCGCCGCCGCAAGCTCGCCACCCGCGGCGCCACCGGGGTCTGCGTGATCTGCCTCGGCACGCTCGGCTGGTCCGTCGGCCGCGCGCTGACCTACCCGGGCAAGGACAGCACCACGGCCCGCCTCGCCGAATGGGCCCGCGACCACGAGCTCGGCTTCGTGGTGAACAAGCTGGAGGACGTCCAGTACTCGATGAACCCGCCGAAGGTCGGCGGCACCCTGCCGGCCGACGCGCTGGCCCGGATGAACGCCACCCAGGGCGCCGTCCCCACCCCCGCGCACGTCCCCGCCCAGCCACTGGTCCAGCTGCGCGCCCCCATGTCCTCGCTGGTCAGCCCGGCGCTGCCCGGCGAGGGCGTCTACCGCACCCTCGCCGCTGCCCACGGCCAGCCCATCGTCCAGGGCACCTACGTACGCCCCGACGACAAGCACACCTCCTACGAGGCCGCGGTCGCCTGGATCAGCGGCAAATACTCCCGCTTCCAGCTGCACCCCGGCTTCCGCGAGCCCGGCGGCACCTTCGACGTGCCGCCGACCATCCCCAAGGGCCGGCGCACCGGCCTGGTCGCCACCTGGAACGGCGGCTTCCGCATCACCGACGGCGGCTCCCGCGGCGGCTTCTACCTCGACGGCCGCACGGCGGGCGAGCTGCGCGACGGCGCCGCCTCCGAGGTCTTCTACCGCGACGGCTCCCTCCGCATCGGCGTCTGGGGCCGCGACGTCCGGATGACCCCCGACGTCACCGGCGTACGCCAGTGCCTGGAGCTCATGGTCGACGACGGCCGGGTCGTGCCCGACATCGGCGACGACGACAAGTGGGGCGTCAGCGACCAGAGCCGGATGTTCGTCCCGCGCTCCGGCGTCGGCATCACCGCGCAGGGCGACGTCGTCATGGTCGTCGGCCAGGCGCTGACCGCGCAGACGCTGGCGCAGCTGATGCAGCGGGCCGGCGCGGTACGGGCGATGCCGCTGGACATGAACCGGGCCTGGCCCTCCTTCATGTCCTACGACGGCACCCGCACCCCCGCCGACCCGACCCCCACCAACATCCTCGACTTCGAGGACCCCCCGGACCGCTACTACACCCAGGCCACCCGCGACTTCGTCGCGGTCTACGCCCGCTGAACCCCGCGGCCGGCCGCCGCGGCCGGGCCGGAAAAGGAGCGTGTGCCGGCGGTGCCCGCCGCGTTAGGCTCGGAGGCATGGCAGCCGCTCAGCAGGACCCCGCGGGGAGCGTCCGGGTCGACAGCTGGATCTGGTGCGTACGGCTCACCAAGACCCGGTCACTGGCCGCCGCCGCGTGCCGCGCCGGACACGTCAGGGTCAACGGGGAGCGGGTCAAGCCCGCCCAGGCGGTCAGACCGGGCGACGAGGTGCGGCTGCACCACGCCGGGCGCGAGCGGGTCGTCGTGGTGTCCAAGGTGCTGAACAAGAGGGTCGGCGCCGCCGTCGCCGCCGACTGCTTCGTGGACAACAGCCCGCCCCCGCCGCCGCGCGAGGAGATCCTCGCCCTCGGCCTGCGCGACCGCGGCGCCGGCCGCCCCACCAAGCGCGACCGGCGCGAGCTGGAACGCCTGCGGCTGCACGGCTCGGCCCGCCCCGGCGGGAACTGAACCATGGCCGCCGGCGCCCCGGAAGCGGTCTTCGAGACCTACCGGCCCCTGCTGCTCGGCCTGGCCTACCGGCTGCTGGGCAGCATGTGGGACGCCGAGGACGTGGTGCAGGAGGCGTTCCTGCGCTGGTCCCGCACCGACCGCGAGCAGGTACGCGAACCGCGGGCCTTCCTGGTCACCGTCGCCACCCGGCTCGCCCTCGACCAGCTCCGCTCGGCCCGCGCGACCCGCGAGGCCTACGTCGGCCCCTGGCTGCCCGAGCCGGTCGACGCGGCCGAGCTCGGCCCGCTGGACACCGCCGAACTGCGCGACACCCTCTCCTACGCCACCTTGCACCTGATGGAACAGCTCACCCCGCCGGAACGGGCCGCCTTCGTGCTGCGCGAGGCCTTCGAGCTCCCTTACGCCGACATCGCCGCCGTCCTCGGCGGCACCGCGGCCAACTGCCGCCAGCTGCACCACCGCGCCACGACCCGGCTGGCCGCCGGCCGCGGCGACCGCTTCCGGCCCAGCGGGGAGGACCACGCCCGGCTGCTCACCCGCTTCCTCGACGCCGCCCGCGGCGGCGACCTCGACACGCTGACCGGCATGCTCAGCGAGGACGCCGTCGCCTGGAACGACGGCGGCGGCCGCACCCGCGCCGCCCTGCGCCCGATAACCGGCCGCGACCGCGTCGCCGCCTTCGTCGCGGGCCTCTTCCGGCGCTACCCGGTCGGCGCGGCCCGGCCGACCGAGGCCAACGGCCGGCCCGCGCTGTGGCTGTCCGTCGGCGGCACCGACCAGCTCGCCCTGCTCGACGTCCGGGACGGCGCCGTCCACGGCGTCTTCGCTGTGCTCAACCCCGACAAGCTGGCCCGCTTCGCCGCCCGGGACGCCGCCCGGCACGCGGAGGCCCGGGATGCGTACGCCGGGGGCTCGGCCTAGGCCGCGTACGACTGCAGCTCCCACAGGTTGCCGTCCGGGTCCCTGACGTGGGCGGTGCGCATCGTCGGCCCCCACTCGGGCCGGGCGGCGGGCCCGGCGACCGGCCGTCCGCCGTGGCGCAGGCACAGCTCGTAGCCGGCTGCCACGTCCGGGACGCGGCTGACCAGCATCCCGCGGTCGCCGCCGGGGGACGCCTCCCCGGTCAGCGCGGCCGCCGCGGTCCGCTCGATCAGCGCCAGGACGCCCTCGGCGCCGACGTCCCAGCTCGCGTAGGGGCCGTCCGCCGTCCCGCGGGCGAGTCTGGCGCCGATCAGCTCCGGCAGCACGGCGTCGTAGAAGCGGAAGGCGGCGCCGAAGTCGGCTGCCAGCAGGCGGGGGTGGAGCGCGTCCATCGGGTCTCGCCCTTTCGGAGAATTCATGGGTGCGTACCTATCATTGGTCGCAGCCTACAATAGCCCGCATGGACCAGCCGACGACCCCGCCCACCCTCACCGCCCTGACCACGTACCTGCTGTCCAGGACCGGCAAGACCGCCCGCGGACGGCTCGCCGCCGAACTGGCCGAACAGGGCCTGCGGCTGTGGCACATGGCAGTGCTCGCCGCCCTCGCCGACTTCGGCCCGCACACGCAGCGCGATCTGGCCGACCGTCTCGCCATCGACCCCAGCGACATGGTGAAGGTCCTCGACGACCTCACCGCCGCCGGCCACGTCACCCGCACCCGCGACCCCGCCGACCGCCGGCGCGTCCGCGTCACCCTGACCCCCGCGGGACGCTCGGCGCTGGCCGCCCTGGTCACCGGGGCCGAGTCGGTGCAGGCCGCCCTGCTCGCGCCGCTCACCCCGGCCGAGCGCGCCACCCTGCACGGCCTGCTGGGCCGCCTCTTCGCCGGCCGGGGCGGCACCCCTGACGATCAGTAGGGGTTGGCCGCCGGGCGCCCGTCTGGGAGAATCGACGGCGTGCTGCTGCCGACACCACGACGGGCGGAGTCGCCATGACCGGCCCTGACGGGGCACACCTGCTCGCCATCAGCGACCTGCACGTCGGATACCAGGCCAACCGGCTGATCGTCGAAGGCCTCAGGCCGGAACACGACGACGACTGGCTGCTCGTCGCCGGGGACGTGGCGGAGCGCTCCACCGACATCAGCTGGGCGCTGAGCACCCTCAAGAAGCACTTCTCCACCGTCATCTGGCTGCCCGGCAACCACGAGCTGTGGACGCCGCCGGACGACCCGGTCCGGCTGCGCGGCGAGAGCCGCTACCGCCACCTGGTCGAGGAGGCTCGGCGGCTCGGCGTGATCACCCCCGAGGACCCGTACCCGCTGTGGGAGGGGCCGCGCGGCCCGGTCGCGGTCGTCCCGATGTTCCTGCTCTACGACTACACCTGGCGGGACGGCACCCCCGGCGCGCGCACCAAGGAGGAAGCGCTCTCCCGGGCCCGCGAGGCAGGCGTCGTCTGCACCGACGAGATGTTCCTGCACCCCGACCCGCTGCCCGGCCGCGACGACTGGTGCCGCGACAGGGTCGCCGAGACCGCCCGCCGCCTCGAAGCGCTCGACACGGACCTGCCCACCGTGCTGGCCAACCACTGGCCGCTGCACCGCGAACCCACCGCGATCCTGCACTACCCGGAATTCGCCCTGTGGTGCGGCACCGAGCTCACCGAGCAGTGGCACACCCGCTTCCGCGCCACCGAGGTCGTCTACGGCCACCTGCACATCCCCCGCGTCATCTGGCGCGACGGCGTCCGCTTCACCGAGGTCTCGCTCGGCTACCCGCGCGAATGGGGCCGCCGCCCCACCGGCCCCGCGGGACCCCGACGCATCCTGGCCGGCCGGCAGCAGGCGGCCCGCCGGTGATCGAACACCTGCTGCCGGCAGGCGTGTTCTCCCGCGCCGCCTACGGCGACGAGCTCGACCAGGCGCCGCTGCACCCGGAGGAGACCCCCGCCGTGGCTCGGGCGGTGGCCAAACGGCAGCGCGAATACGCCGCCGGCCGCGCCTGCGCCCGCGCCGCCCTCGCCCGGCTCGGCGCGCCGCCCGGGCCCGTCCTGCGCGACAGCCACCGCGGCGCCCCGCTGTGGCCGGCCGGGGTCGTCGGCAGCATCACCCACTGCGACGGCTACCGCGCCGCGGCCGTCGCCCGCACCGCCGACATCCTCACCCTCGGCATCGACGCGGAACCGCACGACCGGCTGCCCGAAGGCGTGCTGGACGCCATCGTCGCCACCGACGCAGAACGGGCCGCACTCGCCCGCCTCACGGAGAGCGCTCCCCGGATCCACTGGGACCGGCTGCTCTTCAGCGCCAAGGAGACCGTCTACAAGGCCTGGTATCCCTACCACCACCGGATGCTCGGCTTCCACGAGGCCGAACTGCTCTTCACCGCCGACGCCGACACGCCGGACGGCGGCTTGCCGGACGCGGGCTTTCCGGACGCCGACACGCCGAACGCCGGCTTTCCGTACGCCGGCACGCCGGGCGACACGCCCGAGCGTGGCGGCTACACCGCCCGGCTGCTCGTCCCCGGGCCGCTGCTCGCCGAGGGCACCGGGCCCGAGGTCTTCACCGGCCGCTGGATCGTCCGCGACGGCCTGCTGGTCACCGCCATCGCCGTACCCGCGACCGTCGACGGGGCCGCTCCACCGGCTGACGCCGCGGGCTGACCCCGATGGCCCCGGCGTCCGCGCCTCCGCGGCCGGGACCGCCCGCCACCGGCCGCCGCGGTCCGGCACGTTGCGGGGGTTCAGGCCGAATCCCGGGTCACCAGCGTGGTCTTGAAGATCACCGACCGGGTCTGCTGCGACGGATCGTCGATCAGCGCCATCAGCAGCTTCGCCATCTCCGCCGCCATGTCCTCCACCGGCTGCCTGATGGTGGTCAGCAGCGGCCGGGAGGCCAGCGCCGCGCTGCTGTCGTCGAAACCGATCACCGCCACGTCGTCGGGCACCCGGCGGCCCTGGTCCCGCAGCACCAGCAACGAGCCTTGCGCCATCAGGTCGTTGGCGACGAAGACCCCGTCGGTGTCGGGAAAGCGCTCCAGCAGCTCGCGCATCGCCAGTTCGCCGCCGAGCTGCGTGAAACTGCCCTCCACGCTGGGCACGTACGCGTGCCCGTGCTCGGCCATCGCCTCGCGGAAGCCGGCCAGCCGGTCCTGGCCGGCCGGCGAGTCGAAGGGACCGGCGATGGTGGTGATCCGCCGGCACCCGCGGGCCAGCAGCCGCTCGGCGGCCAGCTTCGCGCCCGCCTGCTGCGCCACGTCCACGTAGCTGATCGGGATCGCCGTCGACGGCCGCGCGAACAGCACCGTGGGCAGCCCCGCCTCGGTCAGCAGGAACGGCAGCGAGTCGCCCGGCGCTATCGACACCAGCGCCACGCCGTCGATGTGCTCCTGGCGCAGGTTGGCGACCAGCTTGTGCCGCGCGTCCTCGGAGTCGGCGAGCATCAGCACCGGGTGCACTCCGCGCGGCCGCAGCACCGTCAGCAGCCCGCCGACCACCCGCCCGAAGAAGGGGTCGCTGAAGACCTGTCCGAGGAAGGGGTCGTCGGCCGTGCGGTGGGCGGGCACCGAGAAGACCAGGGCGACCGAGTCGGTACGGCGGGTGACCAGGGTCCTGGCCGCCCGGTTGGGTACGTAACCTGTGGCCTCCACCGCCTCCTGGACGACCCGCTGGATCTCCGGGTCCACATTCCGCGTCCCGTTGACCACCCGCGACACCGTCGCCCTCGACACCCCGGCGGACCGGGCGACGTCTTCCAGAGTGGGCTGGCGTGGCCCCGCCGGACGGCTGCTCGTCATGCGTGCAGTTATACCATGTGCCGGAGAGCGCTCTCCGGGTCCCGGTGCAGGCCACAGCACGGATGGGACGGGGTACGGCAGCCCCCCACAGGCCTGCCGCGCCCCGCCCCGGTCTCATCCGGGCGAGCCGGTCACGCGTAGACCCCGAACTCGTACAGCGAATCGCCGTACGCCGTACCGCGTTGCCCGATCGTCACCCGCACGTAGCGCCCGGACCCGCTGACGTCGAAGGTGTCGACGCCGCCCGTCCCGGTCGTCGTGGAGTAGAGGTTCGTCCAGTTGGTGCCGTCGTTGGACAACTGCACCTGATACGCCTTGCCGTAGGCCGCCTCCCATGCCAGCTGGATGTGCTTGACCGCGGCGCTGGCGCCCAGGTCGACCTGGATCCACTGCGGGTCGCTCCACTCGCTCGCCCACCGGGTGCCCATGTTGCCGTCCGTGGCCATCGCCGGCGTGCACGGGCAGCCGCCGGTCGGATCGCTCTGGTACGACGACGCCGTCGTGGGCTTGCCGAGCGCCACGTTCGTGCCGCCCACCTGCGGGGCCACCACCCGGAAGGACCTGGTCTCGATCCCGACGTTGCCGTGCCCGTCGTAGGCGTAGACGTAGACCTTCCACACCCCGAGCGTCTTCGGCGCGGTCGCCGTGAACTGGCCGTTCCCGGTCTGCGTGAAGTCCACCTGGTGCAGCGCGGTCCCGCTGTCCACGTACTTCGAGGAGTACATCAGCTGATACCGCAGCGGATCGCCGTTCGGATCGCTCGCCGAGGCCGACACGGTGAACTGCCCGCCGGCCGGCACAGAACCGCTGTTCGCGACGGTCATCGAGCTGATCACCGGCGGGGTGTTGGCCTGGGGCGTACCGCCGTAGTCCTTCGCCACCGAGTAGTACGCCAGCCGCTTCCACCCGCTGGGACGGACGTTGAACCAGACACCGCCGAAGTCGTTCTCGTCGCCGTAGTGGAACATCGTCGCCCCGAGGCCCACTCCGGTGTGCCCGACGATGCAGTTCCACGCGGAGAGGTAGGCGTCGCGCTTCTGGACGTCGGTCGGTTCCGTCGGCACCCCGTTGGCGTCGTCGGGCACCTCCCACTCGCCGGCCTCACCGGTCTCGGTCACGATGTACGGCTTGGTGTAACCGCCGTTGACCCAGTCCTGCTTCACGTTGCACACCGCGCCGTAGGAGTTGACGGCGTAGAGGTCCAGCGAGGGCGTGTACTGCTTGTAGTACGGCCACGCCCCGGTCCACGCGTCGGTCGACGTCACCGGGTGGTTCGGGTCGATCGCATGGATCGCCTGCGTCACCTGCTCCACGAACTTCGCGTAGGCGGTCCGCTGCTGCTCGATCGCCGCACCCGAGTAGTGGTCCTGCGTGGTCAGGATGACCTCGTTGCCGACGTCCCACATCAGCACGCCCGGATGGTTCTTGTAGGTGGTCACCCAGTTCTTGATGTCGTTGAGCGTGTTCGTCTTGTACGCCGTGTCGTTGACGTAGTCCGCGCCCTGGTTGAGCCAGAAGCCGTTGACCACCTTGAGCCCGTAGGCCGCCGCCGCGTCCAGCAGCGGCTTGCTGCTCGCGTCGGTGCCCCAGGTGCGCAGCGTGTTGACGCCCATCGACTTCAGGTCCCGCATGTGGGAGTCGGCCGTGGTGTTGGCCGGGCCCCACGTCATGCCCCGCACCTGGTAGGGCTTGCCGTCCACCGTCAGCTGCCAGTTGCCCTGGCTGCCGGTGACGTGCACGTTGCTCGGCGTGGTCGGCACCGGCGGGTCGGTCAGCGGGGCGGGGGCGCTGCCGGTGGTCTGCGACACCGTCACGTTGTCGATGCTCAGCGCGCCACCGGAGGAGGTGCCGGCGTCCGGCGAGGTGCAGCCGCAGATCGAGTTCGGGTACGAACCGCCGATGCGCAGGCTGAAGTCCACGTAGACCCCGTGGTGCACGGCCGCGTTCCAGGTCGACACCCCGACCTGCGACTCGTTGACCTGCCACACCTGGTTGCCGTCGAGGTACCAGCGGATCTGCTCGTCGGAGGTGGTGCGGTCGATGATCTCGGAGTAGGTGTGGTAGCCGCTCTGGCAACTGGCGCAGGTGGCCAGCCCGCTGGTCAGGCCGTTGTACTCGGAGCAGTTGCCGCCCGGCGCAGTCCCGCAGTGCAGGGTCGCCGACAGCTGGTTGCGGCCGTTGACGTCCTCCATGATGTCGCTCTCGCCGACGGCCGGCCAGGAGCCGAGGTTGCCGCGGTAGGCCGCGCCCATCGCGCGGAACGACGGCCAGTAGCCGAGCGCGTCGGCCACCGAGGGCTGCTTGAGGGTCGCGGAGATCTGCAGCCTGCCGCCGGCCGGCGCGGTGAAGTCGGTGCGCTTGGTCTCGATCCGGCCGGACGTCCACGACGTCCCCGACTTCAGCGCGGTCAGGTTGAGGTGGCCGCTGCCGTCCAGGCCCACGTTCGCCGGGGAGTTGGTGGCCGTCTCGACCTCGCCGGTGCCCCAGTTGGCGGGGCCGCCGGGGTAGGCGGTACCGGTGTCGGTGATCCAGTTGCCCGCGTCGGGGGAGGTGCCCGCGGCGCCGTTGAAGTCGTCGCTCCACACGGTGGACCAGTCGCCGGGCGGCGGGGTGCCGGTGCCGCCGCCGTTCGCGCCGCCGTCGCCACCGCCGGTGGTGCCGCCCGTGCCGCCGGTGGCCATGGTGCCGTATACCTGGAACTCCCACACCGAGTAGCCGTAGCCGTTGCTGCGGGCGGTGCCGTACATCCGTACGTAGCGGCCCGTGCCGCTGACCGTGAGGGTCTCGGTGTCGGTGGCGCCGGTCGTCGTGGAGTAGAGCGGCGTCCAGTGCGAGGCGTCGTCGGAGACCTGGATCTGGTAGGCCGACGCGTGGTTCTCCCAGTTCAGCACCACCTTGCTGAGGGTGGCGGTGGCGCCGAGGTCGACCTGCAGCCACTGCGGGTCCGCCCAGGCGCTGGCCCAGCGGGTGGCGGTGCTGCCGTCGACGGCGGCGGTGGCGGGGTAGCCGGCGCCCTCCGTGGAGGAGGCGGTCGCGGGCCGGCCCTGGGAGAGCAGGGCGTCGGCGGCGTGCGCGGGGGTGGTGGGGACCGCCAGCGCGTAGAGCGCGAGACCGACGGCCAGCAGCAGCAGGAAGGCGGCGCGCAGCGAGGGGGGAAGAGATCCTGGTCGAAGGCGTGCCGAGGGTGACGCTCTCATGGCGGACTCCAGCGGTGGGGGTGGGAGGGGAGAGCGGAGAAAGCGCTTCCAGGTGCGGGCCGAGCCGGTGGGGGAGGGTGTCGTGGATGATGGGAGAGCGCTCTCTCAGTCGCCCCGATGGTTGCCGCTGGGTTTCCGGGGTGTCAAGAGATACGACGCGAACGGTCCGCGGTCGCGGGGCCGGGTGGCTGTGATGGGCGGAATGCGGCGCCCGCAGGGTCCGTTTCCTGGCGGTCCGGGCCGGGCGGGGCTTGACACGGTGGCGGGCGACGGGTGAGTGTACGCAGTGTCGGGAGAGCGCTCTCCCGGTTGTTGTCCCCGTCCTTCCGCGACACTCGTCTCCAGCCCGCCGCTCATCGCGGCCTCCCTGCCGATGGGGCGTCACGCCGCGGGCGGCGCCACGCAGGAGGCCATGAAGGGATGACCATGATCACCCCCGGCTCCGTGTCCGCTCCGCAGCCCGCCGCCGCGCCCACGATCAGCGACGCGGAGATCGACGCCCTCGTCGCGCGGCTCGACCTGCCCGCCAGAATACGGCTGCTGTCCGGCGCGAGCACCTTCCGGACCCGGCCGGAACCCGCGGTCGGCCTGCGGGCGATGGGCGTCTCGGACGGTCCGGCCGGCGTGCGCGGCGAGAAGTGGGACGAGCGCGACACCGCGCTCGTGCTGCCCTCCGCGACCGCGCTGGCCGCCGCCTGGGACGACGACCTGGTCACCGAACTGGGCGGACTGCTGGCCGCCGAGGCCCGCCGCAAGCAGATCCACATCCTGCTCGCCCCCACGCTGAACCTGCACCGCACCCCCGCTGCGGGACGGCACTTCGAGTGCTACGCCGAGGACCCGCTGCTGACCGGTCGCACCGCCGTCGCCTACATCCGCGGGGTGCAGGCCGGCGGGGTGGCCGCCACCGCCAAGCACTACGTCGCCAACGACTCCGAGACCGACCGGCTCACCCTCGACGCCCGCCTCGACGAGCGCACCCTGCACGAGGTCTATCTCGCGCCCTTCGAGGCCGCGGTGCGGGCGGGAGTGTGGGTGGTGATGTCCGCCTACAACCGGGTCAACGGCGTCACGCTGTCGGAAAGCCCGCTGCTGGCCGAGCCGTTGAAGGGCTCCTGGGCCTTCGACGGTGTCGTGGTCTCCGACTGGGGCGCGGTCCGCAGCACGGAGGGCGCCGCGCTGGCGCCGCAGGACCTGGCGATGCCCGGGCCACACCCGCTGTGGGGTGCACCGCTGCTGGCCGCGGTGCGCGAGGGCCGGGTGCCGCAGGACGTGATCGACGCGAAGGTGCGCCGCATCCTGCGGCTGGCCGCCCGGGTGGGCGCGCTGGACGGCGTCCTGCCGCCGCCGCCCGCGCCCGCGCCGGCCGACCCGCGCGCCCTGCTGCGCCGCGCGGTGGCCGCCGGCTGCGTGCTGCTGCGCAACGAGGGCGGCCTGCTGCCGCTGACACCCGCGCCGGGTCCCGCCGGCCCGGTGACCGACTCCGCGCCGGGCGGTAGTGCCGGGGGGCTGCCCGGCGCGGACCACGGCCGGGCGGTGACCTCTCCACTGGTCGGTGCGCTGGCCCACGCGGTGGGCGGTGCGGTGTCCGGCCCGGTGGCCGGCGGCGCGGCGCCCCCGCGGGCCGGTGGGCCGCGCCCGATCAGGCGGCTCGCGGTCATCGGGCCGAACGCCGCGTCCGCGCGCGTGCAGGGCGGCGGCAGCGCCGGTGTCTTCCCCGCCGTGGTGGTCTCGCCGTTGGACGGCATCGGGGAAGCGCTCTCCGGCACCGGCACCGAGGTCGTGTACGCCGAGGGCGTCACCCTCAGCACCCGCCCGACCCCGCTGCACCCCGGCAACTCCCACGACCCCCGCACCGGCGAACCCGGCGTGCTGGTCCGCTACCTCGCCGCCGACGGCAGCGAGATCTGCGCCGAGCACCGGCTCAGCGGCCGCATCCTGGAGCCGGGCGACGCACCAGAACTCGCCCGCACCGCGGCCTGCGTGGAGGTCAGCGCCCTGGTCACCCCGGCGGAACCGGGCGAGTGGCGGTTCGCGGTGGTGGGCCTGGGCGCGGTCACCCTGCACGCGGACGGCGAGCCGCTGATCGACACCCACGTGGCCGCCGAGTCCGACGACCCGACCTACGTGCACGTGGCGCCGTCCTTCCGAACCGCAGCCCGCAAGGTGACCCCCGGCGAGCCGCTGCACCTGGTCGCCACCCGGGAGCTGGCGCCCGACCAGGGCATGGCCGTCGCCCTGGCCGCCGACCCGCCGCGCCCCGACGAGGACGAGGCGCTCGCCGAGGCCGTCGCGTGCGCGCGCGCCGCCGACGCGGCGGTCGTGGTGGTGGGCACCACCGACGAGATCGAGAGCGAGGGCTTCGACCGCCCGTCGCTGGCACTGCCCGGCCGCCAGGACGAGCTGGTCGCGGCGGTCACCGCCGCCAACCGGCGGACGGTGGTGATCGTCAACTCCGGCGGTCCGGTCGAGCTGCCCTGGCGGGAGAGCGCTCCCGCGGTGCTGCTGTGCTGGTTCCCCGGGCAGGAGGCGGGGCACGGCCTGGCCGACGTGCTGTTCGGCCGGGCCGAACCCGGCGGCCGGCTGCCCACCACCTGGGCCGCGGCCGCCGACGGCGCCCCGCTGCCCGCCACCGCCCCGCAGGCCGGGGTGCTGCACTACACCGAAGGCCCCTACCTCGGCCACCGCGCCTGGCGCCGGGCGGGAGCCACGCCCGCGTACTGGTTCGGCCACGGCCTGGGCTACACCACGTGGGCGTACGAGTCGCTGACCGTGCGGGCCGCCCCGCAGCCCGACGGCGGCGGCACACCGGGGCAGGGCGCGCTGGCCCTGGTGACGGTACGCAACACCGGCGCGCGTGCCGGGCGCGAGGTCGTGCAGGTCTATCTGACCACCGGGCCCGACGACCACGACGACGGCGGCCCGCGGCTGGCCGGCTACGCCGCCGTCCACGTGGCGCCCGGCGAGGCGGCGGTGGCCGAGGTGCGGATCGCCCCGCGCGCCTTCCAGCGCTGGTCGCCGCCGGAGCAGCGCTGGGTGCCGCGCCCGGGGCCGTACCAGATGCACGCCGGTCCCTCCGCCGCCCGGCAACCGCTCTCCGGCCCGCTGGACCGCTGACCGGCCGCCACCCCGCCCCGCGCCCACCGCCGGAGACCGGCGGCGGAGCACCCGGGAGCCGGGCGTCCCCCGCCCCTGACACGGGGGGCGCCCACCGGCGACGGCCGCCTCCCGCACCTGCGGCCGCGAGCCGCCGCGCCCCCCGCCGACCTGCCTGTGCGGGCCGCCCGGCGGGGTCGGGGAGAGCCGGGGGATGGCATCAGTTTCCAAGATCCGCGTTGTCAGTGCCCGCCGCTATGTTCGGTGGTGTCCCGCCGTCGTGGCGTGGAAATCCCCCGGGCGCAGAGGAGATGACGCGTTGTCAGACTGGGAGAGGTCGAGCACCGTGCGGGTGGTCCCACCCGCACACCCGCGCAGGCTCGCCAAGGTCCCGTTCGTCGAACTGGCCGACGGGCGACTGCAGGGTGTGGTGTCCAGCGGGTCGGACATCGAGCGGGTCTACGTCTCGTCGGTGGCGGCAGGCAGCTTCGCCTTCGCCTGCAGCACCAACAACAACCGGCCCTGCGGCGGCGCGCGGGGCTGGTTCTGCAACCACATCCGCGCCCTGGTCGGCGAGGCGGTGCTGCAGTACGGCGCCGAGCGGGTCGGCCGCTACATGCGGGTCGAGCCGGCGGACGCGGAACCGAGCGCGATGCTGCTGCTCACCCAGATGAGCGGCGCCCGTCCCGCGCGGGGCGACAGCGCGGCCGCGGCACCGGTCTTCAGCCGCTTCCTGCGCCACCTGGCCTACCTCGAACTCGCCCCGACCACCGCGCCGCTGCCGGAGATGCAGTGGTTCCCGCCGACCAGGGCGGTGGCGTGATGCGCGCCGACGTGCTCGCCGACGGCATCGACGGGCTCGACGAGGCGCTGGCCGCAGTCGACGCCTTCGACCAGGTCCTCGTCACCGGACTGCTGCGCCCGCAGCCGGCCCAGGCCGCCGGCCTGAGCGGGCTGGCCGGCGCCGTCGCGGGGACGCCGCTGGCCGCCAGGGTCGCCGAGGCCGCGGAGAAGGCGCTGGCGGGCGGGGCGGGCGAGGACCACTTCGTCGCCCTCGCCGCCGCCCGCACCGCCCTGCTCGGCTCGGTCCACGACGCCCTGGCGGCCCGCGCGGAGGAGGCGACCGGGCGTCCCCGCAGCGAGTGGGACGCCCCCGGGCCCGCCGAGCGGCAACCGGTCAACGTGACGGCGGCCGCCCGCTCCTGGCTGTCGGACCTGGCGCGCTGCGGATGGCGGGGCATCGACCACGAGGTCGTCTCCTCCGCCGCGCCGGTCGTCTCGGCGATGCTCCCCGACCCCGGCCTGCGCCGCCTGGCGTCCCTGCTCGACGGATTCGCCGCCGAGCTCGCCGCGTCCTGCCCCGGCGCCGCGCTGGACCGGGTGCCCGCCCGCCGCTGGGCCGACCTGTGGTCCCGCGCGCTGCTGCTGACGCTGCCCGGCGCGGCCGGCGCGCCCGCGCGGGGCACGGCCACCGGGCGCCTGCTGCCGCTCGGGGTCGACGTCCAGGAGCACGCGACGGCCGTGCAGGCCCAGGTGCACGCGGTCTTCGAGCCCGCGGACGGCGCCGCACCCCTGCTGGTGCGGGCGAGCGTGTCGGCCTCGAAGCCGGACACGGTCGTCGGCGCGGGCCTGTGGCAGCTGCTCCGCCCGCACATGTCGCTGCTGGCCGCGGTCAGCGAGGGCCGCTCGATGGACCTGGTCGGCATGCCGGTCACCGCCGAGGGCGACCTGATCTGGAGCGACGCGCACGCACGGCAGGGCGAGCCGGCCGACCCGTTCAGCACCGCCCGGGTGGCCTTGCCCACCGCGACCGGGCCGGCGACGGCGCCCCTGGACCGGCACCCGGCACGGATCGCCGTCCCCGTCTTCATCGAGGGCTATACGGCCGAGGAGGACGACGCGGGGCTGACGTTCACCCTCACCGGGCAGCGGCTGCCCGTCGACACCGACCGTATCCCGGCCGCGGGACCGCTCACCCCCGCGTCGGTGGCCGCGTCGGTCGCCTGCATCGGGCTGCTGCGCTGGGATGCCGGGTCCTTCGGCGTCCAGCCGCTGGCCGTCGAGACGACCGTACGCAAGAAGCCGGTCACCGTGCAGGCCGGAGCGTGGGCCGGGGGCACGGCGGACAAGGCGGGGGTCAAGGCGGAGAAGGCCGCGACCGACGCGGCGGCGGTGCTGCGCGAGCGCGCGGGAAGGCTGCTGCGGAAATGACCGGGCGCGATTTCGAAGCCGAGGCGCTCTCCTGCGACAACCGCAGGCAGGTGATGTACTGGCGGCTGCTCGCCCGGCTCTTCGACCACGAGGAGCAGGCAGCGCTGGAATCGGCCAGCCTGGCGGTGGTCGAGGACATCGGCCTGCCGCCCGCGCTGCTCGACCCGCAGGCCTCCGTCGACTCCGTCGTGCAGCGCCACCCCGAACTGGCCGCCGAATTCGACGGCTTGATGGTGCCGCCGCCCGACCCGGCGGCGGAGGGCGAGGCGGACCAGGAAGCCGGCGCGGGCTCCGGCGGCGACCTGCGGGACCGGGCCGCCGAGGTGCGGCGGGCCGCGCTGGTCTCCAAGGTGCTGCTCAACGTCTTCGCGACCGGCACCGGCCCTGTCACCGCCGGCGGATTGTCCCGCTGGCAGTCCGACGCCGGCTGGCTGGAGCGGGCCCTCGGCTGCGCGCCGGGCGACCTGCGCGGCGGCCGCAGCCCAGGCGGCGCGACGGCCGGCGGCGGTACGGGGACGGGCCGGGGCGTCAGCCCGTACGGCTCCGGCGGCGGGGGCGCCACCCCGGACCTGAGCCGGCTGATCCCGGCGATCGGGCCGGAACTGGGCGCCATCGAGGCCGACCTGGTCAAGCGGATGCAGCTGCGCGAGGTCCTGGCCGACCCGCGGCTCGCCGCCCGGCTGACCCCGAGCATGTCGCTGATCGAGCAGCTGCTGCGGGACAAGAACAACCTGTCAGGCGTCGCGCTGGCCAATGCCAAGTCGCTGATCCGCCGCTTCGTGGACGAGGTCGCCCAGGTGCTGCGCACCCAGGTGGAGAAGGCCGCGGTCGGCGCGATCGACCGCTCGGTCCCGCCCAAGCGGGTCTTCCGCAACCTGGACCTGGAGCGGACGATCTGGAAGAACCTCACCAACTGGAGCCCGGAGGAGGAGCAGCTCTACGTCGACCGGCTCTACTACCGCCAGACCGCGCGCCGGACGACTCCGCAGCGGCTGATCGTGGTGGTGGACCAGTCCGGCTCGATGGTCGACTCGATGGTCAACTGCACCATCCTGGCGTCGATCTTCGCCGGACTGCCCAGGGTCGACGTGCACCTGATCGCCTACGACACCCAGGCGCTCGACCTCACCCCGTGGGTGCACGACCCCTTCGAGACGCTGCTGCGCACCAACCTCGGCGGCGGCACCGACGGCACGGTGGCCATGGCGCTCGCGCAGCCGAAGATCGCCGAACCGCGCAACACGGTCGTGGTGTGGATCTCCGACTTCTACGAGTGGCGGTCGGAACCGCTCTTCGAGGCCATGGCCGCCGTCCACCGCTCGGGAGCCAGGTTCATCCCGGTCGGCTCGGTGACCAGCGCCGGCCGCGGCAGCGTCAACCCGTGGTTCCGGGAGCGCTTCAAGGACCTCGGCACACCGGTGCTCTCCGGCCACATCCGCAAGCTCGTCCACGAACTCAAGACCTTCCTCGCCTAGAAAGGCTCCGATATGTCCGACCTGTTGCGCGCCCCCGCGGAGATCAAGTACGCCGAGGAGCTGGACTGGCTGGAGTCGGTCGACGACGGTCCCAAGCCCTTCACCTGGCGGCTGTCGCCGAAGATGGTCCGGCTGTTCGTGCTGGGCTCCGAGCGCTCCGACGGCCTGGACCGGGAGATCGCCCCGAAGTGGTTCGGCGACCGCAGCTTCGTGGAGCGCTCCATCGTCACGCTGGCCTCCGACCGCGGGCTGCTGCTGATCGGCGACCCCGGCACCGGCAAGAGCTGGCTGGCAGAACTGCTGTCCGCCGCGATATGCCGCAACTCCACCCTGGTGGTGCAGGGCACGGCCGGCACCACCGAGGACCACATCAAATACTCCTGGAACGTGTCGATGGTGATCGCCAAGGGCCAGTCGCGGGAGTCGATGATCCCCTCACCGATCATGACGGCCATGGAGGCCGGTGCGATCGGCCGCTTCGAGGAACTGACCCGCTCCACCAGCGACGTCCAGGACGCGCTGATCTCGATCCTGTCCGAGAAGTACATCTCGGTGCCGGAACTGGACAACGGCAACAGCGCCAACATCGTCTTCGCCAAGCCCGGTTTCTCGGTCATCGCCACCGCCAACAGCCGCGACCGGGGGGTCAACGACCTGTCGTCCGCGCTCAAACGCCGGTTCAACTTCGTCCGCATCCCGGTGGTGACGAACAAGAAGAGCGAGGCGGAGATCGTCCGCTTCCGCACCGAGGAGCTGCTGCGCAGGCACCGCATCGAGCTGGACGTGCCGCCGACCCTGCTCGACGTGCTGCTGCAGAGCTTCGCCGACCTGCGGACCTCGGCGGCCGCGGCGGGCAGCGACGACGAGAAGCTGGAGTCGGCGCTGTCCACCGCCGAGCAGATCGGCGTGCTGGAGGACGCGATCCTGCACGGCAACTTCTTCGGCGAGCGCGCGCTGACCGCCCACACCCTAGCCTCCTCGCTCGTCGGATCGCTGGCCCGGCGCGAGCCGGAGGACCTGGCGATACTCAACAAGTACCTGCACGGCGTCGTCGAGCCGCGCAGCAAGGAAGTGGGCGGCAGCTGGCCGGAGTTCCTCGAAGGCGGCCGCGACGCGATCGCCACCCTGTCGTGACGGCCGTGGAGGAGGTGCGGGCGGCCGGCCGGGCAGCAGGTGGGGGGACGGCGGCCTTCGACGCCCTGCGCGCCCAACTGCAGGAAGCCGCGGCGGAGTTCGCCGACGGGCCGGACGCCCTCGCGGGCATCCTGCGCGGCATCGTGGACGACGTCGACCGAGCGCTGCGCGAGCCGCTGGAGATCTTCCCGGTCTGCCACCACTCGCCGGCCTCGGCCGCCGCGATGGCCCGGCGGCTGCGGGAGAAGCAGCCGAGGACCGTCTATCTGGAGCTGTGCGAGGACATGGCGCCGCTGCTGCCCGAACTGCGCAACTGCCGGCTCCCGGTGGCGGTGCAGGCCTTCGCCAGCGAGGTCGACGGCTTCCCACCGCAGTGGGCTCCGCTGTCGGTGGTGGCGCCGCTGACCGAGGCGTCGGCCGAATATCAGGCGATCGCCTACGCCCTGGACACCCCCGGTGTCGAACTGGTCCTGGTCGACCGCTCGTCCGACCATGTCTTCCAGTGGCAGAGCCGTGACGGCCAGGCCGCGGGCCCGGCCGGTCCTGACGCGGCACCCGAGGCGGCGCCCCCCGAGGAGGAGGCCGCGCTGCACGGCGACGCGGTCGGCGTGGAGATCGGCGACCTGCGGCCGCGCTTCGCCGAGTTGGAGGAGCACCTGCTGCGCCACGGCCGGGTGCGGCACTGGTCGGAGTGGTGGCACCAGTACGTCGAGCTCCCGCTCGGCGAGAGCGACAGCGACCACGACACGTACCGGCAGGTCATGCTGCTGATCGGCAGCCTGTTCCGGCGGCTGGCACCGGGTGACGCGGAGCGGGTCGCGGTGGACGAGGACCGCGAGCGGTACATGTGGACCAGGATGCGCGAGCACCTGGCCGCCGGCGGCGCCGATCCCGCGGACTGCCTCTACGTCTGCGGCGCCTTCCACGCGGCCAGCCGGGTGGCGGAGTTCGGCGTCCAGGGCACCGACACCTTCGAGATCACCCCGCGCACCGCCAGCACCTGGCAGTACGGCCTGATCCCGTCCAGCCACACGGCGATCGAGGCGCAGTTCGGCCTGGCCGGCGGCTCGGTGTCGATCGCGGCGACCCAGTGGGCGAAGAACCTCAGGCGCACCCGGGTACAGCCCTTCCGGCTGGCCGGGCAGGCGGGCAGGCGGAAACCGGCGAAGCGGGCGAGGGCCCAGGACCCGGCGCCCGCCGCGCCCGGCGGCGTCCCGGCCGACCGGCTCACCGGCTTCCTGCGGCGCCCGCCGGTGCTCGACCCGCTGGACGAGGCGGAACTGCTCGGCTGGTCCGTCGACATCGTGCGGGCCGCCCGCCGCAACGGCTACCTGGCCTCCACCGCGGACGCCATCGCGGTCTTCGAGACCTCGATCCTGCTGGCCGGCATGCGCGACCGGGCCAGGCCCACCCCGTACGACTTCCAGGACGCGGCGGTCACCTGCATCGAGAAGGACGCCGTGCCCGGGCGGCGCGACGTGCGCCGGCTGGTGGAGATCATGATGGGCGGCGACCGGATCGGGCAGGTCGGCTACGACGCGCTGCCGCCGCTGGCCCGCGACGTGCACGACCGGCTCGCGCCGCTCGGCCTCAGGCTCCAGCAGCGCGGGGTGCAGCGGGCGCTGCTCGACATGGCCGCCCGGCCGGAACTGGCCCGCTGCTCCGACGTGCTGTGGATGCTGCGCCGGCTGATGCCGCAGGGCACCGCCCGGCCGATCATGGGCGAGCGGCGGCTCGGCGAGAGCCCCATCCAGGAGTCCTGGGACGTCGCGCTCGGCACCCACCAGCGGGCGCTGATCGAGCTGGGTTACGAGGGCGTCAGCATCGAGCAGGTGCTGGAACAGCGGCTGCGGCGTGCCGCGTACGATCCGCAGGCGACCACCGCGGTGGTGCTGCAGGCCGTCGAGGACGCCACGCTGTATCTGCGCGGCCGCCGGCTCGCCGACGAGCTGGGCCGCCGCGCGCTGGAGGTGCTGGCGACCGAGCGCAGCGTGGACGGGGCGCCCGAGGTGCTGCGCCGGATACGCCGGCTGCTGGCCTTCTACCGCACCAGCGAGCCGGTGCTGCCCCCGTGGATCGCGTGCTTCGTCACCACCGGCTACGCGCACTACTGCACGCTGCTGCCGACCGCGTTCACCGACGAGGACGCGACGGCCGGGCAGGTCGCCGCCATGCTGGGCTTCCTGTTCAGCATGGAGGGCCTGGCGCTGTCGCTGGGCTGCGACCGCACCCAGCTGGAGCTGGCCTTCGCGCAGTCGCACCCGCAGGAGCCGGCCAGGGTCGCGCTGCTGTGGGCGGCGCGGGTGCAGCTCGGACAGCTGACCCGCGCGGACCTGCGGGCGCGCTGCGACGAGCTTTTGGGCAACCCGCTGGTGGTGCCGGCCTACCCGCGCTATCTGAGCGGCTTCCTGCACGCGCTCGAACCGGTGCCGCAGCTGGCGGACTTCGTCGTCGAGCTGGTCTCCACGGCCTTCGCCCGGCTGCCCGACCCGGTGCTGCTGCCCTGGCTGCCGACGCTGATCGGCACGCTGCGGGCCGGCGGCGCGGAACTGGCGCCGCTGCTGATCCGGGAGGCGGGGCGGATCTTCCCGGGCCGGCTCGCCGAGCTCGACGCCTGGGTGCCGCCGTGGGCGGCCGGACCGGAAGCGGTCACCGGCCCGCCCGCGCCGGCCGGCGGCGGGGGCGTCGCGCTGCTGGCCGCCCACCCGGCGGCCTGCGACGCGCTGGCGGAGCTGCTGGGCTGCGAGGGGACGTGGGCCGCGCCGGGCACCGGTGGCCGGGGCGTGGCACTGGCCGGCCGCCACCCGGACACCGCGGCGGCCCTGGAGGCGCTGCTGGGCGGCTGACGGCGCCCGCAGGGCCGCGGGGACGGTCCGGCGGGACCGGCACAATTCTGGGAGAGCGCTCACCGAGGGGCGGCGGGAAGGCCGCGATCTGGCACTATGTGCCATGTCGTTGCGATTCCCGGGGGGTGCCGTGCAGCCGGACGGCACCTCGGCTCCGACCGGCCGGGTCCCGCGCCAGGACCGGCGGACCCCGCGGACCGCCGGGACCGAGACCATGAGGGGGAGCCCGGTGACGCGCGAGGTGGGCCGGACGACGAGAGACCTTCGTCGGCACAATCGCACCTCCGTGCTGACCAGGCTCTACCTGCACGGGCCCGCCAGCCGCTTCGACCTGATGAAGGCCACCGGGCTGAGCTCGGCGACGGTCAGCAACGTCGTCACCGACCTGGTGGCCCACGGCCTGGTGGCCGAGGCGGGACTGCTGGACTCCGACGGCGGCCGGCCGCGCACGCTGCTCGAAGTGCGCCCCGGATACGCCCAGGTGGTCGGCGTCGACATCGGCGAGACCCACGTCCAGGTCGGCCTGTTCGACTGGACGCTGGACACCGTCGCGACCGCCACCTACCCGATGGACGAGGGCCGGCCGGAACCCGCCGTGCTCGCCGAACTGGTGCGGGCCGGCATCGAGGAGGTCACCGCGAAGGCCGGCGCCGACGCGGCCGCGCTGCTCGGCGTCGGCGTGGGGGTGCCGGGGGCGGTGCTGCCGGACGGGTTGGTGCACGCGCCGACGCTGGGCTGGTCCGACGTGCCCTTCGACATGCTGCTGCGCCCCCATGTGCCCGCGCCCCTGCACCTGGACAACTGCGCCCGCACCCTCGGCCAGGCCGAGATGTGGCGGGGCGCGGGGCGCGGCGCCCAGCGGGCCATCGTCGGGCTGCTGGCGGTCGGCGTCGGGGCGGCGGTCGCCACCGGCTCACCGGGCGGGGTGACCAGCACCACCAGCGAGTGGGGCCACACCGTCGTGGAGGCCGGGGGGGCGCTCTGCCGGTGCGGTTCGCACGGCTGCCTGGAGGCCTACGTCGGCGCGGACGCGATCCTGGAGCGCTACGGGCGGCTGGCCGGCGTGGCCGAGCCGTCCGGCGCCGGGCGCGGGGCCGCCGTCGGGGCGGACACCGAGGCGCGGCTGGCCGCGCTCGTCGCCGACGCGGGCCGTCCCGGCCCCGCCGCCGACACCGTCCGCGCCACCGCCGAATACCTCGGCATCGGGATCGCCAACCTGATCAACCTGCTCGGCCCCGACCGGGTGATCCTGTCCGGCTGGGTCAGCGCGGCCATGGGCCCGGCGATGCTACCCGCGGTCCGTGACGCGACGCGCCGCCACACCCTGGACTACCTGGCCGAGCGCACGGTCCTCGAACTGGGCCGGCTCGGTCCCGAGCAGGTCGCCCTCGGGGCGGCCACGCTCCCGGTGCACGGGCTGCTGACGGCGGGGGGGCGCTGAGCCCTTCGCCGCCCACGGGCTGAACTCCGCAGCCGACGGCGCAGGTTGGGCGGGCCGCCCGCCGCCCCGGGGTCCCACCCGGCGGTTGCCGGTGGGGAGTTGGGGGTCCGCTTCTCTTCCCTGAAGCCCGGCCCGGGGCCGCGTGCCCGGGCGGGCGGCCCCGCACGGGGGCAACTTCGGCGAAATTTGTTCGTCACGACCGTTGACCCCCCATCGGCTGCTACTTAGTTTAAGTCCCGTAAAAAGCGGCGGCCCGCCGTCACCCTCCCGCACCCTGGAGCACGTATGCCCTCCCAACCCGGCGACGGCCGGCTGTACATCGACGGAGCCTTCGTGCCCGCCGCCTCCGGACGCACCGGGGTGGTCGAGGAGAAGGCGACCGGCAAGCCGATCGGCAGCTACGCGCTCGGCTCGGCAGCCGACATCGACCGGGCTGTCGCCGCGGCCCGGGCCGCGCAGCCCGCTTGGGGAGCGCTCTCCGCACCGGAGCGGGCCGGCTATCTGCGCGCCTTCTGCGGGTATCTGGAGGCGCACTACGAGGAGTTGGTCGAGCAGAGCATGCGCGAGACCGGCGGAGTGCGGGCCAAGGCCGAGGACGAGGTCGGCACCAGCATCCGGCAGCTCGCGCTGTCGGCCGTGCAGGTCGGCGAGAGCGCCGGCGACATCCTGCCGCCGTACAAGGCGGGCAAGCTCTCGCTGTCCCGTGCGGTGCCGCTGGGCGTGCTGGGGCTCATCACCCCCTGGAACTACCCGATGAATCTGGCCATGCGTGCCCTGGCGCCCGGGCTGGCGTTCGGCAACACCGTGGTGCTCAAGCCCGCGGAGCTGACCCCGGTGATCGGCGGCCAGGTGCTCGCCGCCGCCGCGGACCACGCGGGCCTGCCGCCGGGCGTATTCAACGTCGTCACCGGCGACGGCCCCGACGCCGGCTGGCCGCTGGCCCGCCACCAGGGCCTGGACATGCTGGACTTCACCGGGTCGCGCGAGGTGGGCCTGGCCATCGACCGTGCGGCGGCCGGCGAGTTGCGCGACATCCGGCTCGAACTCGGCGGCAGCAACGCCTTCGTGGTGCTGGACGACGCCGACGTCGAACTCGCCGCGAGCTGCGCCATGATCGCCTCCCTCGAATTCCAGGGCCAGACCTGCATCAGCGCCAGCCGGCACATCGTGCAGCGCGCGGTGGCCGAGGACTACCTCGACGCGCTGACCCGGCGGGCCGCGGCCCTCACCGTCGGCGACCCCTTCGACCCCGGCACCGACCTGGGCCCGCTGATCAGCGCGGCGCAGCGGGACCGGGTGCACCGCGCCATCGTGGAGCCGTCACTGGCGATGGGTGCCCGGCTGGTGACCGGCGGCAGCTACGACGGGCTGTTCTACCGGCCCACCGTGCTGGCCGGCGTCACCGCGCGGATGCCCGCCTTCCGCGAGGAGATCTTCGGCCCCGTCCTGCCGGTCACCGTCGTCGACACCGAGGCCGAGGCCATCGCCCTCACCAACGGCCTGCCCATGCTGATGAATTCGGTCTTCACCCGGGACCTGATCCGCGGGCTGTCCGTCGCCGAGCAGCTGCAGGCCGGCGAGGTGCACGTCAACGACGCGCACGCACGGCACGGCGCCGAGAACCAGATGCCCGGCTTCACCCGGCGCCAGTGGATCGGCCTGCAGCGCACCCCCTTGAGTTTCCCCGACTGGGCCACCGCGCCCGCCGACGAAGAGAGCTGAGGACAACCCCATGAGCGTGATACCGAGAAGACGGCGCGGTGTCGCCGCCGTCGCGCTGCTCGCGGCCGGCCTGCTGGCCACGACCGCGGCCTGCGGGGGCGGGAGTTCGGACCGGAAGTCCGACGCGTCGGCGACCGGCGCGAGCAAGGGCAAGGTCACGCTGACGTTCTGGGACTGGGACCCGAACATCGACAAGGTGGTGGCCAAGTGGAACGCCGGCCACCCCGACATCCAGGTGAAGCTCTCCAACCCGGCAGGCGGCGACCAGCTGGTGGCGAAGATGATCACCGCCCACGAGGCCAAGAACGGTCCCGACGTCGCCAAGGTCGAATACCAGTCGCTGCCCGCGCTGGTGTCCAAGGGCGTCGTCGCCGACATCACCGGCTACACCAAGGACACCGTCACGAAGTACGACGCGGCCACCTTGAAGAGCACCGTCTTCCAGGGCAAGGTCTACGGCGTCCCGCAGGATGTCGCCCCGCTGATGCTCTTCTACCGCACAGACCTGTTCGCCAAGTACGGCCTGAGCGTGCCGAAGACCTGGGACGAGTTCGCGGCCGAGGCCAGGACCGTACGCAGCAAGGCCCCCGCGTCGTATCTGACCAACTTCGACGCGGCCGACCCCGGCTGGTTCACCGGCCTCGCCCAGCAGGCCGGCGCCAACTGGTGGTCCACCAGCGGCGACTCGTGGAAGGTCGACATCGCCGACGCGCCCACCAAGAAGGTGGCCGGCTACTGGCAGGGCCTGGTCGGCGACGGCAGCATCGCCAAGAACCCCTCGTTCTCGCCGCAGTGGAACAAGCAGATGAACGACGGCACCCTGCTCAGCTGGATCTCCGGCGCCTGGGCGCCGGCCCAGCTCGGCGGCATCGCACCCGCCACCAAGGGCAAGTGGGCGGTGGCGCCGTTGCCGGCCTGGACCGCGGGCGACCCGGCCACCGGCATCTGGGGCGGCTCGGCCACCACCGTCACCACCGACTCCGAACACCCCGCCCAGGCAGCCGAGTTCGCCTCCTGGCTGAACACCGACGACGCGGCGGTGACCGAGCAGGTCAAGCAGATCAACGTCTACCCGGCCGCCACCTCGGGCCGTTCGCTGCCGGTGCTGCAGGCGGCGCCCGCGTTCTTCCCGAACCAGCCGGACTTCTACGCCGAGGTGAAGAAGGTCGCCCCCGCGGCCCGCTCCTTCCCGATGTGGGGTCCCGACGTGACCGTCACCTTCACCGGCTACACCGACGGTTTCAGCAAGGCCCTGCAGTCCGGCGGCTCCTTCGCCGGGGCGCTCGACAGCATGCAGAGCGCCACCGTCGCGGACATGAAGAAGCTCGGATTCACGGTCGGCTGATGGCACGCACCACGACGACCGCGCGCAGGACCGGCGGATTCCCGTATCTGCTGGTCCTGCCCGCCGTGCTGCTCTTCGCCGCCTTCGTGGTGGCCCCCGGCGGCTACGCGCTGCTGCTCAGCTTCCAGCGCCGCAAGGTCAACGGCGGCCTGCTCGGCGGCGGCACCCACACCGTCTTCGCCGGCCTGGCCAACTACCGCGACGTGCTCGGCGACGCCGACCTGTGGTCCGGCGTGCTGCGGATGCTGGCGCTGGGCGCCGTCACCGTGCCCGCCACGGTCGTCTTCGCGCTGCTCTTCGCGGTGCTGCTCGACCTGGAGCGGACCCGGCTCAAGCGGATCACCCGGCTGACGATCTTCCTGCCCTACGCGGTGCCCGGCGTGATCGCCTCGCTGATGTGGGGCTTCCTCTACCTGCCCGCCACCAGCCCGATCGGCGGCGACCGGGTGGACTTCTTCGGCCAGGTGGCGGTCTACTTCTCGGTCGGCAACGTCGCGGTGTGGGGCGCGGTCGGCTTCAACATGATCGTCATCTACACCGCCCTGCGCGCGCTGCCCGCCGAACTCTTCGAGTCCGCCCGCCTCGACGGCGCCTCGGAGTGGCAGATCATACGCCGCATCAAGGTGCCGATGGTGCTGCCCGCGGTGGTGATGTGCACGCTGTTCACGGTGCTCGCCGCACTCCAGGTCTTCAACGAGCCCAACACCCTCAAACCGCTGTCCAACGCGGTGTCGTCCACCTGGGTGCCGCTGATGAAGATCTACGACGACGCGTTCGGCAACTCCGACATCTACTCCGCCGCCGCCACCTCCGTCGTGCTGACCGCAGCCGCCCTCGCGGTGTCCTTCGTCACCGCCCGCCTCATCCAGTCCCGGGTCCAGCAGGAGGCCGCATGACCGCCACGGCCGGCGTCTCGGCGCCGCCCCGCGACCGTACGACCGCGTCGCCCGCGGCCTACCGCCCGCGGCGGATCGCGATCCTGCCCACCACCGCCCTGGTGCTCGGCGCGCTCTACTGCGTGGTGCCGACGCTGTGGATCCTCGTCGCGGCCACCAAGTCCCGCACCAAGCTCTTCTCCACCGACACCTACACGCCCTCCCTCGACCTCGGCATCGTCCACAACATCCGCGACCTGTCGCACTACCAGGGCGGCATCTTCTGGCACTGGATGCTCAACAGCTTCTTCTACGCCGCCGTCGGCGGGCTGCTCGCCTCCCTGGTGTCCGCCGCGACCGGATACGCGCTGGCGAAGTACGAGTTCCGCGGCCGCGGCGCGCTGTTCAACACCATCCTGGCCGGGGTGCTGCTGCCGCAGATCGTGCTCGCGGTGCCGCAGTATCTGCTGCTGTCCAAGGTCGGCCTGACCGACAGCCTGATCGGGGTGCTGCTGCCGCAGCTGTTCAACCCCTACGGCATCTACCTGTGTAAGATCTACGCCCAGTCGGCCGTCCCCGACTCGCTGCTGGAGGCCGGGCGGATCGACGGGGCGGGAGAGGGGCGGCTGTTCGTCTCGGTGGGACTGCGGCTGATGGGGCCGGGCCTGGTCACCGTCTTCCTGCTGCAGTTCATCGCCATCTGGAACAACTTCCTGCTGCCGTACGTGATGCTCACCTCCGACGACAAGTTCCCGCTCACCGTGGGCCTGTACAGCCTGCTGCGGCACGGCGCCGCCGAGGCGTCGCTGTACTCGCTGGTGATCACCGGGACGCTGCTCTCCGTCCTGCCGGTGATCGCGCTGTTCCTGTCGTTGCAGCGCTTCTGGCGGATCGACCTGGTGACGGGAGCCCTCAAGTAGGGGACCGCGACTCGCGCCTGTGTCCGGCCCCGACCCTGTGCGGGCTTGAAGAGTCTTCACTTCTTGAAGCCCGCACAGGGGATTGACTGCGCTCCCGTGCGAGGAGTTAATTCCTCTGCATGTGGGAGCGCTCCCACTCACCCCGGAGAGCGCTCCCCTGAACGGCACCCGCGCCCGCCTGTCAAGGAGCCCCCACATGACCGCACGCGTCCGCGCACGTACCCGTACGCTCACCGTCGCCGCGGCCACCGCCGCCCTGGCCGCCGTCACCGCCGCCGTGCCCGCGCACGCCACCGCGCCCGGCCACCACCCGGCCGCCCCCACCACGCTGTTCACCCCGCCGGCCAACCCGGACGCGAACGCGCAGATCCTGGACCTCGTCAGGCACTGGCAGCTCAAGGACGCCGCCGGCCTGCTCGCCATGACCCTCACCCCGCAGGCCGTCTGGTTCGACGGCGGCGCCAGTCCCGCCGACACCCGCACGGCCGTCGACCGGACGGTCACCGCGGCGGCCCGCCGGCACGCGCTGCCGGTGCTGGCGCTCTACAACATCCCCGGCCGCGACTGCGCCCAGTACTCCGCCGGCGGCGCCGCCGACACCGCCGAATACCAGGCCTGGATCGACGCGGTGAAGGCCGGCGTCGGCAACCGCCCGGCCGACATCGTCCTGGAGCCCGACTCGCTGGCCCTGGTGCCCTCCGACTGCGGCATGGACGACGCCCAGGGCACCAGGACCGCCGAGCGCTACGACCAGATCCACTACGCCGTGGACGCGCTGGAACCGCTCTCCGGCACCAAGGTCTACCTCGACGCCGGCCACAGCGGCTGGCACAGCATCAACGACATCGTGCCCCGGCTGATCGCCGGCGGTGTCGACGACGCCAGCGGCTACTACCTCAACGTCTCCAACTACCGCTCCGACAGCGAGATCGCCTGGTACGGCAAGCTCGTCTCCTCCTGCCTGGCCTACGTCTCCACCGGCGGCAGCGCGGCCTCCTGCCCCAACCAGTACTGGCCGGTGAACGACGCCCAGGCCTGGCTGGACGCCAACGTCCACACCGCGCCCTCGGCGATGAAGCACTTCGTCGCCGACACCAGCCGCAACGGCCAGGGCCCCTGGACCCCGCCGGCCGGCGTCTACTCCGACGCCCAGGACTGGTGCAACCCGCCCGGGCGCGGCCTCGGCGCCCGCCCGACGCTGACGACCGGCGACCCGCTCCAGGACGCCAGGCTCTGGGTCAAGATCCCCGGCGAGTCCGACGGCCAGTGCACCCGCGGCACGGCGGGCCCGGACGACCCCGAGCGCGGCTACCAGGACCCGGCGGCGGGCAAGTGGTTCCCGCAGCAGGCGCTCGAACTGGTCCACAACGCCCACCCGCCGCTCCTCCCGCACTGAGCCGCCCCGCCGGTCCGCGCCGGGCCGTCCGCCGCCCCGCCGTTCCCCGCCCCGCCGGCCCGTGCTCCGCGCCGCGGGCCCGGCGTGCGGGGTGCGGGTGGGGCCGGTGTGACGTTTTCCGCGACCAGCACGCTGTGAGAAGCAGGACCGTGCGCCCGAGGGCGGCGCGCGGTCCGCCAGCGAGCGGAGGGGGCCGGCATGTCGGGAGGGACGCACCGGTCCGCTCCCGGCGCACCCGCGGGACGCCGTACCGCTCCGGACCGGGTGTGACACCTGTCGCGGTCCGGGCGCTGTACCTGTCGGGACGGCCACCCCGCGGGGACCACCGCCCGGGGGGTATGGGCACGATGCGCGGTGCCGTGACGTACGAAGAGGAAACGGTGGTCGGTGCCGGTGGCCGGCGGCGCGCCCGGGCGGACGACGGGACGCTGGGCCGCGCCGTGACGCGCGCCCGCGACGGCGACGAGGCCGCCTTCGGCGTCGTCTACCGCGCGCTCCAGCCGATGCTGCTCGGGTACGTCCGCGGGCTGGTCGGCGACGACGCCGACGACGTGGCCGCCGAGGCCTGGCACGACATCGTGCGCGACCTCGCCGCCTTCCACGGCGACGGCGCGGCCTTCCGCGGCTGGGCGGCGACGATCGCCAGGCACCGCGCGCTCGACCACCTGCGCAGGATCGGCTCCCGGCCGCGCACCACCGCGCTCGACGCCGTCGCGGCGGAACCGGCCGCCTCGCCCGACTCGGCGGGCGTGGCGCTGGAGAACCTGTCCACCGCGCGGGCCCTGGCGATGATCGCGGCCCTTCCGCCGGACCAGGCGGAAGCGGTACTGCTGCGGGTGGTCATCGGGCTGAGCGGGCCCGCGGCGGCCGAGGTGCTCGGCAGGCGCCCCGGCGCCGTCCGCACCGCCGCGCACCGCGGGCTGCGCCGGCTGGCCGAACAGCTCGCACCGCCCCGCAGGCTCGGGGCACCGGACGCGGCGGGCGCGGGCGAGCGGGACTGCGACGACGACAGGGAGGTGTGAGGTGCGCGGTGGCAACGAGCCGGCCACGGGCCGGGAGCGGACGGACATCGAGCGGCTGGTGAAGGCGGCGGCCGCGGGCGAGCAGGGCGCGCCGGGCGACCCGCGGTGGAGCGCTCTCCTGCGGGTGCTGACCGCCGCTGCCCGTGGCGCCGCCGTCGATCCGGAGCGGGAGCAGGCCGCAGTCGTCGCCTTCCGGGCGGCCACCAGCGCCAGGGCAGGCCAGGACGGCGGTACGGCGCGGCGCGGCGTACGGGCCCGCCGGCGCGGCCGCCCGCTCCGGTCGGCGCGGGCCCTGGCCGGCGGTCTCGCGGCGGTCTTCGCGCTCTGCGGTGTCGCGGTCGCCGCGGGCACCGGCGTCCTGCCCGCCCGCAGCCACACCTCCCACAGCGGCCCGCCGCCCGCCCCCGCGGCCCGTACGGCCGCCCCGGCGCCCGGGCCGAGCGAGGCCGCGCGGGAGACCGCCCGCCCCGCCCCGCCCGCTCACACCATGCCCCCCGCCGCCACGGCCACCGCCCCCGCCGGCGGTCCGCCCGGCCATTCCCGGGCCACCGGCCCGCACGGCCGGTCGCCGGCCCTGGTGCGGGCGCTGTGCCGGCTGTATCTGGCCGCCGGACACGACGGGCGCACCCCTCCGGCCCGGTTGACGGCCCGGCTGCAGCGGGAGGCCGGCGGGAGCCGGCGGATCACCGCCTACTGCCGCGCCCTGCTGCCGGCCCCGCCCGTCGCCACGACACCCGGCGCGACGACGAAACGGCCCTGACCCGGCGTGCGGGCACGGCCGCGCACACGCCCCATCGGGCAGAGTGTGCGGCATGCTGCCGGAGATCCCGTCGCCGAACGACCCGCACGTGCGTCACCTGCGGGCGATGTTCCTCGCCGTCGTCACGGGGAGCTTCCTCTTCCTCATTCCCTGGATCGCCTACCTGTCGGTGAGCCTGCCGAACCACCGGACGGTCGGCAACTGGCGCTGTGCCTGGGTCGGTTTCGACGCCGCGCTGATCGTCGCCATCGGCATCACCGCGCTCTGCGCCTGGCGCCGGCTGCAGATCTTCATCCCCTGGGCCGTGGCGACCGCCACGCTGCTGTGCTGCGACGCGTGGTTCGACATCGTGCTCGACTGGAACAGCGGGGACCTGACCAGTGCGATCGTGACCGCGGCGGTCGCCGAACTGCCGCTCGCCGCGCTGCTGTTGTACGCCGCCAGGAAGATGATCCGGCTGACGCTGATCGTCGCCCTGCGCCGGGCGGGCCACAACGGCCCTGTCCCGCCGCTGTCCCGGCTCTCGCTGGTCATGCTGACCGAGCACGGGGAGCAGGGGGTGCACGAGGAGGAGGGGGAGCGCGACCGGGCGGTCGGCGGCGGTCCACGGAGCGAACACGGCCCTGACCGCCGCGCGCCATGATCTGGTGCGCGGCCCGGCCGCCCGGTAAGATCTTTCCGCAAGTTGCAGCGCGGCGGACCGCGTTGGACCATGACGGGGAGCGCCGATGACGACCGCACCGACCGAGCCGGCCTATGACGTGCTGGTGGTCGGTGGCACCGGCGTCGACACCATCGTCATGGTGGACGAACTGGCGGTGCCGGGCGGCGACTTCCTGCTCGTCCCGCCGATCAGGGACTACGTGGCGCACACCGGGAACGGCGTGGCGCTTGGCTTCCACGCGCTCGGCCTGGTCACGAAGTTCATCGACTTCCTCGGCGACGACCCGCAGGGCCGGCTGATCCTGGACCGCTACGCCGCCACCGGCCTCGACTTCAGCCATCTGCCGGCGCCGGCCGGCACCCCGCGCAGCGTCAACCTGGTCGACCGGGAGGGGCGCCGCTTCTCCTTCTACGACGGCCGCCACCCGCACGACCTCAGGCTGCCCCGCGACTTCTACCTGCCGTATCTCGAACGGGCCCGGCATGTGCACGTCTCGCGCGCGCAACTCGCGGAACCGGTCTTCGCCGACGCCCTGCGGCTCGGCCGCACCGTCTCCACCGACCTGCACTCCTGGGACGGCGAGGACAGCTCGGCGCACCCCTGGGCCTACGGCGCCGACCTGGTCTTCCTCAGTGCCGCCACCGTCGGGGAGCGCATTCCCGCGGTCATGCGGCAGATCCTGGAGCACGGCAGGGCCTCCCTGGTGGTGGCCACCGACGGGGCGGCCGGCTGCCATGTCATGGAGCGCGGCGACAACCGGCCGCGGCGATTTCCCGCCGTCGTGCCCGAACGCCCCGTGGTGGACAGCAACGGAGCGGGCGACGCCTTCCTCACCGCCTTCCTGCACAGCCGCTTCCGCGGTGCCTCGCTGGAGGCCTGCGTGCTGGCCGGATCCGTCTCCGGCGCCTACGCGTGCGGCAGCCCGGGCACCCACGAGGAGCTGATCAGCGCGGCGGCGCTGGCGGCGGCCGTCGAACGCGCGGGGCACACCGCCCCGGCGCGCCCGTCGTCCGTCGGCTGACCCGGGCCCGGCGCGTCGGTGCGCCGGCCGACGCCGGCGACGGGCGCGGCGCCGTCAGCCCGCCTCGATCCGCCGGATCGCGGTGTCCAGCGCGGCGTCCTGCGACATGTAGACCTCGCACACCGGGTCGCCGCTCGGCGTACGGGTGTGGTCGATCTCCCACAGGCTCAGCTCGCTGCCGTCGAGCAGCAGGAACGCGTGCTCGTACAGCGACCAGGACACCTGGCGGCCGGCCACCAGTGCCGTCCTGCGGGTGACGATGCTGATGTCGTGCGCGATCGCCGCGCGCAGCCGGCTGCCGACCTCGCTGCCCGGCGCACCGGCGTTGGCCGCTCTGCGCAGCAGCCGCCTGGCGTGCTCGGCCGAGTCGCCCTCGGTGTAGGCGCGCCGGAGAGCGTTCTCCCGGCCCGGTGCGAGCAGCGCGTCGAGGTCCTCGGCGGCCGGGTCCTGCCGGAGGCCGTCACGCGCGTCGTACGGCATCTCCTGCGGGCCGGTCGAGCCGCCGAAGGCCGTGTCGACCTCCCACTCGGCCAGCGTCAGGCCCTCCTGCTCGGTGAAGACCGAGCGGTGCGGCAGCGCGTCGGGGCCGGTGTCGTGCTCCAGCTCCCACACCACCCGTACGCTGCCGTCAGGCAGCAGGAAGCTGTGCCGGAAGGTCCGCCGGTTCAGCCGCCGCGGCGGACCTTTGGTGTGACGGCACGACTGGAGCCCGCAGTGGTGCATCAACGCGGAGCGCACGGCGTTCAGTTCGCGTGCCGCGGCGGCGCCGTTGTCCGCCCTTTCGAGCAGCCGGGCCAGTTGGTCCCCCGGCGCACCGCCCGAGCGCTCGGGTTCTGCCGTGTCCGCGCCGTCCACGTCCATACGGTCCTCCCGCCCTCCGCCGTCCGCAACCCGCCCGGCGACTCAGGGTAGTAGCGCCGTCGCCGATTGCGCCCGCGAACGACGACATTTCCGGGCGTGCGACCGATTTTCACGCCCCCTGCCGCGCGGCTCAGCTCCCCGCGCGCCCCGCCGACCACAGCAGCGCGCCGCGCAGATGCGCGCGGAAGCCGGGGCCGGCGTAGGCCGACGCGGCGTGCCCGAGCGCGGTGCAGAACGACCGGCCGGCACCCACCCGCCGGCACCAGACCAGCGGATGGTCGGCCCCCATCGTGCCGCCGGTGACGTACGCCCGCAGGGCGTGCCGGGCGTCGTCGTCAAGCACCTCGCCGGTGGGGGAGAGGAAGACCACCGCGGCGCAGCCCTGCCCCAACAGGCGCGCCAGTTCCCCGGGTTCCTCGGTGTGCCGCACCGGCAGGCCCTCGGGCGCGGCGAGTTCGGCGAGCGCGGCCGCACCGGCGCCGATCGAGTCGTGCCGGTGTCCGGCGGTCGCGCTGAACACGGCGACATGCTGGGGCATGGACGACTGTCTCCTCTACGGCTGTACGGCGCTACGGTCCTGCCGAGATTCCGAGCCACGGCTCCACGGCGAGCGGATCGGTCGCCCGGCCGCCGCCGTGGCCGGCGCTCACGGCGAGCCGGCCCCGCGCCCCGGCCGAGGGGGCGGCCCCGCGGGCCGGTCGGTGTCGCGGGCGTCCCAGCGGTTCATCGCCCGCCGCAGCGACCGCGTCTCGGCGAAGCCGAGCCGGGTGGCGACGCGTTGGCCGGATTCGGCACCCGAGCGGCGCAGGCCGGCCGAGCGCTCCCTGCGGACGGTGTCGAGTTCGGCCCGCCATGTGGTGCCGGCCTCGGCGAGGCGGCGCTGCAGGGTGCGCGGGCTGACGGCAAGCCGGTGGGCGGTGCTGTTCAGCGACGGCCGGCCGTCGGCGAGTTGCGCCAGGATCGCGGCCCGCAGCCCGGGCAGCGGGCCGGCGTGGCCCCGCCGCGGCGGCGGGAAGGCGGCGGCGGACCGCTTGATGATCGCGGCCAGCGCCGGATCCGCGGTGACCATCGGCAGTTCCAGGTCCCTGCGGTGCAGGGTGATCGAGTCGGCCGGGGCGCCGAAGTCGACCCTGGCGGTGCCGAAGCACTCGGCGTGCGCGGTGGTCCGTCGCGGTGCCTGGTGGGCGAAGGACACCCGGGCCGGCGAGAGCGCTCTCCCGGTGCCGTGCCGCAGCTGCCCGGTGAGCACCGCGAGGACGAACTCGGCCACCACGCCGCGCAGCTCGTCGTCCGGGCGCAGGATGTCGTAGGTGACGGTGACCTCGTCGCCTGACACCTCGGTGGTGAGTTCGGAGTTGCTGCTGACGAGATACACGTGGGCGGCACAGAGCGCCAGGCCGTCGCCCAGGGTGGGCGCGGTGCTGACCAGATAGTCGACCAGGTCGAAGAAGCCGTGCCGGTACCGCCTGGCCGCCAGCAGGCCCGCGTCGGTTCGGCCGGTGCGCTGCAGCACCTGGCGCCACAGCCGGAAGGTGCCGGCCGACGGCGTCCGCGCGGTCTCCGGGGCGCGCAGCACGGTCGGCAGCCCCGCGGCCCGTACCAGCGATTCGGCCTCCGCGGCGTTCCGGGCGGCGGCCCTGGCGATGAATCTGGGCACCACGACGCAGTCGGTCAGCGCGGGGGTTGCCGCCGGCTGGTTGGCGGGCGGCGGGTCGGATGACAGCATGCCAGGCACCTCGGCAAGTCTGCGGTCTGCGGCGGGTCCGCGGCAGGTGGGGACGGACAGGGGACAGCCGGTGCGCGCCGCGCGGGGGCGCTCCCGCAGCCTACGCCCGGGCTGGCGCGTTCTGTCCGCTGCCTGGCGCGTTGTGTCCTCCCGTGAGCGAACCGTCCGGTCCATGATCGGGGCAACGATGCTCATGGGTATCGGGTTCGCCCGCGCGGGGGAGGTGCGGCGACACCAGGGGGAGGGTGCCGGCGCGGACGGGTCACCGTTCGCGCCGGCGAAGGCATGCCGCCCGCGCACCGCGCACCGCGGTCCGCGGGCGGCCTGGCGCCGTGCGCCGTGCTCAACTCCGGCCGCTCGCCCAGTGGCTCCGCCCGAGGCTGATGATCTGCATCCGCAGCCGGGCCGCACGGGTGATCTCCCTGCGGACCGCCGGGTCGTCCTCCGGCGCCTCCATGATGGCCGCCGCCGTCATCACCATGTGGTCGACGTACAGCCCGGCGAGCACCCGCAGATCCGCCGGGCTCCAGCCCGCCGACGCCGGCTGCGGCGCGAGCCCGGCCGCCACCTCGTCGGTGAAGCGGGCCAGTTCCGTGGCGATCGCCGTACGCACCGCCCGTACCCCGCCGTAACGCTCCCGGGCGATGAAGCGGATGTGGGCGCGGTGGTCGTCCACGTAGGCCGCGGTGATCGCCACCGTACGGTCGATCAGCTCGTCGGAGTCCTGGCCGCCTGCCATCGCGTCCCTGATCACCGTGTGCAGGCTGCCCAGGGCCTCGCCGACCAGCGCGACGCCGAGCGCCGCCATGTCGGGGAAGTGCCGGTAGAAGGCCGCCGGGGCGACCCCGACGGCGCGGGTGACCTCGCGCAGCCCCAGGCTGCTCAGGCTCTGCCGGTCGAGCAGCCGCAGCCCGGCGTCCAGCAGCGCCTGGCGGGTCTGCTCCTTCTGGGCCTGCCGGATCCCCGATGTGTGACTCATGTCATTCAGTAAACAGCTGTTCGCCCACCATTGCCAGGGTAGGGTCGAACTCAGTGAACATCTGTTATCCGAAACCTCAACTCCTCGGAGGTGCAGCCGACATGAGTCTCGTCGTCCTCCTGCTGGGCATCGGCGTCGTGATGGGCGCCAGCGCCCACATCTCGCTCACCGCCTTCACCGTCGCGTCCGCCGCCATCGCCGCCTGGCTGCTCGCCTTCGCGGTACGCGAGGCCGTCGCCCGGCACCGCGGCTGACCGGCAGCCGCGACGCGGACGTACGCGCCGCGATCGGCCCCGAACCGTCCCCGAGCGTTCCTGGAGAGGAAACCGTGAACACCGCAGCCCACCCGGCCCCGACCGGCACACCGGCCGCGCCCACCCGTGACGCCGACGGCATGGCCGTCGCCTCCTTCCTGCTCGGCCTGCCCGGCCTGCTGGTCCTCAACCTGGTGCTCGGCCCCGCCGCGATCGTGCTGGCCCTCTCCGCGCTGTCCCGCGGCACCCGCCGCCGCGGCCGCGCACTGCTCGGCCTGGCGCTCGGCGTCGCGGCCCTGGCGATCCAGGTCGCGCTGACCGTCGCCGGCCACGGCGTGCTCTGGTCCTTCACCTGACGGGCCCCCAAGAGGTTGCCGGAGCCCGGCATGACGAAGGCCCGGCCGATCGGCCGGGCCTTCGTCATGCCGGGCTCCGGTCAGCTCAGGTCGATGCCCGGGTAGAGCGGGAAGCCGGCCAGCAGGTCCGACGCCCGCTTGGCGACCTGGTCGGCCACCGCCGGGTCCAGCACGTGGTGCGCCTTGGACAGGCCGCCCTTGGGCGCCGCCGCGGCCGTCGTCCCGGACAGCACCGCGTGGATGAGCCCGCCGATCTCGTCCATCTCCTGCACGCCGAGCCCGCGGGTGGTCAGCGCCGGGGTGCCGATCCTGATGCCGGAGGTGTACCAGGCGCCGTTCGGGTCCTGCGGCACCGAGTTGCGGTTGGTGACGATCCCCGCGTCCAGCAGCGCCGCCTCCGCCTGCCGCCCGGTCAGGCCGTAGCCGGACACGTCGATCAGCACCAGGTGGTTGTCGGTGCCGCCGGTGACCAGCTTCGCGCCCCTGCTGAGCAGGCCGTCGGCCAGCGCCCGCGCGTTGTCCACGATCCGGTGCGCGTACGCGCCGAACTCCGGCCGGGAGGCCTCGGCCAGCGCCACCGCCTTCGCCGCCATCACATGCGGCAGCGGGCCGCCGAGCACCATCGGGCAGCCCCGGTCGACATGCTCGGCCAGCGAGTCGTCGCACAGCACCATGCCGCCGCGCGGGCCGCGCAGCGACTTGTGCGTGGTGGTGGTGACGATGTTGGCGTGCGGCACCGGGTCGAAGTCGCCGGTCAGCACCTTGCCCGCGACCAGGCCGGCGAAGTGGGCCATGTCGACCATCAAGGTCGCGCCCACCTCGTCGGCGATCTCCCGCATGATGCGGAAGTTCACCAGCCGGGGGTAGGCGGAGTAACCCGCCACGATGATCAGCGGGCGGAACTCGCGGGCCGTGGCGCGCAGCGCCTCGTAGTCCAGCAGCCCGGTCTCCGGGTCGGTGCCGTAGCTGCGCTGGTCGAACATCTTGCCCGAGATGTTCGGCCGGAAGCCGTGCGTGAGGTGGCCGCCGGCGTCCAGCGACATGCCCAGCATCCGCTGGTTGCCGAACTCGGCCCGCAGTTGGGCCCAGTCCTGCTCCGACAGGTCGTTGACCTGCCGTACCCCGGCCCTGGCGAGCCCCGGCGTCTCGACCCGCTGCGAGAGCACGGCCCAGAAGGCCACCAGGTTCGCGTCGATCCCCGAGTGCGGCTGCGCGTAGGCGTGCGCGGCGCCGAAGACGTTGCGGGCGTGTTCGGCGGCCAGCGCCTCGACGGTGTCGACGTTGCGGCAGCCCGCGTAGAAGCGCCGCCCGATGGTGCCCTCGGCGTACTTGTCGCTGAACCAGTTGCCCATCGCCAGCAGCACGGCGGGGGAGGCGTAGTTCTCGCTCGCGATCAGCTTGAGCATCTCGCGCTGGTCGGCGAGCTCCGCGGAGATCGCGTCGGCCACCCGCGGCTCGACGCCGCGGATCACGTCGAGCGCGCTGCGGAAGGCGATCGACTCTGTGCTGTACGGCTCTGCTGCCATGGAGGTCCTCCGGTCGTCGGCTACGGGACGGCCCAGGCGCACGGCTCCAGTGATCACGACGAGCCGCTCCCCGATGGTTGACCCCATCCCAGCGCGCCAGTCACGGCTCACGCCGACCCTATCAATCCCGGAGGCGCGCCCTCCCCGCGCCGGTCGCACCGGCGGGTGGCCAGGGGAGCCGGGCCGCGAGCCCCGCCGGCGCGGGTGTTTCATGGAGCCGCGGCCCGCGAAGGGCACGGCACGACGCAGGGAGCACCATGGACAAGCCCGCCGCCCCCGGCCCGCAGGACCGGCCGGAGCCCACCGTGCTGACCCGGGTCACCCGGAACGGCACCGCCGTGATCGAGCTGGCGCGCCCCGGCGCGCTGAACGCCCTCGACCTCACGATGGTCCACCTCATGACCCGCGCGCTGACGGCGTGGCGCGCCGACCCCGCGGTCCGTCGCGTGGTGGTGCGCAGCACCTCGCCGAAGGCGTTCTGTGCCGGCGGCGACATCCTGGCGATGCGGTCGGCGGGCCTGGCCGGCGACGACACCGCGGTCCGTAGGTACTTCTCCGCCGAGTACGCCCTCGACGCGCTGATCGCCCGCTACCCCAAGCCGTACGTCGCCCTGATCGACGGTTACGCGATGGGTGGCGGCCTGGGCGTCTCGGTGCACGGCTCGGCGCGGGTGGTGACCGAACGCGCCTCGCTGGCCATGCCCGAGACCGGTATCGGCTTCTTCCCCGACATCGGGGCGAGTTACTTCCTGCCGCGGCTGCCGGGCGCGTTCGGCTGGTATCTGGGGCTGACCGGGGCCCGTGTCACCGGCGCCGACGCAGTCGCGTGCGGGCTCGGCACGCATTACGTGCCCGCCGCCGATCTGCCCGCGCTGGAGGCCGCGTTGACCGAGTCGGACGACGCGCTCGAAGCCGTACTCGACCGCTTCGCCGCCCCGGCTCCGCCGGCCGCGCACGCGGACGCGGTCGCCCGCTGCTTCTCCGCGCCCGACCTCCCGGAGCTGCGGGCCCGGCTGGCGGCGGAGACACGGGCCAGGGACTGGGCGGACGACGCGCTCGCCCTGCTGGACGCCGCCTCGCCGGGGAGCCTGGCGGCCACCTTCGACCTGCTGACGGCCGGCGCGGGCTCGACGCTTGAGGAGTGCCTGCGGCGCGAACTCGACCTGGCGTGCCGCACCGCCCGCACGGCCGACTTCCACGAGGGCGTGCGTGCCGCGCTGGTCGACAAGGACCGCAGGCCCCTCTGGTCGACGGCGGGGGCGCCCCGGTTGTGACCGGTGCGCGCTCAACCGGTTGAGCGCAGGCGGCCGATGCCGGACTCCGGCGGCCGTGCCCGGCCGGTTTCGGCGTTGTTAAGGTGTGCGGGCCGTTCACGCCGCCGACCTGCCGGATCCGTGCACGTCCGCCGTACCTGCCGCACTCGCCGTACACGGCCCGAGGGCCGCCTGCCGTATCGAGGCCGAGATGAGCCCCAAGAAGCGTCCCACCATCGCCGACATCGCCGAGGCTGCGGGCGTGTCCAAGGGTGCCGTGTCCTACGCGCTCAACGGCAAGACGGGCGTATCCGAGCAGACCAGGGCCAGGATCCTGGAGATCGCCGCGCGGATGGGCTGGCACCCCAGCAGCGCCGCCCGCGCGCTGTCCGACGGGCGCAGCGGCGCGATCGGCCTGGTGGTGGACCGGCCGGCGTGGGTGCTGGGCATCGAGCCGTTCTTCATGCAGCTGATCTCCGGTGTCGAGGCGGGCCTGGCCCGTACCGGCACCGCGCTGCTGCTCCAGGTCACCGACGACGCGGCGTCCGAGGAGGCCGCCTACCGGCGGTGGTGGGGGGAGCGCAGGGTCGACGGGGTGCTGCTCGTGGACCTGCGCGAGCAGGACCACCGGCTGGGCCTGGTCGCCGAACTGGGTCTGCCCGCGGTCGCGATCGGGCACGCGGGGGTCGCCTCGGGCGTCCCGTCGGTGTGGCTGGACGACGGCGCCGCGGTGCGCGAGACGCTGGCGTATCTGGCCGCCATGGGGCACCGCAGGGTCGCCCGCGTGGCGGGCCCGGCGCATTTCGTGCACACCAGGGAGCGGGGGGAGGCCTTCGACGCCGCCGCCGTGGAACTGGGCCTGGACGGCGTGCCGTCGGTCTACACCGACTACTCAGGCGAGCAGGGCGCCCGGGCCACCCGGCGCCTGCTGTCCGGGTCGCTGCGGCCCACCGCGATCGTCTACGACAACGACGTGATGGCGGTGGCGGCGCTGAGCGTCACCCAGGAGATGGGCGTGGCCGTACCGGGCGAGCTGTCACTCGTGGCCTGGGACGACAGCGAGCTGTGCCGGCTGGTGCACCCCGCGCTGACCGCGGTGAGCCGGCGGGTCATGGAGTACGGCGAGCGGGCCGCGACGGCGCTGCTCTCGCTGATCGACGGCGCCGCCGTCCCTGACATCCTGCTCCCGCCGCCGTCCCTCGTCCCGCGCGGCAGCACCGCGCCGCGCGCCGCCTAGGCCGCCGCGGCGGAGGGGAGCGCGGCCCGGGCGGGCCCCGGCCCGCCCGCGCGCTGCCGCTGAAGCGGTCAACCGTCTTTTGTTACATGGTGTTTCACCGGCGCGGCCGCCGTGCGATCCCTTGACGGCCGTGATGTGCCCTAGTTAAATCACGTCGCGATATAAGCCGTGAAACAAGGTGTGAAACACGCGTGCGGACCCCCTCGCTGCACGCTTGACCATGTCAGGCCCATGCCATCGTGCCGAGAAAGGCAACGACCCATGAGCGCAGCAACCCGGCCCCACACGGGCAGATCCTCCGGATCCCGACTGCGACGCGTCATCGTCGGGACCCTCACCGCCGCAGCCGCGGCGATCACCCCCCTGCTCGCCGTTCCCGCGACCGCGCACGCCGCGGGAGAGAGCGTGCAGGTCTACCTCACCACCACCAACGACTCCGGCGGACGCAACGTCGTCAAGGGCCTGGAACAGCAGGCCCCGCTGTCCTTCGGCTCCGGCACCGGCGGCTCCGGCCAGAACGTGACGGTGGACGAGGGCACCACCTACCAGCAGTTCACCGGTGGCGGCGCCTCCTTCACCGACACCGCCGCCTGGTTGATGAACAGCAGCGGCGCGCTGTCGGCGTCGACCCGCAACACGGTCATGCAGAAGCTGTTCGACCCGGTCAACGGGATCGGCCTGGGCTTCCTGCGCAACCCGATGGGCGCCTCGGACCTCGCGCGCGACAACTACACCTACGACGACATGCCCGCGGGCCAGACCGACCCGACCCTCGCGCACTTCTCCATCGCCCACGACCTGGCCGACGTCGTGCCGCTCACCAAGCAGGCCCGGCAGCTCAACCCCAACGTCAAGGTCATGGCGACCCCGTGGACCCCGCCGCCGTGGATGAAGGACAACGACGCCTACAGCCAGGGCTGGCTGGAGTCGCAGTACTACCCCGCCTACGCGCAGTACTTCGTGAAGTACCTGCAGGCCTACCAGGCGCAGGGCGTCCCGGTGGACTACGTCACCGTGCAGAACGAGCCCACCTGCTGCAGCGGTTATCCGTCGGCGCAGTGGAACGGCTCGGGTCTGGCGTACTTCACCAAGACCAACCTGCTGCCCGCGCTGCACTCGGCCGGGCTGTCCACCAAGGTCCTGGCGCTTGACTGGAACTGGGACACCTACGACAGCTACGCGGCGCCCACCGTCACCGACGCCGCCGTGCGCAACGACCCCAACTTCGGCGGGATCGCCTGGCACGGCTACGGCGGCAACGTCAGCGAGCAGACCACGGTCCACAACCAGTACCCGACCCTGCCCGCCTTCGACACCGAGCACTCCGGTGGCACCTGGATCGCCAACCAGCAGAAGGAGGACATGGAGAACCTGATCGACTACACCCGCAACTGGGGCCAGAGCTGGGTCAAGTGGAGCCTGGCGGTCGATCAGAACATGGGTCCGCACAACGGTGGTTGCGGCACCTGCACCGGACTGGTCACCGTGCACAACGGTGACAGCCGCAGCGGCCAGGTGGACTACACCATCGAGTACTACACGATGGGCCAGCTCACCAAGTTCGTGAAGCCCGGCGCCACCAGGATCGGCTCCACCGACAACTCCACCGTCCGCAACGTCGCCTGGCGCAACCCCGACGGCTCCAAGGCGCTCATCGCCTACAACGAGTCGTCGTCCGCGCAGACCCTGCGGGTCAACTGGGGCAACGAGAACTTCTCCTACTCGCTGCCCGGCGGCGCCTCGGCGACCTTCACCTGGGCCGGCCCGCCCGGCAGCGGCGGGAACACCGGCGGCCACACCGGCACCATCACCGGCTACGGCGGCAAGTGCGTCGACGTCGCCGGCTCCTCGTCCACCAACGGCGCCGCCGTGCAGCTGTACGACTGCAACGGCACCGCCGCCCAGTCCTGGACGGCCTCAGGCAGCACCTTGCAGGCGCTCGGCAAGTGCCTGGACGTCGCGTCGGCCGGCACCGCCAACGGCTCCAAGGTGCAGCTGTACGACTGCAATGGCACCGGTTCGCAGGTGTGGAACCGCGGAGCCAACAGCACGCTGGTCAACCCGCAGTCGGGCAGATGTCTCGACGCGACGGGACCCAGCTCCGCCAACGGCACCCGGTTGCAGATCTGGGACTGCACCGGCGCCGCCAACCAGCAGTGGAGCGCGCCCGCCGCGTGATCCGCTGACCCCGTGAACGGCCGGCCCGCGGACCTCTCACCGCGGCCGGCCTCGCCGAAGGAAGAGAAAGAGGACCGCCGGTCCCGCGCACCCAGCGCGGGCCGGCGGTTCGGCATGCCCTGATCCGGTGGCCCGGCGCCGCCCGCCCTCCGCCGCCGCCCGGGCCGCCGGTGGCCGGTCGCCTACCGAGTCGTCAACAGCTGTTTGTCAGACGTTGACCCAGGTGGCGGCGCGCGGAGGGGACGCCGTAGCCGTCGAAGCCTAACCTGGGTGGAGTGTCGGCTTCCGCTCCGGCGCCCGCCCGCCCGCGCCCCGTCCCGCCTCCCCAGTGCACGTGTCACCAGGGCCGCTGCCCTGCTCCCCGCGGCGCCCGCGCCGTGCCCCACGCGACGAGGAGTCCCCGTGTCCATCGCCCGCAACGAGGGTGCCGGCTGGCAGCGCGCTTCGGTGCGGTCGATGGCGGTGCTGCTGCCGTTGGTCGCCGTGGCGGCGCTGGTGACCAGCAGGTGGGCGATGATCGGCTCCAGTGCGGGCCAGCTGGGGTCGGCGGACGGCGAGTGGCTGGCGGTGGCCTGTCTGGCGGCCTTCATGACCTGGGTCTGCTCGGCCACCGCCCAGCAGGGCGCGGTCGTCGAGCGGCTGCCGCCGGGGCTGCTGCTCGCCGCGCAGTTCGCCGCCTCCGCCGCCAACCACGTGCTGCCCGCAGGTGTCGGCGGCAACGCCGTCAACCTGCGGTTCCTGGTGCGCAGGGGGCTGAGCCCGACCCGCTCGGTGGCGGCGCTGGCGGTACGGGCCTGCGCCGCGGTCATCGGCCGGGTGGCGCTGCTGCTCGCGGTCCTCGCGCTCTTCCCCGGCGCCCTGAACCTGCACCGGGTCACCGGCGGCGGGCCCGAGGTCCCCGGCCAGCCGCTGATGTACGCCGGGGTGGCCGCGGCGCTCGTGGCGGGCGGCCTGGTGCTGACCCGGTGCGCCCGCCGGCTGCGCGACCGGCTGCGGGACTTCCTCGCCTCGGTCGCCCGGGACGTCCGCGTGCTGCACGGCAACCGGGCCCGGGTGGCCGCGCTGTGGGGCGGCTCGCTGGCCTTCCCGGCGATGCACGCGGCCGTCCTGGTCTCGGTGGTGCGGGCGGTGCACGCCCCGGTGCCGGTCAGCGGGGTGGTGGTGGCATATCTGTTCGCCAGCACCGCGGCCGGCTGGCTGCCGACACCGGCCGGTCTCGGATCGCTGGACGCGGCGCTCGGGCTGGCCCTGGTCACCGCCGGCGCCTCCGCGGTCGCCGCCACCTCCGCCGTGCTCGGCTACCGGCTGGTCACCGCCTGGCTGCCGCTGGTGCCCGGGGTTCTGGTGCTGGCGGTGCTGGTGCGACGGCAGGAGCTGTGAGCGGCCCGCGAGAACTTCTTGGTACAGACCTTTGCCGGAAGTATTGACGCCACTTCCCGCCGCCATTTAAATCACGTCCTGAACTAAGACATGAGCGAAGTCCGCCCCCCGACCACGGAATCCACCGGCGGCGCGGTCCGGCTCGCTGCCTGTCAGGAGCATGACCTCCCCGTGTGCTCCGGTCCCGTGTCCCCCGCCGCCCCTACCGAGGAGTCCGGCATGTCGGCATCACCCCCCACCCGACGCACCAGACGGATACGCCCCCTCCCGCTGCTGGCCGCGGCCGCCCTGCTGCTCGGCGGACTGCTGCAGCAGACCGCCTCGCCCGCCCGGGCCGCCGCCGCACCCGCCGCGGCACCGGCCGCGGCCACCGCCACCTTCACCGACGACTTCAACGGCCCCGCGGGCAGCGCGGTCGACGGCTCCAAGTGGGGCTACGAAACCGGTGACAACGTCAACAACCACGAGCGCGAGTACTACACCAGCGGCACGCACAACGCCGCCCTCGACGGGCAGGGCGACCTGGTCATCACCGCCCGCAAGGAGAACCCGGCCAACTACCAGTGCTGGTACGGCACCTGCCAGTACACCTCGGCCCGGCTGTCCACCCCGCAGAAATTCAGCCAGGCTTACGGCCACTTCGAGACCCGGATGAAGCTCCCGCGCGGCCAGGGCATGTGGCCGGCCTTCTGGATGCTCGGCGGCGGCAACTGGCCGACCGACGGCGAGATCGACATCATGGAGAACGTCGGCTTCGAGCCCGGCAGCGTCCACGGCACCATCCACGGCCCCGGCTACTCCGGCGCCAACGGCATCGGCGCCGGGTACACCCTGCCGAACGGGCAGAGCTTCTCCGACGCCTTCCACACCTTCGCCGTCGACTGGGCGCCGAACTCGATCAAGTGGTCGGTGGACGGCAACGTCTACGAGACCCGCACCCCCGCCGACCTGAACGGCAACCGCTGGGTCTACGACCACCCCTTCTACCTGATCATGAACCTCGCGGTCGGCGGCTACTGGCCCGGCGACCCGGACGGCAGCACGACCTTCCCGCAGCAGCTGGTGGTCGACTACGTCCACGTGACCACCTCCGACACCTCAGGCGGCGGCAGCCCCGGCACGGGCCACGCCATCACCGGCTACGGCGGCAAGTGCGTCGACGTCGCGAGCGCCGGTACGGCCAACGGCACGGCGGTGCAGCTCTACGACTGCAACGGCACGACGGCGCAGTCCTGGACGGTCGGCTCGGACGGGACGATCAGGGCGCTGGGCAAGTGCCTGGACGTCACCGCGGCCGGCACCGCCGACGGCACGAAGGTCCAGCTCTACGACTGCAACGGCAGCAACGCCCAGAAGTGGACCGTCACCGGCGCCCACGACATCGTCAACCCCGCGGCGAACAAGTGCCTGGACGCGACGGGCAACAGCTCCGCCAACGGCACCCGGCTGCAGATCTGGACCTGCACCGGCGCAGCCAACCAGAAGTGGACCGTGACCGGCTGATGAGAAGACAACATGCCCTCCTGCTCGCCACCGCGATGGCGGCCGGCACCCTCGGCACCTTCGGCATCACCCAGGCCTCCGGCGCCGACCCGTCCGGCGCGATCACCGGCTACGGCGGCAAGTGCGTCGACGTCGCGAGCGCCGGTACGGCCAACGGCACGGCGGTGCAGCTCTACGACTGCAACGGCACGACGGCGCAGTCCTGGACGGTCGGCTCGGACGGGACGATCAGGGCGCTGGGCAAGTGCCTGGACGTCACCGCGGCCGGCACCGCCGACGGCACGAAGGTCCAGCTCTACGACTGCAACGGCAGCAACGCCCAGAAGTGGAGCGCCACCGGCGGGCAGCTGGTCAACAGCGGCTCCGGCCGCTGCCTGGACGCGACGGGCCCGAGCACCGCGAACGGCACCCGGCTGCAGATCTGGGACTGCTCCGGCGCCGCCAACCAGAAGTGGACGCTGCCGTCCGGCGGCGGCACACCCCCGACCGACCCGCCGCCCGCCAACGGCGAGCAGGCGGTGGCCCCGTATCTGTACAACGGCTGGGGCAACCCGCCCGACCCGACCACGATCATGAACGCCACCGGCGTGAAGTGGTTCACCCTCGCCTTCGTGCTCAGCAACGGCACCTGCAACCCGCAGTGGGACGGCGGCCGCGCGCTGACCGGCGGCGTCGACCAGGCCACCATCAGCAAGATCAGGGCGGCCGGCGGCGACGTGATCCCGTCCTTCGGCGGCTACAGCGGCAACAAGCTGGAGCAGTCCTGCACCAGCGCTAGCGCGCTGGCCGGGGCGTACCAGAAGGTGATCAGCGCCTACGGGCTGCACGCCATCGACATCGACATCGAGGCCGACGCCTACAGCAACGGCACCGTGCAGCAGCGCACAGTCGACGCGCTGAAGACCGTCAAGGCCAACAACCCCGGCCTCGCGGTCTACGTCACCATCGGCACCGGGCAGAGCGGCCCGGACACCGGGCTGATCTCCAAGGCGGCCGCCTCCGGGCTCACCGTCGACAGCTGGACGATCATGCCGTTCGACTTCGGCGGCGCCGGCCAGAACATGGGCACCCTCACCACCAGGGCCGCGGACGGCCTGAAGAACGCGGTGAAGAACGCCTACGGCTACACCGACGACCAGGCCTACCGGCACAGCGGCATCTCCTCGATGAACGGCATCACCGACAACAACGAGACCGTCACGGTGGCCGACTTCCGCACCATCCTCGCCTACGCGCAGAGCCACCACCTGGCCCGGCTGACCTTCTGGTCCGCCAACCGGGACCGGCCCTGCTCCGGCGCCTACCCCAACGACGACACCTGCTCGGGTGTCTCGCAGCAGGCCTGGGACTTCACCCGTACCTTCGCCCAGTACGGCGGGTGAGACCCCGGCACCAGCACTCCGCTCCCCGGCCGTGTAGGCATGGTTCTCGCGATGCACCATGCACGGCGGCCGGGGAGCGGAGGCACAACGGACATGACAGGCAGCACAGGCAGCACAGGGACCGGCGGCGGTGAGGGACGCGGGCGGGTCCTGGTGGTCGACGACGACGCCGCCATCCGCCGCTCCCTCGGCCGCGCGCTGCGGCTGCGCGGCTACACCGTGGGCGAGGCGGACGGCGGCGCCGCCGCGCTGGACGTGCTCGGCGGCGCCGCCGCCCCCGACGTGCTGGTGCTGGACATCTCGATGCCCGGCATCGACGGCATCGAGGTCTGCCGCAGGCTGCGGGCCGGCGGCGACGACCTGCCGGTGCTGGTGCTCTCCGCCCTCGACGAGGTCGCCGACCGCGTCGCCGGCCTCCAGGCGGGCGCCGACGACTACCTGGTCAAGCCCTTCGCGCTGGAGGAACTGGTGCTGCGGCTCGACGCCCTGCTGCGCCGCCGCCCGCCGCGCCCGGACGACCAGGTACGGGCCTGCGGCCTGGTCCTCGACCCGGCCGCCAGGACCGCCACCCGGGACGGCGACCCGCTCGACCTGACCCGGCGTGAGTTCGAGCTGCTGGAGACGCTGGCCCGCAACACCGGCATCGTGCTGACCCGCGACCAGCTGCTCGACCGGGTGTGGGGCTACGACTTCGAGGTGCGCACCGACGCCGTCGACACCTTCGTCAGCTACCTGCGGCGCAAGCTGGAGTCCGGCGGGCGGCCCCGCATCCTGCACACCGTCCGCGGCGTCGGCTTCGTCCTGCGCCCCGGCGACGACGGCGGGAGCGCCACATGAGACTGTCCGCCCGTATCGCGCTGGCCGTCGCCGTCGTGGTGCCGCTGCTGGTCGTCGGCTCCGGCTGGATCATGGTCCGGCTGGTCGGCCGCGACGTGCACGCCGCCGGCGACGCCCATCTGCGCGAACGCGCCACCGCGGTCCGGCCGGAGGCCCTCGCCCTGCTGCGGGCGATGGCGAACGACCGCCCGGCCAGCGTCGAACAGGCCAGGCAGCGCAAGCTCTTCACCGCCGCCCTTGACGTCGGCATCCGGGTGGACGGGCCGGCCGGCTCGGTCACCGGCGGCCCGCAGCCCGCCGCCGCGGTCACGCTGCCCCCGGCGCGGGACGCCGCGCACCCGGTCACCGTGGCAGCGGGGGCGCAGAGCTGGCGGGTGCTCGCCGTGCCGCTCACCGCGGTCCGGCCGGCCGCCGGCGGCACCCTGTGGCTGTTCTCCACCGACGCGGCGGGCCAGCGGCAGATCGCGCAGGTACGCGGAAGGGTGCTCACCGTGGCCCTGCTGACCGCGCCGGTCGCCGGGCTGGCCGCCTGGCTCGCCGCAGTACGCCTGGCCCGCCCGCTGCTCGCCCTGCAGCGCCGCGCCGCCGGCATCGACCCGCGGACCAGCACCGCCCGGCTCGACCACACCCCCACCGGCGTCCCGGAGGTCGACGACCTGGCCCGCACGCTGCGGACCGTGCTGGCCCGCTACGACGAGCAGGCCGCCCGTACCGCCGAGGCCCTGGTCACCGCGCGCTCCTTCTCCGCGGCCGCCTCGCACGAGCTGCGCACCCCGCTGATGAGCATGCGGATCAACCTCGACGTGCTGGACGGCGACCCCGCTCCCGAGGGGGCCGAGCGCGCCGAGGTCGTCGCCGACCTGCGGGCCGGCCACGAGCGGCTGCTCGGCCTGCTGGTGATGCTGCGCACCCTGGCCCAGGGCGACCTGGTGGAGGCCGACGCCTTCGTCCCCGTCGACCTCGCCGACCTGCTCGACTCCGCGGTACGCGACCTGCGCCGCGACCACCCCGGGGCCCTGGTCACCGTCCGCTCGGCCGGGCCCTGCGTCGTACGCGCCTGGCCGCAGGGCCTGCGCTCCGCGGTGGACAACCTGCTCGCCAACGCGGTCGTCCACGGTGCCGGCCAGGTGGAGGCGGTGCTGGAGCCCACCGCGGACGGCGCCGCCGTACGGCTGACCGTCGGCGACCACGGCCCGGGAGTGCCGCCGGAGGACCGCCGGTCGGTCTTCACCCGCTTCCAACGCCGCCCCGACAGCCCGGGATCCGGCCTCGGCCTGGCACTGGTCGGCCAGCAGGCCGCCCTGCACAGCGGCACGGTCACCGTGACCGGCCGGCCCGACGGCCCCCCGGGCGCCTGGTTCGTCCTGGACGTCCCCCACATGGCCCAAGGGCCCGCCCTGCCACGGCAACGCGACTGGCTCAGGGCCCAGAGCGCCGCACCGGCCACCCCACAAGGTTTCCACAAAGACCGTCCCTAACCTCCGGCGAACCGGCACCGCGCAGCAGCCGGCGCCGTCACCGAGGAGGTCAAACCATGCGCACCACCCGTACCGCGGTCGCCGTCACCGCGGCCGCCGCGGCCCTGCTCACCGCGGCCGGGACAGCCGCGGCCGACACCGCCACCCCCACGCCCTCCGCGTCCGCCCCGGCGGCCGGCAAGGCACCGACCGGGGACGGCGCCCGCGCGCTGTGCAAGCGGCTGCCGACCGTCGACGCGCGGATCGACCGGGCTCTGGCCCGGCTGAACGGGCCGGTCACCGAACGCGGCTCCGTCGCGCGGCTGCAGAAGCGGATCAGCAACGCCGACGCCAAGGGCGACACGGCCGTGTCGACCTACCTCAAGGGCCGGCTGACCTTCCGCAAGTCGCTGGTCACCACCCTCAACCAGCGCTCCACCGACCTGGGCGCCGTTCGCACCTGGTGCGGCACCCAGCACTTCCCGGCCAAGGGCACCGCGAAGGGCGCCGGCAAGGACGGCGCGAAGAACACCGCGAAGGACAGCGCGAAGGACACGGCCAAGTGAGCCGGGCGCGCTGGCGTCCGCTCGCCCTGCTGCCGGCCGCCGCGCTCGGCGCGCTGCTGCTGACCGGCTGCGGCAACCACGGCCACGCGGCGGACAGCCCCGGCAGCGCCTCGCCGGCGCCGGCCGCCTCGGAGCTCGCCCACATGCAGAAGCTGCTGGACGACGCGGACTCGGCCGCCGCGGTGGCCGACTCCGACGCCGCGGCCGACAAGTGACCGCGCCGGGGCCGGTCCGACGGATCCGCCCGGCCGGCGGGGTCCGCGTCCGGCCGGCCCCGGCGGGCTACTTCGCGTCGGCATAGCGGCGCACCGCGTGCGTCTCCAGCGGGAAGGGCACCGGGGTCGCACCGAAGACCAGCCGGCGGGCCTCGTCGGCCGCCGCCGCGACCGCGGACTCCACGGCGGGCGCGAGGTCCGCCGGGGTGTGCACGACCACCTCGTCGTGCTGGAAGAACACCAGCCGCGGGGCGGCACCGATCGCGGCCAGCTCCCGGCGCAGCGCAGCGAGCATGGCGAGCGCCCAGTCCGCGGCGCTCGCCTGGATCAGGAAGTTCCGGGTGAAGCGCCCCCACGACCTGGCCGCCCTGCGGTCCGGTGACGCCCCGTCCGCCGGATCCGCCGCCTCGTCCACGAACCGGTCGGCGGACGGCGCCGGGGACGTACGGCCGAGCTGGGAGCGTACGATCCCGCCCGCCTCGCCGGTGCGGGCCGCGGCCTCCACCAGCGCGAGCGCCACGGGGAAGCGCCGCCGCATCACCGCGAGCAACTGGCCCGCCTCGCCGCTGGTCTGACCGTACATCGCGGCGAGCAGGGCGATCTTGGCCCGCGGCCGGTCGCCGGAGAAGGCGTCGCGGGCCACCGCCGCGTAGAGGTCGCCGCCGGCCGCCGCCCGCGCCAGGCCCTGGTCTCCGGACATCGCCGCCAGCACCCGCGGCTCCAGCTGGCCGGCGTCCGCGACCACCAGCAGATGGCCCGGGTCGGCCACCACGGCCGCCCGCAGCGGCCGCGGAATCTGCAGCGCCCCGCCGCCCCGGGTCGCCCAGCGGCCCGACACCACACCCCCCACCACATACTCCGGCCGGAAGCGGCCGTCACGGACCCAGGCCTCGCGCCACGCCCAGCCGTGCGCGGCATGGATACGCGACAGCTCCTTGTACCGCAGCAGCAGCCCGGCGGCCGGGTGCGCGACCTTGCGCAGCTCGTGCGAACGGGTCGAGGTCAGCTGCACGCCGACCCGCGCGAAGGCGGGCAGCAGCTGGGCGGGGGAGTCGGGATTGACCGGGCGGCCCAGCGCGTCCTGGATCCGCTGCGCCAGCTCGCCGAGCCTGGCCGGCCTGGCACCGCCCGCGGGGCGCGGGCCGAGCAGCCCGGTCAGCAGGTCGTCGTGCGCCCGCGCGCTCCACGGCAGACCGTCCCTGCCCATCTCCACCGCAGCCAGCGCGCCGGCGGACTCCGCCGCGCACAGCAGCCGCATCCGGTCGGGGTGCTCGCCCGCGGCGATCCGCCGCTGCTGGGCGGCGTGCACCTCGATCAGCGCCGTCAGCGGGTCCGCGCCGGGCGGCAGGTGGTGCCGGTCGGCGGCGAACAGCACCGGCTGGTCGTCGGCGCCCGCCTCCGGGGCGTCCGGCGGCTCCGGCAGCCCGTGCTGCCGGGCCCAGGCCGCGCCCAGCGAGCGCGGCCTGCCGTGCCTGCCCTCCTGGCCGAGCAGCAGCGACTCGACCAGTTTGACGTCGTGGCAGCGGCCGACCCGGATCCCGCCCCGGTCAAGCAGCGCCGGATAGAGCTCCTCCGTCCCGCCCCACACCCAGCGCGGCCCGGCCGCCGCCTCGATGGCCCGCACCGCCCCGGCGAGGTCCGCCACCATCTCGGTCCCGCCGACCGCCGCGCCGTCCTCACCGACCCCGCACAGCCGCCCGCCGCCGCCGACCGGATCGGCCACGACGGCCACCCGCCCGGCTCCGGCGTCCACGGCTGCACCCACTCCACGAGAGTAGGCGCGACCACTGACACCGGCAGGCCGGCCCGGCCGCCGTGCGCCCGGGAACGGCGAGGAGCCCGGCGGCGCGTGGCGCCTGCCGGGCTCGTGGCGTGCTGATCAGCCCTGCTGTCCCTGGGCTTCCTGGGCTTCCTTGACCGACTTGTGGACCTCCGCCATGTCCAGCGCGCGGGCCTGCGCGATGACGTCCTCAAGCGCGGGCTCGGGGAGCGCGCCCGGCTGGGCGAAGACCGCCACCTTGTCCCGCACGATCATCAGCGTCGGGATCGACTGGATCTGGAAGGCCGCCGCAAGCTCCGGCTGCGCCTCCGTGTCGACCTTCGCGAAGACCAGGTCCTCGTGCTTGTCCGACGACTTGTCGTAGACCGGTGCGAAGGACCGGCACGGCCCGCACCAGGCGGCCCAGAAGTCGATGAGGACGAAGTCGTTGGCGGACACGACCTCGTCGAAGTTCTCCTTGGTCAGCTCCACAGTGCTCATGACTGCCACAACGGGTGGCCTCGCCGGGAAATTCCGTCCGCCCCGGGCCGCCCCGTCACTCGTCCGGGTGGTGCCGACCGCGCGTCCATGGCGTGCGGCACCGCGCACTCGTTGTCGGCGTATGGCACCGATGCAGCGGCAGAGGACAGCGCAGGCCACCGACGAGGCGGCCCGAGGTGGAACGGTTCTGCACCAGTACCGGTCGGACGCCCCGGTCTTCGCCGCGCTCGCCGACCAGTGGCGCTCGGCCGGCCGCATGGTCCCCGGCCAGATCGACACCGAGTGGTCCGACCTGGTCGGCCGCATCCCGCACCCCACCCGTACCTAGCTCGCCATATCCCCGCGTCACCCCTGCGGGCGCGGCAGCGGCCGCGGTGCCGGGGGCCCGTCGTAGACGCCGGTGGGGCGCATGCGCAGGGCCCGCTCGGCGTACTCCTCCAGCGCGTGCGCGACCCAGCCCGCGGTCCTGGCCACGGCGAAGACCGCCTCGCCGGCCTCCGCGGGCATGCCGGACGCGACCGACAGCACCGCCAGCGCCAGATCGACGTTGGCGTGCAGCGGCGTGTGCCTGGCGGCCGTGGCCAGCGTGTCGCGAGCGGCGGCGAGCGCGTCGGCCGCCGCGGGCACCTCGGCGAGCTGCGCGAGCAGCAGCCGTGCCCGCGGGTCCTCGCCGCGGTAGAGCCGGTGGCCGAGCCCCGGCACGGCGTGCCCTGCGCGCAGGTGCGCGGCGACGACCGGGCCCGCGCCGCCGCGCTCCATGACGTCGAGCAGCATCCGGTGGGCCAGCGCGCTGGCCTGCCCGTGCAGCGGACCGTCGAGCGCCCCGAGCCCCGCCGAGACCGCCGCGTAGGGATGCGCGCGGCCCGAGGCCGCGACCCGGACCGCGAGCGTCGAGGTGGCCAGGTCGTGGTCGATGAGCAGGGCCAGCGCGGTGTCCAGTACCCGCACCGACGCCAGGTCCGCGTCCCGTGCGGTGAGCCGCGACCACAGCCGCCGGGCGATCGGCGCGGCGCCGTCGGCGACGTCGGGGCCGGCCGGCGGCAGCGCGTCGACCAGCGTGGGCACCAGCCCGCGCGCGCACCCGAGCACCGCGTCCCTGCCGAGGTCGAAGCGCAGCGGATCCGCCGCGCCCGCGGCGATCACCGCGACCCGCATCCGGTCCACCGGGCCGCTGTCCCCGGGCAGCGAGCCCGCCGCGGCCCGGGCGGCGGCCAGCGGCTGCGGGGGAGCGGTGAAGCGGACGCCGGGCCGCAGCTCCCCGGTCCACAGCCAGTGCGCGACCTCCTCGTAGGCGTACGCCTCGGCGAGGGCGACCGCGTCCACCCCCCGGAAGGCGTAGCTGTCGGTCGCCGGATCGATGAGCGTGACGCCGGTACGGATCCGGCCCCAGCCGCCCTCGGCCCCTTCGGCCGGCGCGGCGGCGGCCGCGGCCCCCGTCCGCCCGCGGGCCGCGAGTGCGGCCACCTCGGCCGGGTCGAAGGTGCTGCCCCGCCCGCCGGCGGCCCGGCGGCTGCCGAGCAGCCCCCGGCTGACGTAGGCGTACACCGTCTCCGGTTTGACGCCCAGGCGTGCGGCGGCCTCCCGCGTGCTGATGCGGTCCTCGCCGTCGCCCGCTGTCCCGTCCGTCATGGACGCCACCGTATCCACCTCCCGTCAACCCTCGCTGCATATTGACCAGTCAACATTGACAGGCTACGAATCAATCATGGACAGTCAAGTAAAGAGCCGAGGAGGAACCGATGTCCACCACCCATCCGCCCGCCGCCGCGACCTCCACCCCGCCGCCGGCAGCGCTCGACGCCCCGCGCGGCCTCAAGGGCGTGATCGTCACCGACACCGTGCTCGGCGACGTCCGCGGGACCGAGGGCTTCTACCACTACCGCGAGTTCTCCGCGGTCGAGCTGGCGGCGAGCCGCAGCTTCGAGGACGTGTGGCACCTGATGGTCCACGGAGTCCTGCCGACCGCCGAGGAGCGCGCCCGCTTCACCCGGCAGACGGCGCAGCTGCGCCACCTGCCGGCCGAGGTCCGCGACGCGCTGCCCGCGGTGGCCCGTGCGGCCGGCGCGTCGGGGCCGCTGGCCGGACTGCGTACGGCGCTGTCGCTCACCGGCGCCGCCGCCGGATTCCGGCCGCTGTACGACCTCGACCCCGGGCAGCGGCAGGCCGACGCGCTCGCCGCCTGCGCGGCCGTGCCGACCCTGCTGACCGCGCTGCACCGGCTCGGCCGCGGCCTGGCGCCGGTCGAACCGCGCGACGACCTGCCGTACGCCGCGAACTACCTCTACATGCTCACCGGCGAGGAGCCGGCGCCCGAGCGGGCGCGGGCCGTCGAGCAGTATCTGATCTCGACGGTCGACCACGGCTTCAACGCCTCCACCTTCACCGCCCGGGTCATCGCCTCGACCGGCGCGGATCTGGCGGCCTGCCTGGTCGGGGCGATCGGGGCGCTGTCGGGGCCGCTGCACGGCGGCGCGCCGAGCCGCGCCCTCGACACGCTGGACCGGATCGGCACCCCGGACCGCATCGACGGCTGGCTGCGGGAGCACATCGCGGCCGGCGAGCGGATCATGGGCTTCGGCCATCCCGTCTACCGCACCGAGGACCCGCGGTCCCGGCTGCTGAAGGCGATAGCCCGGGGCATCGGCGGCGACCTGGTCGACTTCGCCGTCCAGGTCGAGGCGCGCGCGGAGGCGCTGCTGGCCGAGCTGAAGCCGGGACGCGACCTGCACGTCAACGTGGAGTTCTACGCCGGCGTGGTGATGGAGCTGTGCGGGCTGCCGCGGGAGATGTTCACGCCGACCTTCGCCAGTGCCCGGGTGGTCGGCTGGAGCGCCAACATCCTGGAGCAGGCGGCCGACAGCAAGATCATCCGCCCGTCCGCCCGCTACGTGGGTCCGCCGCCGCCCCGGCCGGTGCCCGCGCCCTGAGCGCGGCTCCCGGTCCGGGGCGGCCGGAAGCCGGAAGGGGGACGTCGGGATCGCCGCCAGGGCTGGCCTCCATACCGACTGGTCGGTAATATCTCGCCGTGCCGGGAACCCGGCAGGCAGACCCACCCCCGGAGGAGTCGGCGTGCGCGCGATCCAGATCACCGAGTTCGGCGGACCCGAGGTCCTGCGGGAGACCGAACTGCCCGAGCCCGTCGCAGGCGAGGGGCAGCTGCTGCTGGACGTCGACTCCGCCGGGGTGAACTACGCCGACACGCACACCGTGGAGAACTCCTACCTCTCCCGTTCCACGCTGCCCATGGTGCCGGGCGCCGAGGTCGTCGGCCGCACCGCGGACGGCCGCCGGGTCGTCGCGCTCACCGACAACGGGGGCTACGCCCAGAAGGCCGTCGTGCAGGAGGAGCTGGCCCACGACCTGCCCGACGAGGTCACCGACGGGCAGGCGCTCGCGCTGGTGGTCCAGGGCCTCACCGCCTGGCACCTGCTGCGGACGTCGGCGCGGCTGGCGCCGGGCGAGAGCGTCGTGGTGCACGCGGCGGCCGGCGGCACCGGCTCGCTCGCCGTCCAGCTGGCCAGGCAGTTCGGCGCGGGCCGGGTGGTCGCCACCGCCTCCACCCGGGAGAAGCGCGACCTGGCGGAGGAACTGGGCGCCGACGTCGCGGTCGACAGCGACCCGGAAGGGCTCACCGAACGGCTGACCGAGGCCAACGGCGGGCACCGGGTCGACATCGTGCTGGAGATGACCGGCGGACCGGTCTTCGACGCCTCGCTCGCCGCCCTCGCCCCCTTCGGCCGGCTGGTCGCCTACGGCATGGCGTCCAGGACCGCCGCCACCCCGGTGGAGCCCGCCCGGCTGATGGGCCGTTCGCGTGCCGTCGTCGGCTTCTGGCTGATGCACTGCCTGGGCCGTCCCGGGATGTACCGGGAGCCGATGGCGGAACTGCTCGCGATGACCGCGGACGGGCGGCTGCGCCCCCGGCTCGGCGGCGTCTACGGCCTGTCCGAGGCTGCCAGGGCGCACACCGAGCTGCGCGCCAGGCGCACGGTGGGCAAGCTGGTGCTCGATATGACCCGATGAGCGGAACCGGAAGGGGCGTCCCGGTCGTTGGATCGGTGCAACAGTTGGAAATGCACCATCATGACCACCATCATGACCAGTGGAGCACGCAGGGCCGCCGCCCGCGACCCGCGCCCCGCACAGCTCGGGAGGGGCCATGCCACGCAACCGCTTCGCACAGGACCGGGGACTGACGACCCGCATGGTCGTCACGATGTTCCTGATCGGACTGCTCTATGTCGTCTTCGTCGGTGCGCTGATCGCCCTGCTGCGGGGCGCGTGGCCGATGATCCTGATCATCGCCGGGCTGCTCTTCGTCGTCCAGTTCTGGTTCAGCGACCGCATCGCCGCCTTCAGCATGGGCGCCCATGAGGTCACCGCCGAGCAGCAGCCCGAGCTGCACGGCGTGGTCGACCGGATCTGCGCGCTGGCCGACCTTCCCAAGCCCAAGGTCGCCGTCGCCCAGTCCGACACGCCCAACGCGTTCGCGACCGGCCGCAACAAGAAGAACACGGTGGTGTGCGTCACCAGCGGGCTGCTGCGCAGGCTGGAACCCGAGGAGCTGGAGGGTGTCGTCGCCCACGAGCTGTCCCATATCGCGCACAAGGACGTCGCCGTGATGACGATCGCCTCCTTCCTCGGCATCCTGGCCGGCGTCATCACCAGGATCGGCCTGTGGGGCGGCTTCCGGCGCAGCCGCGACCCGGGCACCGCCGCGCTGTTCATCCTCGTGCCGCTGGTCAGCGCCGTGGTCTACGCCATCAGCTTCCTGCTCACCAAGATGCTGTCGCGCTACCGCGAGCTGTCCGCCGACCGCAGCGCCGCCCTGCTGACCGGCCGGCCCTCCGCGCTGGCCTCGGCGCTCACCAAGGTCAGCAGCGATCTGGCCGCCATCCCCAGCAAGGACCTGCGCGCGGCCGAGCCCTTCAACGCCTTCTACTTCGCCCCCGCCCTCACCACCAACCGCACCGTCTCCAAGCTGCTCGCCACCCACCCCAGCCTGGAGCAGCGCCTGGCGCAACTGGCCGCGATCACCGTCGAACTGGACCGCCGCTGATGGGTCTGCTCGACGTGCTGCTCGGCCGCAGCAAACCGGTCCGCCCCGACCTGGACCAGCTCTTCGGGCTCTCGTCGGCGGCGATCACCCTCCAGGCGGCCAGCGAACTGCGCCCGACCGGCGAGGGCGCGGTCTGCTTCGCCGCCGTCGAGGGCGGCGCCTTCGCCGAGATCCAGCAGGACCTGCACAGCCTGCTGTCGGTCGAGACGAGCCAGGACACCTACGGCTACACCTGGCTGCTGTCCCGGCGCGACCCCAGCGAGATCACCGACCTCGTCACCGATCTGCACGCCGTCAACTCGGCGCTGGAGGCGGGCGGCTTCGGACCGCAGCTGTTGTGCTCGCTGGTCGCCTTCCGGGACCCGCAGGGCCGCCGGATGGCCCTGGTCTACCTGTACAAACGCGGGTCGTTCTACCCCTTCGCCCCGCTGCCCGGTGAGAAGCGCGACCATGCGCTGGAGCTCCAGGTCAGGGCACTGGTCGCCAACGACCTGCGGCTGGAGGCCGACCTGGCCCGCTGGTTCCCGGTCTGGGGCGCGCCCGGCCTGGCCGGATGAGCCGCCTGAGCGCCGGACCTGCGGAATCGAACCGGCGTGCGTCGAAGGGCGGTTGCGGGGCAGGCGGTCGGTGACGGACGCCGCCGGCGTCCGCGCAGCCCGACCGCCGTCCGCAGGGGCGGCCCGTCGCCGAGGAGAAGTCACATGCTGGCAGCTGTGGGCGCCGTCATCTTCGCCATCGCCTATCTGATCAACGTCACGAGCACCGACACGGACGCGGCCTTCACACCGATAAGCCTGATGATCGCGGGGTTGTTCTTCGTCGCCCTGCACTTCGCCGGCGTCGGATCCGGCTGGTCGTACCCCTCCAGACGGCGCGGTCGTCGCTGACCAGAGCCCATCTACAGTGGGAGGGCTGCCGGCAATCCCCCAGGAGGCATACGGATGACTGTCTACGACCCCGCCCAGGTGAAGGTCAACCCGGAGTCGTGGGTGCGGGAGCAGGCCACGCGCTACGAGGAGTCGAACGGCACCGAGGCCACCGACCTCCAGGGTTCGCCGTGCCTGCTGCTGGACTACCAGGGCCGCCGCACCGGTGACTGGCGCCGTACGGTGCTGATCTACGGCCGGGACGGGGACGACTACCTGATCGTCGCCTCCAAGGGCGGCGCCCCGGAGCACCCGAAGTGGTTCAACAGCCTCGTGGCCAATCCGGAGGTCCACCTGCGGGTGCTCGGCGAGCGCTTCACGGCCCGCGCCGAGGTGCTCTCCCCGGAGGAGAAGGCCCGGGTCTGGCCGCATCTGGTGGAGGTCTACGGTCCGTACGCCGACTACCAGAAGAGCACCGACCGCGACATCCCCGTCATCCGCCTCACCCGCGTCTGACGCCGCCGCGCGAGCTGAGGGGCGCCCATCCAGCAGGATGGGCGCCCCTCAGCTGTGACCCGGTCAGCCGGCCTGCCGTGCCGCGCGGCCGGTGGGCCGTAGGGTCAGCGCGGCCAGCACCAGTTCCAGCCCGAGCAGGAAGGCCAGGCCGAGCCCGAAGGCGTGCGGGTAGCGGTCCGGTGCCCCCGCGCCCACGGCGCCGTAGAAGACGATGCCGATCAGCGCGATGCCCAGCGCACCGCTGACCTGCTGGATGGTCGCCACCACCCCGGAGCCCGCGCCCACCAGGTGCGCGGGGAGCGTACCCAGGGCGTCGTGGGTGAGCGGGGCGATCACCATGCCCATTCCCACCCCGTCCAGGAACAGCCCCGGCACCAGCTCCCACCGGCTGCCGGTGCTGCCCGCCGCGTGCACGGCGGCCCACAGGGCGCCCAGACCCGCGGCCATCAGCAGCGCGCCGGCCGGGACCGTACGGCGGCCGAGGCGTTCGGCGAGCCGGTGCGCCGCGGTCGAGGTGAGCAGGTAGCCGCCGCCGATCGCCAGGAAGACCACACCCGACGCCAGCGCGTCCAGGCCGCGGCCCGCCTGCAGATACAGCGCGAGGATCAGGAAGAACGAGCCCTGCCCGGTCCAGAAGACCAGTTGCGCCAGCGCTCCCGCGGTGAAGCCGCGCTGCCGGAACAGCGAGGTGTCGAGCACCGGGTCGCCGCCCGCCGCGCCCAGCCGCCGCTGGTGCGCCACGAAGACCGCGAAGAGCGCCGCCGAGCCCGCCAGGCACAGCCACGTCCACAGCGGCCAGCCCAGCGAGCGCCCCTGGATCAGCGGCAGCACCAGGGCGACCACCGCGGCGGTGGACAGCGCCACACCGGTGTTGTCCAGCCGCGGCCGCCGCGGCGCCCGCGACTCGCGCAGTGCCCGCGGCGTCACGGCCAGTGCGGCGAGCCCGACCGGCAGGTTGATCAGGAAGCACGCCCGCCAGCCGAGACCCAGCAGGTCCGCCTTGATCAGCAGCCCGCCGATGAGTTGCCCGAAGACCGCGCCGAGACCCATTGTCAGCCCGTACATGCTGAACGCGCGGGCCTGCGCCCTGCCCGCCCAGCCGGTCTGCAGGATCGCCAGCACCTGCGGGCCCATCAGGGCCGCGGACAGGCCCTGCAGCACCCGCGCCGCCACCAGGGTCCCTGAGGTCGGCGCGAGACCGCAGGCCGCCGAGGTCGCGGTGAACAGCGCGAGCCCCACGGTGAAGATCCGCCGGCGGCCGAAGATGTCACCGAGCCGCCCCGCGGTGACCAGCCCGGTGGCCACGGCCAGCCCGAAGCCGGCCACCACCCACTGGATCGCCGCGGAGCCGGCCCGCAGATCGCTCTGCACCGCGGGGATCGCGACGTTGACGATGAAGAGGTCGAGCGAGGTCATGAAGGTCGCGGCCAGCAGGACCAGCAGGCCGAGACCGGTCCGCCCGGGATGTTCAGCGGCGCTGCCGGGCGCGGGCGGGGAGAGCGTGGAGGCGGCCGAGGCCATGGCGGAACTCCTGTCATGAGGAAGGGGGCGGGGGAGGGTTGAGGGGCGGTCGGCCGGTCAGGCGGCGGCCGGTACCTTGTCGAGGAAGCCGGCGACGTGCTGCACCAGCCCGTCCTCGCCCGCGGTGAGCACGTCGAAGCCGACGACCAGCGACTCGCCGCCGGCCGGCCCCAGCTCCCAGGTGAAGCGGGCGACGTGGTGGTGCGCGTCGATCGGGCCGAGGCCGAAGACCAGGCCGGGGAACTGCGCCTGCACCGCCGCGATCACCGCGTCGAGCGCGTCGGGGCCGGTGACGTCGGCCAGCGGGTCGGTGTAGCGGGCGTCGGCCGCGAAGACCGCGTCGATCCCGCGCCGCCTGGCCGCCGGGTCCCTCTCGTTCCACACCGCGATGTACTGCTCGACCAGCTGCTGGATGTCGCTCATGACTGCCGTCTCCCTGCTCTCGCCGGCGCCGGGTTGCGCCGCCTTCTTGCAGGTCACGACGCTACGGAGTCGGCGTTGCGGGGGAATCGGTCATCGTTAGGTAAGGGCTGTCCGGTCCCGCTGCCCGTCCGCGTCGAGGCACGCCTTGAGCGCGTCCAGCGCGGCCGCGAGCCGTGGCGAGCCGCAGTGCCTGGACAGCCGGGCGGCCTCCCGGCCCAGCGCCAGCGCGCCCTCCCGGTCACCGGCTCTGGCGTGCGCCTCGCCGGATCGGGCCGCGTAGAGGCTGCGGTCGCGGACGAAGCCCGGCTCCAGCCGGTCCAGCGCCCCGTCCAGCAGCGGCATCGCCTCGGCCGCCCGGCCGAGCGCGAGCAGCCCGAGGCCCTGCTGCGCGGTGAGTTCCGTGGCGTCCAGCCAGTACAGCCACGGCGGTCCCGGGTCGGCGCCCGCCATGGCGAGCTGCCGTTCCGCCTCGGCCGCCGCCCGCCGGAAGGCGCCCTCGGCGCCGGCCGCCGCGTGCGCCCTGGCCAGCCGGGTGGCGGCGAGCGCGCGGACCTGCGGGGGAGCGCCGCCCGCCGCCCGTACCGCTGCCTCGGCGGCGGCGAGCGCGTCCCGCGGCCGGTCCGCGATCACCGACTGCAGCGCCAGGCCGCCCCAGACCGCGGCCGCCAGCGGCCGGTCGCCCGCGCTGTGCGCGAGCCGAAGCCCCGTCAGGTAGTGCCGCTGGGCGGCCCCGTGCCGCCCGGCGTCGGTGGCGGACCAGCCGCCGAGCTGGGCCAGGTCCGCGGCCACCCGCAGCAGCCGCTGCACCGCGCCCCGCCCGCCGCGCCCGGGCAGCTCGCGCCGCAACAGGCCGCTGACCAGCCGCAGATCGGCCTCCACCCGGTGCCGCACGGCGGCGCCGCCGAGCCGGTCGTCGAGCCGGCGCAGTCCGGTCACCCCGGCCTCCAGCCAGTCGAGGGAGGCCCCGTCCACCACGAGCGGGCCCACCGGGCCGGTGGCCTGCGCGGGCACCCGGTCGCGCGCCACCATGCCGCGGTGCCTGGCGTCCTCCGCGCCGGCCGCGTCCCAGTCGGCGATGGCGTCGAGCAGCGCCTGCTCGTCGGCGATCGGGAAGCCGCGGGGGTCGCCGGCCGCGTCGTCCAGGACGGAGGCCAGCGCGGTCAGGCTGCCCTCGGTGGTCCAGGGCAGCCCGTCGGGCATGCCGCCGTGCGCGGGCAGCCAGCGGGGCCACGGGCGGGCGTCGACCTCGCGCGCCGGTATGCCGAGCGCGCGGGCCAGCGCGCGCTGGCTGTCGGCCTCGGGCACGACACCCCAGTGCTCCCAGCGCCACACCTTCTCCCGCCGGGCCGCCATGGGCACGCCGAGCGCCCGCGCGTGGTCGGCGATCACCCGGGCGAGGTCCTGGTAGCTCCAGCCGTGCCTGCGCCGTATGTAGGCCAGCGGATGTGTCGACGCGGCGGAGTCCTCACGTGCCACGTGTGTGCCGTCCATTCACCGGTCCCTGCCGCGCCGCCCACGCCGACGCCACTTCGTAGCGGAATCGATTATTCGAATACCAGTCCGGCGGGTGTCCGCGCAGCTTAACGCGCGAAATCCGTGGCTTCCGGGATCCAAACCGAGGCCACCCTACGGGACTACAGCGAGACAACAGGACCACACTTGTCCCCGACGGGCGCCAACCGCTTGGCTGTTGGCGATCACATGACGTAACGCGCGCCGTGGAGGGCTGCCCGCGGATGACCCCACCGCCGCCACCCTTCCGCCTTTCGCGTGGCAAGGACGACGTGGCCTTCGACACCGCTCTCGGCGACGAGGAGCTGGTCGCCGTTCGTGCTGCCCTGACGCAGGGCCGCTGGACGGAGGTCCGCGCGCTCCTGGCGCGCACCGGAGACGACTGGGACCTGCGCGGTCACCGGCTGGTCGTCCTGGGCGAGGGCCGCAGCACCGCCACCTGGGCCGACGAATGGCGGCTCGCGGAACCCGAGAGCGCCGACGCCGCCGCCCTCCACGCCATCGCCGCGGTCTTCCGGGCCGCGGCCGGCCGGCAGAGCCCCGACTCCGCCCGCGAGGCCTGCCTGCGCGCCGCCAGGATGACGCCGGCCGACCCCTCGCCGTGGCTCGGGCTGCTCATCCTGGCCCGCCACACCGGCACCGACGACGAGCAGGTCCGCGCCTTCGACCAGGTCCGCGGCCGGCACCGCGGCCACCACCACGGGCACTACCTGATGACCCGCTGCCTGGCCGAGCGTCAGAAGACCGACGGCGACGACCCCTTCCACGAGGTGTACGAGTTCGCCGAGTGGGCCTCGGACGAGGCCGGGCCCGGCTCGCCGCTCGGCGTGCTGCCGCTCGTCGCCCTGGTCGAGCGCTACCACGCGCTGGCCGCGGCCGGCTCGCTGCCCGCCGACCCCACCCGGCTGCCCTACTGGACCAGCCCGCGGGCCAGGGCGAGCCTGCGCAGCGCCTTCGACTGGTGGCTGGACTGGGACGACCGCAGCCATCCGCGACTGCTGCTCGACCTGAACCACCTGGCCTTCGTGCACACCCACGCCGGTGACATGGTGGCCGCCGCCGCCCTCTTCAACCGGATCGGACGGGACGCGACCCGCGTCCCCTGGTCGTACTTCGACCGCGACCCGAAGAAGTCGTTCCGTGCCGCGCGCAACGCCGCGCTCGGTTTCGGTACCTCGTAGGACCGCTCCCTCAGGCACCACCACCCACGGAAGAAGGACAACAGAGCCATGCTGACGGGCAGTACGACCGGGATCAGCACATACAAGGGAGAGCAGCGCGCGTTGCGCGCGGACCGGATCGGCGCGCCGGCCCTGTTGCTCTCGGTACTCGCGGCCACCGCGCCGCTGCTGGTGGTGGCCGGGGTCATCCCCACCACCTTCGCCACCATGGGCATCGTCGGGGTGCCCCTGCTGTTCGTCATCGTGGGCGCCGTGCTCATCCTGTTCAGCTTCGGCTACGCCGAGATGAGCCGGCACGTGCACAACGCCGGCGCGCTGTACGCCTACATATCCCGCGGGCTCGGCGGCACGGTCGGCGCCGGCGCGTCGTACGTGGCGCTGTTCGCCTACAGCCTGATGCAGTGCGGCAGTTACGGCCTGTTCGGCTTCGAGATCTCCAGCCAGATCGCCCAGCACTGGCAGCACAACGTCGCCTGGTGGATCCCGGCGCTCGGCGGGGTGGCGATCACCGCGGTCTTCGGCGCGCTGAAGATCGACCTCAACGCCAAGACCCTCGGCGTGCTGCTGCTCATCGAGACCACGATGATCGTGGTGTTCGACGTCGGCTTCCTCAGCGACCCGGGCACCCAGGGCGTCTCGGCGCACGCCTTCAACCCCGGCACCCTCAGCGGCGCGGGCCTCGGCACCGCCCTGTGCTTCACCATCGCGGGCTTCCTCGGCTTCGAGCAGGCCCCGGTCTACGCCGAGGAGACCAGCGACCCGCAGCGGGTGGTCTCCAAGGTGATGTTCCTCGCGGTCGGCTTCGCCACCGTCTTCTTCGCCCTCAGCGCCTGGGCGATCACCGTGGCGACCGGTCCCTCCGGCGTCATCGCGGGGGCGCAGAAGGAGGGTCCGAACCTGATCTTCGCGCTCACCCAGGACCGGCTCGGCACCGCCTTCACCGACACGCTCAACGTCTTCTTCATCACCGGCATCTTCGCCTCGATGCTGAGCTTCCACAACGTCGTGGCCCGCTACGCCTTCGCCATGGGCCGTGACGGGCTGCTGCCCGCCGCGGTCGGCCGTACCGCGAAGAGCAGCGGCGCCCCGGCCATCGGCTCGTTCCTGCAGTCCGCCGTCGCCGTGGTGATCGTCGTCGTCTTCGCCGTCACCGACGACAAGCCGGTGGGCGACCCGACCGCGCCGGTGCTCCGGCTGTTCACCTGGCTGGGCAACGTCGGCGCGCTCGGTGTGGTGCTGCTGATGTGCACCGCGGCGGTCGCGGTGATCTCCTTCTTCGTCAAGCGCGGCGCCGCCCGCGTCCAGGGTTGGCGGCTGGTCACCTCAGCGGTGGCCGCCCTCGCGCTCGGGGCGATCTTCGTCTACTCGGTGAAGGACTTCTCCGTGCTGCTCGGCGCCAACCCCGGCCACGGGCTGCGCTGGATCCTGCCGGGCGTCATCGCGCTGGCCGCCGTCATCGGACTGGTCTACGGCCAGGTGCTGCGCGTCACCCGCCCCGAGGTGCACGCCAGGATCGGGCAGGGCAACGAGGCCTTCCAGCTGGAGAAGGCCGCCGCGGCCGAGGCGTCCAGCTGACCCGAACGGCCCGCGCCAGCGGCCCGCCCCGCCCAGCCGGGTGCGGCGGGCCGCTGGCGTTGCCGCGGCCTGCGTGCGCGACCTGCCGCCCGCCGCTCTCCCCACCCACCCGTCGCCGTCGTCAGGACCCGCCATGACCTGCTGCTCAACGGACACCGAGACCGCGCCCGCCGCCGACCCGCACCCGCTTGACCCGCTGACCGCCGCTGAGATCGACGCCGCCCGCGCCGCGCTGGCGGCCGAGGGCAAGGTCACCGGGGCCACCCGCTTCCCGCTGGTGCTGCCCGACGAGCCGGACCGGCACGCGGTGTTCGCGCACCGACCCGGCGACCCGGTCACCCGCCGGGTCCGGGTCACGCTGCTGGACTCCGGCACCGGCCGCGCGGCCGAGGCGCTGGTGGACGTCACCGACACCGCCGCGGGAGTGCTGCTGTCCTACCGCGACCTGGACCCGGAGGCCGACGGCCAGCCGCCGCTGCTGTTCGAGGAGTACGAGACCTGCGACGAGATCGTCAAGGCCGACCCGGGCTGGCGCAAGGCGATGGCCGACCGGGGCGTCACCGACCTCTCCCTGGTCATCGCCGCGCCGCTGGCCGCGGGCAACTTCGGCGTCGCCTCGGAGACCGGCCGGCGGATGCTGCGCTCGCTGACCTTCCTGCGCTGCACGGTGGCTGACAACCCGTTCGCCCACCCGGTCGGCGGCCTGGTGGCCGAGGTCGACCTCACCGACCGCCGGGTGGTCCGGCTGATCGACACCGGAGCCGTCCCCGTCCCGGCCGAATGCGGGCGCTACGAGGCCGGCTTCACCGGTCCCGCCCGTACCGACCTGCGGCCGCTGGAGATCACCCAGCCGGAAGGGCCGTCCTTCGCCCTCGAAGGGCCAGTGCTGCGCTGGCAGAACTGGCGGCTGCGACTGGACTTCAACGCCCGCGAGGGCCTGGTCCTGCACGAGATCACCCACCGCGACGGCGACCGCGACCGGCCGGTGCTGCACCGCGCCTCCATCGCCGAGATGGCCGTGCCCTACGCCGAGCCCGACCCGGCCCGCAACTGGGTCTGCTACCTGGACGCGGGGGAGTACCTGCTCGGCAGGAACGCCAACGCGCTGCGGCTGGGCTGCGACTGCCTCGGCGAGATCGCCTACGTGGACGCGGTGCTCGCTGACGACCACGGCCGCCCCGAGACGCTCCCCAACGCGATCTGCATCCACGAGGAGGACACCGGCCTGCTCTGGAAGCACACCAACATCTTCGACGGCTTCGCGGTGGACTCCCGCCGCGCCCGGCGGCTGGTGATCTCCTACATCGCCACCCTGGGCAACTACGACTACGGCTTCTACTGGTATCTCCACCAGGACGGCACGATCGCCTTCGAGGCCAAGGCCACCGGGCTTTTGCAGACCTCCGCCGCCGAGCCGGGCGCCGGATCCCCGTACGCCACCGAGATCGCCCCTGGCCTGCTTGCCCCCTTCCACCAGCACCTGTTCTGCGCCCGGCTGGACATGACCGTGGACGGGCCGGGCAACACGGTCGAGGAAGTGGACGTGGTCAGGCTGCCGGCCGGCCCGGACAACCCGAACGGCAACGCCTTCACCACCACGACCACCCCGGTCGCCGACAGCGGCCAGGCCGGGCGGGTCGCCGACCCCGCGGTGGGCAGGCGCTGGCGGATCGTCAACCCGGGCGCCCGCAACCGGATGGGCGCGCCGGTCTCCTACACCCTGGTGCCGCAGAGCGGACCGCTGCTGCTCGCGCAGCCGGGTTCGCCGGTCGCCGAACGGGTCGCGTACGCCACCAAGCACCTGTGGGTGACCCGCTACCGCCCGGAGCGCCATTACCCGGACGGCGACTACCCCAACCAGCACGCGGGCGGCACGGGGGTCACCGCGTGGTCGCAGCCCGGCGAGGCGCTGGAGGACACCGATCTGACGGTGTGGCACTCCTTCGGCCCGACCCATCTGCCGCGGCTGGAGGACTGGCCGGTGATGCCGGTCGACTCCTGCGGTTTCAGCCTCAGGCCGACCGGCTTCTTCGACCGCAACCCGGCGCTCGACCTGCCCGAGGAGACCGGCGGCGGATCCGGAGCGCACTGCCACGCCTGAACCGCCGCCAGCCGGCGGGCGGGGCACACGGACGGCGGCATTCACCGCGACACTAAGCGGTTGCTCAGCCGGGGCCTTGCAAAAACTGGAACACGTTTCTACCATCACGGGTGTGACATCACCGCTGTCAAACCGGCCGCCGCAGGCCCCGGCCGCGCCCGGCCCGCTGGCCGGGGTGCGGGTGGTCGAACTGGCCGGGATCGGGCCCGGCCCCTTCGCGGCGATGCTGCTGGCCGACCTGGGCGCCGACGTCGTACGCGTCGACCGCCCGGGCGCACCCGCGCTCGGCATCGACCCGGCCACCGACCTCAGCAACCGCAACAAGCGGTCGGTGCTCGTCGACCTCAAGGCGCCGCAGGGCCCCGCGGCCGTGCTCGACCTGGTGGAGCGCGCCGACATCCTGATCGAGGGTTACCGCCCGGGAGTCGCAGAACGCCTCGGCGTCGGCCCCCGGGAGTGCACCGCCCGCAACCCGCGACTGGTCTACGGCCGGATGACCGGCTGGGGCCAGGAAGGCCCGCTGGCCGCCAGCGCCGGCCACGACATCGGCTACATCGCGATCACCGGCGCGCTGGGCCTGGCCGGACCGGCGGACGGCGACCCGGCCGCCCCCGCCAACCTGCTCGGCGACTACGCGGGCGGCTCGCTCTACCTGGTCACCGGCGTGCTCGCCGCCCTGCACCACGCCCGTACGCACGGCGAGGGCCAGGTGGTGGACGCCGCCATCGTGGACGGCACCGCCCACCTGAGCACGATGCTGCACGGCATGCTCGCGGCCGGCACCTGGCAGGACCGGCGGGCCGGCAACCTGCTGGACGGCGGCGCGCCCTTCTACGGCGTCTACCGCACCGCCGACGGCGGCCACATGGCCGTCGGCGCCCTGGAACAGCGCTTCTACGACACCTTCGCCGCGCTGCTCGGCCTGACCGACGACGAGGCCGCGCTGCGCGCGGACCCCGCCCGCTGGCCGGAGCTGCGGGCCGCGGTCGCCGCGCGCTTCCTGAGCCGGGACCGCGAGGAGTGGACCGCGGTCTTCGCCGGCACCGACGCCTGCGCGGCGCCCGTGCTGTCGCTGACCGAGGCACCCAGGCACCCGCACCTGGCCGCCCGCGGTACCTTCGCCGAGGCGCACGGCATGACCCAGCCGGCTCCCGCACCCCGCTTCTCGGTGACGCCCACCGCGCTGCGCCGCCCGCCGGCACTGCCGGGCGCGCACACTGCTGAGGTGGCCCGTGACTGGGACACCCCCGCCCTGACCGGAACGCCCGGCCCGACGGCCGGGAGCTGACCCCGCACCCGCCGGACGACCGCCGCACCGCCCGCCCAGCCGTACGCCCGCCCGCACAGAAAGGCCCGACGTTGAGCACCGACGCCTACGTCTACGACGCCGTCCGCACCCCGCGAGGGCGCGGGAAGGCCAACGGTTCCCTGCACGGGACCAAGCCGATCGACCTCGTCGTCGGCCTCATCCACGAACTGCGCGGCCGCTACCCGGACCTGGACCCCGCGGCGATCGACGACATCGTGCTCGGCGTGGTCAGCCCGATCGGCGACCAGGGCTCCGACATCGCCCGGATCGCCGCGGTCGCCGCGGGCCTGCCCGACACGGTGGCCGGCGTCCAGGAGAACCGCTTCTGCGCCTCCGGCCTTGAAGCGGTCAACATGGCCGCGGCCAAGGTGCGTTCCGGCTGGGAGGACCTGGTGCTGGCCGGCGGGGTCGAGTCGATGTCCCGGGTCGCGATGGGCACCGACGGCGGCGCCTGGGCGATGGACCCGATGACCAACCTCCAGACCGGCTTCGCCCCGCAGGGCATCGGTGCCGACCTCATCGCCACCATGGGCGGCTTCTCCCGCCACGACGTCGACAGCTACGCCGCGATGTCGCAGGAACGCGCCGCCGAGGCCTGGAAGGACGGCCGCTTCGCCCGCTCCGTGGTGCCGGTGCGGGACCGCAACGGGCTCGTGGTGCTCGACCACGACGAGCACATGCGCCCCGGCACCACCCCCGAGTCGCTGGCCGCGCTCAAGCCGTCCTTCGCCGACATCGGCGACCTCGGCGGCTTCGACGCGGTGGCGCTGCAGAAATACCACTGGGTGGAGCGGATCGACCACGTCCACCACGCCGGGAACTCCTCCGGGATCGTCGACGGCGCCGCCCTGGTGGCGATCGGCAGCCGGGAGATCGGCGAGCGCTACGGCCTGACGCCGCGCGCCCGTATCGTCTCCGCGGCCGTCTCCGGCTCCGAGCCGACCATCATGCTCACCGGCCCCGCCCCGGCCAGCCGCAAGGCGCTCGCCAAGGCGGGCCTGACCATCGACGACATCGACCTGATCGAGATGAACGAGGCCTTCGCCGCGGTCGTGCTGCGCTTCGCCGCGGACCTGGGCGTCGGCCTTGACAAGGTCAACGTCAACGGCGGCGCCATCGCCATGGGCCACCCGCTCGGCGCCACCGGCGCGATGCTGCTCGGCACGCTCATCGACGAGTTGGAGCGCCGCGACCTGCGCCACGGGCTCGCCACCCTCTGCGTCGGCGGCGGTATGGGTATCGCCACCGTCGTCGAACGCCTCTGACCCGTCTCCCCGCCCCCACCCCCGCTAACGGAGCCAACCCGACATGAGCGAGCCCACCACCATCCGCTGGGAGCAGGACGCGGACGGCGTCGTCACCCTCGTACTCGACGACCCCGCGCAGTCGGCCAACACCATGAACGCCGCGTTCGCCGACTCGCTCGACGCGGTGGTCGACCGGCTGGAGGCCGAGGTCGACGACATCCGTGGCGTCGTCATCACCTCCGCCAAGAAGACCTTCTTCGCCGGCGGCGACCTCCGCGACCTGATCCGCGCCACCCCCGACGACGCCCAGCAGGTCTTCACCGGCACCCTGCGCATCAAGAGCGCGCTGCGCCGGCTGGAGACCCTCGGCAAGCCCGTCGTCGCCGCCGTCAACGGCGCCGCGCTCGGCGGCGGTTACGAGATCGCGCTGGCCTGCCACCACCGCGTCGCCCTCGACACCCCGGGGACGAAGATCGGGCTGCCCGAGGTCACCCTCGGCCTGCTGCCCGGAGGCGGCGGCGTGGTCAGGACCGTACGGCTGCTCGGCATCGCCGACGCCCTGCTCAAGGTGCTGCTGCAGGGCACCCAGTATTCCGCGCCGCGCGCGCTGGCCGCCGGCCTGATCCACGAGGTCGCCGCCGACCGCGACGCCCTGCTCGCCGCCGCCCGCGCCTTCATCGACGCCCACCCGGAGTCGCGCCAGCCCTGGGACACCCCCGGGTACAAGATCCCCGGCGGCACCCCCAGGAGCCCCGCCTTCGCGGCGAACCTGCCGGCCTTCCCCGCCAACCTGCGCAAGCAGCTGGCCGGCGCCCCCTACCCGGCGCCGCGCAACATCCTGGCGGCCGCCGTCGAGGGCGCCCAGGTGGACTTCGCGACCGCCTCGGTGATCGAGGCCCGCTACTTCACCGAGCTGGCCTGCGGCCCGATCTCGAAGAACATGATCCAGGCCTTCTTCTTCGACATGCAGGCTGTCAACTCCGGTGCGGGGCGCCCCGCGGACGTCGCCGCCCGCCCGGTCACCAGGGTGGCCGTGCTCGGCGCCGGCATGATGGGCGCCGGCATCGCCTACTCCTGCGCCCGGGCCGGCATCGACGTCGTCCTCAAGGACGTCACCCAGGAGGCGGCCGACCGCGGCAAGGCCTACTCGGCCGGCCTGCTGGACAAGGCGCTGGCCAAGGGGCGGACGACCGCCGGGAAGCGGGACGCGCTGCTGGCCAGGATCACCCCCACCGCGGAGCCGGCCGACCTGGCCGGCTGCGACGCGGTCATCGAGGCGGTCTTCGAGGACGCGGCCCTCAAGCACAAGGTCTTCCAGGAGATCGAGCACATCGTCGCGCCCGACGCGCTGCTGTGCTCCAACACCTCCACGCTGCCCATCTCGCAGCTCGCCGAGGGCGTCGAGCGCGGCACGGACTTCATCGGCCTGCACTTCTTCTCGCCGGTCGACCGGATGCCGCTGGTGGAGATCATCAAGGGCGAGCAGACCGGCGACGAGGCGCTGGCCCGCGCCTTCGACCTGGTGCGGCAGATCCGCAAGACGCCGATCGTGGTGAACGACTCGCGCGGATTCTTCACCTCCCGGGTGATCAGCAACTTCATCAACGAGGGCGTCGCGATGATCGGCGAGGGGGTCCCGGCCGCCTCGGTCGAGCAGGCGGCCGCGCAGGCCGGCTACCCGGCGAAGGTCCTCTCGCTGCTGGACGAGCTGACCCTGACGCTCTTCGTCCGGATCAGCCGGGAGACCCGCGCCGGGGTCGAGGCGGCCGGCGGTACGTGGCGGGCGCATCCGGCCGAGGCGGTCATCGACCGCATGGTCGACGAGTTCCGCCGCCCCGGCCGCAGTGGCGGCGCCGGATTCTACGACTACTCCGGCGGCCGCAGGACCGGGCTGTGGCCGGGCCTGGCCGAGCACTTCGGCCGGCAGGACGTCGAGATCCCCTTCGCCGACCTCCAGGAGCGGATGCTCTTCTCCGAGGCGCTGGACAGCGTGCGGCTGCTGGAGGAGGGCGTGCTCACCTCGGTCGCCGACGCGAACGTCGGCTCGGTGCTGGGCATCGGCTTCCCGGCCTGGACCGGCGGCGTGCTGCAGTACATCAACGGTTACCCGGGCGGCGTCGCCGGCTTCACCGCCAGGGCCCGCGAGCTGGCCGCGGCCTACGGCGAGCGGTTCGCCCCGCCGGCCCTGCTGACGGCCACGGCGGAACGCGGTGAGACCTTCACCGACCGCAGGGCAGCCGGCTGACGCTCCGTCTGCCCCGGCGGACCGCCGCCCGCCGCCCGCAGCCCCGTCAGGGCTGCTCGGCGGCGGGCGGCGGCCAGGCCCACACCTGCTCGTTGAGCGAGCGCTGGAAGGTCGTCACGAGCGCCTGCACCACCAGCGGCTGCATCTGCGCGGACAGCGAACGCAGCGCGGCGTCCGGTTCGCTCTCCCGCACCGGCTCCCGCACCGACTCGCGGAAGATCCGGCTGATCGCCGCGGCCGCCGCCCGCGCGTGCTTCTGCATGGCCTCCCTGGCCGCCACGATCGCCTCCAGCGGGATCGGCGTGTCCAGCAGCCGCACCCCCAGATGCAGGGTGCCGGGGTCGACCACGAAGACGTCGGGGTCCTCGGTCGGCTCCAGCACGTTCATCGCCGCCAGCCGCTGCACGTCGGCGTCCGCCAGCGGGCGGCCGGCCCGCTGCTCCAGCTGTTGCCGGCCGAGCCGCGTGCCGCCCCCCGGCAGCCAGGACGCCACCAGCGCCCGGTGGATCGCCAGGTCGTGCTCGCTGATGGAGTCGGGCAACTGCGCCAGATAGCGCTCGATGGCCGCCAGCGTGAGTCCCTGCTGCTGCAACTCCTCGATCAGCGCCAGCCGCGACAGGTGCTCCGCCCCGTAGTGCCCCACCCGGCGCGGCCCGATGTCCGGCGGCGGCAGCAGCCCGCGGGCGCCGTAGAAGCGGACGGTGCGTACGGTCACCCCGGCGCGGGCGGCCAGCTCGTCGATGGTCAGGGCGGTCTGCGGCACCGCAACAGTATTGCTGTGCCACCGGCGCTGTGAAAGACGCCGCCGCAGCTCACGTGCCGCCCGCGGCCGCCACCGCGACCGTTACGGACGGACGCACAGCCGAGCAGACGCCGCGCCCCGGTGCGGGGGCCACGTCGCGAACGGTCACAGCCGCGCACCTCGTACGCTGGCCCGCGTGCCCCTTCGCCGAGCCGCCCCGCACCGTGTCCCGCGGCTGCTGCCGGCCTGCCTCGCGGGCGCCGCGCTGGCCTGCCTGCTGTCCTGCTCCGGCAGCGGCGGGCCCGCGGCCGGCGCCCCGGGCCTGGGCGACCGGCTCTTCCCCGCCGCGGGCAACGGCGGCTACGACGTCACGCACTACGGCCTCGACCTGTCCTACGACCCCGGCTCCGGGCGGCTGTCCGGCACCGCCGTCGTCACCGCCACCGCGACCAGCGACCTCAGCGGCTTCGACCTGGACCTGGCAGGCCTGACGGTCACCCGCGTCGGCGTCGACGGCCGCCCGGCCCGCACCAGCAGGTCGGGCACCGAGCTGACCGTCCGGCCGGCCCGCGTGCTGCGCCGGGGCGCCCGCTTCGAGACCACCGTCGGGTACGCGGGCGTGCCCCGGCTGCTCACCGACCCCGACGGCTCGCACGAGGGCTGGTTCCGCACCGGCGACGGCGCTCTGGCGCTCGGCGAGCCCGTCGGCTCGATGGCGTGGTTCCCCGGCAACGACCACCCCTCGGACAAGGCCGCGTTCGACCTGACCATGTCGGTGCCCGCGGGACTGACCGCGGTGTCCAACGGCGACCTGGCGGGCACCCGCAGCGCCGCCGGCCGCACGGTCTTCCACTGGCGCGGCACGGCGCCGATGGCCACCTATCTGGCCACCGTCGCCATCGGCCGCTTCACCGTCACCCGCTCCCGCACCCCCGGCGGCGTGCCGCTGTACACCGCGGTGGACCCGCGCTCCGACGACCCGCGGACCGCGGCCGCGCTGCGCCGGCTGCCGGAGATCCTCGACTGGGAGAGCGGCCTGTTCGGCCGCTACCCCTTCGGCTCCGCGGGCGCCGTCGTGGACGACCTGCCGTCGGGTCAGGTCGGCTACTCCCTGGAGACCCAGAACCGCCCGGTCTTCCCCGGGGACGGCGACGGGCCGGCGGTGGACGTGCCGACGCTGGTGCACGAGCTGGCCCACCAGTGGTTCGGCGACTCCGTCACCCCGCGCAGCTGGCAGGACATGTGGCTCAACGAGGGCTTCGCCACGTACGCGACCTGGCTGTGGCAGGAACGCGAGGACGGCGTCCCGGTCTCCCGCAGTGCCGCCACGGCGTTCGCCGACCCCGCCGCGTGGGCGTTCCCGCCCGCCGTACCGCCCACGGCCGCCGACGTCTCCGCGCAGCCTGTCTACGACCGCGGCGCCCTGGTCCTCTACCAGATGCACCGGGCCCTCGGCGACGCCGCCTTCGCGAAGCTGCTGCGCGGCTGGCCCGCCGCCCACGCCTACGGCAACGCCTCGACGGCCGAATTCACCGCCTATTGCGCCGGACTGACCACCCGTGACCTGACGCCGCTATTCGCGACCTGGCTGTACGGGACCGCCAAGCCGGCCCGGCTGTGACCGCCCCTTTCGGGGGCCGCCACTGCCTGCCGGGGCTCAGCGCAGCGGGGCGCCGACCGCGTGCATGTGGCCGAGTGCCTGCGCGTAGGAGTCGAACAGCCCGGTCTCGGTGTACCGCACGCCCACGCGGGCGCAGTGCGCGCGCACCAGCGGGCGCACCAGGCGCAGATGCGGACGGGGCAGGCTCGGGAAGAGGTGGTGCTCTATCTGGTAGTTGAGGCCGCCAAGCAGGAAGTCCACCAGCGGATTGCCGCGTACATTGCGCGAGGTCAGCACCTGACGCCGCAGATGCCCCCAGCGCGCGCCCTCCTCGGGCATCTCCATGCCCTTGTGGTTGGGGGCGAAGGCGCAGCCCAGGTGCACGCCGAACAGCGCGTGGTGCAGCGCGGCGAAGGCGATCGCCTGCGGCAGCGGCATGGCGGTCAGCAGCAGCGCGGCGTAGCCCACCAGGTGCGCCACCAGCAGCGAACCCTCGATCAGCCGCCCCCTGCGGTCCAGCCGGCGCAGGTCCTGGAAGCTGGCAACCTTCAGCGCCAGCCCTTCGAGCAGCAGCATCGGGAAGAACAGCCGGGCCTGGTGCCGGGTCAGGAAGCGTGCGAAGCCCTTGCGTTCGACGGCCTGGGCCCGGGTCCACACCAGCGCGCCCACCTCCACGTCCGGGTCCTTGCCCACATGGTTGGGATTCGCGTGGTGCCGGTTGTGCTTGTCGGTCCACCAGCCCGCACCCATGCCCAGCAGCAGATTGCCGTGGAAGAGGGCTATGGCCCGGTTGACCTGGCGGGCCGCCGCTATCTGCTGGTGCCCGGCGTCGTGCCCGACGAAGCCGCTGCGCGTGGACAGCACCGCGGCAGGCAGCGCCAGGGCGAGCACCCACCACGACCCGGTGCCGCCGAGCAGCACCACGGCGGTCCACACCGCGGCCAGTGCCAGCAGGTTCACCGCGATCGACATCACGTAGTGCCCCCGGCGCCGCCGCAGCAGCCCGGCTTCCCGCACCGCGCGCAGCAGCGGGGTGAATTCGCTCGACCCGCTGTCCGGGGCCCGCTCAGGAGGTTCGACGGTGGTCAGGACGGTCGGCATGGGCGCTCCTGGGTGACGGGCGGTGTCCGGCATGACGGCCCGGCCGGGCCGTAGTGCGACGCTACGAACCACCGCCCGCCGCGGACCATGGCGCCATCACCCGGTTTCCCGGGGTGCCAGACCCCCGGAAAACCGGGGGATATCCCCACCCGACTGCTGCCAGGATGGACCGCATGACCACGGACGATCTCTGCACGGCCGAGTTGACGACCGCGCCCCTACCAGTGTCGCACCCCGACGCGGTAACGCTGATCCGCAGGTATTACGCGGAGTTGATCACCCGTTACTACCGACGCCCGACGGACGACACCGAGATCTCCGAGGTCATCGCCGAGGAGCCGAGCGACGACCTGGCGCCGCCCACCGGGATGTTCGTGGTCGCCAGGATCGACGCCGCCCCGGTGGGCTGCCTGGGCGTGCGCGTACTGGACCCCGACACGGTGGAGCTCACCCGGATGTTCGTCGCGCCCGAGGCCCGCAGGAAAGGCGTGGCAGGCAGCCTGATCGCGGTGGCGGAAGGCATCGCGCGCGACACGTTCGGCGCCCGGCTGATCCGCCTGGACACCCGCGCCGACCTGGTCGAGGCCCGGGCGCTGTACGCGCGGCACGGCTACCGCGAGATCGAGCGGTACAACACCGACCCGTACGCCGACCACTGGTTCGAGAAGGCACTGGCCTGACCGGGAGCCCGGACCTCCTGGCGGTCCCGGGCGGCCGCCGGTGTCACCCTGCCCGTTCCGCGACCCGCCGCCGGCCCCGGCCGCCTTGCCGCATGCCACCGCCCGGCGGCGTCTACGATGCTGGCAACCGCCAAGCGTCACGCGTCTTGGCCCGGGCCTGAGGAGCGGCATCATCAGCGGCAACGTTTCGGTCGAACGCAGGATCGCCGAGGAGTTGGGCGTACGCGAAGGTCAGGTGCGGGCGGCCGTCGATCTGCTCGACGGCGGGGCCACCGTGCCGTTCATCGCGCGCTACCGCAAGGAGGCCACCGGCACCCTCGACGACGAGCAGCTGCGCAACCTGGAGGAGCGGCTGCGCTACCTGCGGGAGCTGGACGAGCGGCGAGCCGCGGTCCTGGAGTCGATCGAGGCGCAGGGCAAGCTCGACGACGCGCTCCGCGCGCAGATCGTGGCCGCGGACTCCAAGGCGCGCCTGGAGGACATCTACCTGCCCTACAAGCCCAAGCGGCGCACCAAGGCGCAGATCGCCCGCGAGGCCGGCCTCGAACCGCTCGCCGACGCGCTGCTCGCCGACCCCGCGCTCGACCCGCAGACCACCGCGGCGGCCTACGTCTCCGCGGACAACGGGGTGGAGGACGCGGCGGCCGCGCTGGACGGCGCCCGCGCCATCCTCACCGAGCGCTTCTCCGAGGACGCCGACCTGGTCGGCGAGCTGCGCACCCGGATGTGGAGCCGCGGCCGGCTGATGGCGAAGGTGCGCGACGGCAAGGAGGAGGCCGGCGCGAAGTTCGCCGACTACTTCGACTTCGCCGAGCCCTTCACCAAGCTGCCCTCGCACCGGGTGCTGGCGATGCTGCGCGGCGAGAAGGAGGAGATCCTCGACCTGACGCTGGAGCCCGAGGAGCCCGCCGAGGGCCCGACGAGCTTCGAGCGGCGGATCGCCCAGCAGTTCGGCGTCACCGACCGCGGCCGCCCGGCCGACAAGTGGCTCGCCGACACCGTCCGCTGGGCCTGGCGGACCCGCTTCCTGGTCAGGCTCGGCATCGACCTGCGGGTCCGGCTGCGCCAGGAGGCCGAGGACGAGGCCGTACGGGTCTTCGCCACGAACCTGCGCGACCTGCTGCTGGCCGCGCCCGCGGGCACCCGGGCCACCATGGGCCTCGACCCGGGCCTGCGCACCGGGGTCAAGGTCGCCGTGGTCGACGCCACTGGCAAGGTGGTGGCCACCGACACGATCTACCCGCACGTGCCGCGCAACCGCTGGGACGAGTCGCTGGCGACCCTGGCCCGCCTCGCCGCGGCCCACCGGGTGGACCTGATCGCCATCGGCAACGGCACCGCGTCCCGCGAGACCGACAAGCTCGCCGCCGAGCTGATCAAGGCGCACCCCGAGCTGGACCTGACCAAGGCCGTGGTCTCAGAGGCGGGTGCCTCGGTCTACTCCGCCTCCGCCTACGCCTCGGCGGAACTGCCCGAACTCGACGTGTCGCTGCGCGGTGCGGTCTCGATCGCGCGCCGGCTCCAGGACCCGCTGGCCGAACTGGTCAAGATCGACCCGAGGTCCATCGGCGTCGGGCAGTACCAGCACGACCTGTCCGAGGTGAAGCTGTCCCGGTCGCTCGACGCGGTCGTCGAGGACTGCGTCAACGGCGTCGGGGTGGACGTCAACACCGCGTCGGTGCCGCTGCTGCGCCGGGTCTCCGGCATCACCGAGGGCCTCGCGGCCAACATCGTCACCCACCGCGACGCCAACGGCCCCTTCCGCACCCGCAAGGACCTCAAGGGCGTCGCCAGGCTCGGCCCGAAGGCGTACGAGCAGTGCGCGGGCTTCCTGCGCATCCTCGGCGGCGACGACCCGCTGGACGCCTCCGCGGTGCACCCCGAGGCGTATCCGGTGGTCCGCAGGATCGGGACGACCGCGGGCACCGGGATCGCCGAGCTGATCGGCAACGGCTCGGTGCTGCGTGCCCTGCGCCCGCAGGACTTCGTCGACGACTCCTTCGGCCTGCCGACCGTCACCGACATCCTCGCCGAGCTGGAGAAGCCGGGCCGCGACCCGCGCCCGGCCTTCAAGACCGCCGCCTTCAAGGAGGGCGTGGAGGAGATGAAGGACCTGCGGCCGGGGATGCTGCTGGAGGGCGTGGTCACCAACGTGGCGGCCTTCGGCGCGTTCGTAGACGTCGGCGTCCACCAGGACGGCCTGGTGCACGTCTCGGCGCTCTCCCGCAGCTACGTCTCGGACCCTCGGGACGTGGTGAAGTCCGGCGACATCGTGCGGGTCAAGGTGCTCGACGTGGACCTGCCGCGCAAGCGGATCTCGCTGACCCTGCGGCTGGACGACGAGCCCAAGGCGGCCGGTGCGGGCGGTGGCGCGGCCGGCTCCGCCGGTGGCGGTGACGGTGGTGGCGAGCGGCGCGGGAAGGCGCCGCGGCAGGGCGGCCGGCCCGGCCAGGGCGACCGCCGCGGCGGCGGCTCCGCGGCGCAGCCCGCGGGCGGCGCGATGGCCGACGCCCTGCGCCGGGCGGGCCTGACCGGCGGCAGGTGAAAAGGGGAACCAGGACGGTCCGCGAGGCGTTCTGCTGGGTAAGCGGTAGGGAAAGAGGGCGCGGCGTCGGGCCGCCGGACGCCGCGGACGGAGGCGGGGACAATGTCGAATCGTACGAAGGTCGCCATCGGCGGCGTGCTGCTCGGGCTGATCCTGCTGTACTGGATCCCGCTGTGGCTGTTCTTCCTGATCATCATCGGTATCCCGGTCGCCGGCTATCTGACCCTCGACTCCTCGCAGCGGCGCAGGCTGCGCCGGGTGAGCCGGCGACAAATCGGTCGCTGACCTGGTCGTTCCCCCAGTAGGGTGAGTCATCGGGTCAGGGCATCCGATCGAGGGGAAGACCATCCGATGAGTCATGCCACCGTCACCGCGGTCAGCAGCGACCAGGACCACCGGTTCAGCAAGCCCAACCGGTCCAGCATCCGGCTGCTCGCGGGCCTCGGAGTGGAGGGTGACGCCCATCTCGGCGTCACCGTCCAGCACCGCTCCCGTGTCGCCCAGGACCCGACGCAGCCCAACCTCCGTCAGGTCCACCTGATACACGCCGAGCTCTTCGACGAGCTGCACGACGCCGGGTACGCGGTGGCGCCCGGGGACCTCGGTGAGAACGTCACCACCCGCGGCATCGACCTGCTCGGCCTGCCGGTCGGCACCCGCCTGCACCTCGGCCCGGAGGCAGTCGTGGAGATCACCGGCCTGCGCAACCCCTGCCGCCAGATCGACCGTTTCCGCACCGGCCTGCTCAAGCAGGTCGTCGGCCGTGACGCGGCCGGCCACATCACCCGCAAGGCGGGCGTGATGGGCATCGTGCTGACTCCCGGCACCCTCCACCCGGGCGACCCGATCACCGCCGAACTCCCCTCCCTCCCGCACCGCCCGCTGGAAAGGGTCTGACCCATGCCAGGCCCACCCTCCACCGTCCGGTCGGTCGACGCACTGATCGCCTACGCGGCCGGCGGCCGCCGCGTGAAATACCTGCACTTCTGGGGCCACCGCCCGCAGCGCGACGGCAGCATCGGCGCCGGCTGCCTCAGCCAGTGGTGGCCCGCTCCCTTCGCGGTCGACGGGGTCACCTATGCCACGGCCGAGCACTGGATGATGGCGGGCAAGGCGCGGCTGTTCGGTGACGCCGACGCCGAGCACCGTGCCGTCGCCGCCAACCACCCCAAGGCCGCCAAGGCTGTCGGCCGCTCGGTGCGCGGCTTCGATGAGGCCCGGTGGCAGCAGGAGCGTTTCGCCCTGGTCGCCGCGGGCAGCAGGCACAAGTTCGGGCAGCATCCCGACCTGCGGGCGTTCCTGCTGGCGACCGCCGGCCGGGTGCTGGTCGAGGCCAGCCCGCGGGACCGTGTATGGGGCATCGGGCTGGCGGCGGACGACGAGCGGGCCGATGCCCCGGCGCGCTGGCGGGGCCTGAACCTGCTCGGATTCGCACTGATGGACGCCAGGGACCGGCTGGCAGCCGAGGCGTGACGCGGTCGGAGGCCGGAACAGGCGTGCCCGCCCGGTCCCCGCGTGGCGGTGGACCGGTCGGGCGGGGTCGGGCTACTTCAGGTGGGGGCCGTCCGTGCCGATCTTGCCCGGGGCCGCGTTCCGACCGGGGCCGCGCAGGCGGCCGATGTCGGGGGACGCCGCCTCTCCGCGCGCCACGGAACGAACGGCCGGATTTCTTGCGCAATTTGCTGCAAGAACCTTCGTGAGGTTACTGGGACATGTGAGTGACGTAAAGAGGTGCGTACGGGCCTGCCGCTCAGCCGCACGTAAGGTGCTGTGCGGGTGCGCCGGCTGCATCCGATCGGCACCGGTCGTAGAGGAGTGGCACGGGACATGACGGAGCGTCTGGTGGTCATCGGCGGTGACGCGGCGGGCATGACGGCCGCCTCCCAGGCGCGGCGCCGCCGGGCGGACGACGACCTGGAGATCGTCGCCTTCGAACGCGGGCACCACACCTCGTACTCCGCCTGCGGCATCCCGTACTGGATCGGCGGTACCGTGCCGGTCCGCGACACCCTGATCGCCAGGACCGCGGCGGAACACCGGGCACGGGCCATCGACCTGCGGCTGGGTACCGAGGTCACCGAGATCGATCAGGAACGCGGCCGGATCCGCAGCCGGGACGCCGACGGCGCCGAGCAGTGGACCGGCTACGACCACCTGGTCATCGCCACCGGCGCGGTGCCGGTGCGCCCGCCGCTGCCCGGCATCGACGCGCCCGGCGTCTACGGCGTGCAGACCCTGGACGACGGCGAGGCGCTGCTGGGCGGCCTGGACCGCGGGGGAGTGCGCCACGCCGTGGTGATCGGCGGCGGCTACATCGGCGTGGAGATGGCCGAGGCGATGCTCCAGCGGGGTCTGGCCGTGACACTGATCGACCGGAACGAGCAGCCCATGACCACCCTGGACCCCGACATGGGGCGGCTGGTGCGCGGCGCGCTCGAAGGCCTCGGCGTGCTCGTGGTCTCCGGCACCCCGGTCCGCGCGGTGCTCACCGGCGACGACGGCCGGGTCAGGGCGGTCGCCACCGACGACGCGGAGCACCCCGCGGACCTGGTGGTGCTCGGCCTCGGCGTACGCCCGGAGACCGGCCTTGCCGCCGCGGCGGGGCTGCCGCTGGGCGCGCACGGCGGCCTGCTCACCGACCGCGCCATGCGGGTGCGCGACACCGAGCGCATCTGGGCAGGCGGCGACTGCGTCGAAGTGCTCAACCTGGTCTCGGGCGCCCTCCAGCACATCGCGCTTGGCACCCATGCCAACAAGCACGGCAGGATCATCGGCACCAACATCGGCGGCGGCTACGCCACCTTCCCCGGCGTGGTCGGCACCGCCGTCAGCAAGGTGTGCGACATCGAGATCGCACGCACCGGGCTGAAGGAGTCCCAGGCACGCGCCGCCGGACTGCGCTTCGTGACCGCGGTCATCGAGTCCACCAGCCGCGCGGGCTACTACCCGGACGCGGACCCGATGACCGTCAAGATGCTCGCGGAACGCCGGACGGGGCGGCTGCTCGGCGTGCAGATCGTCGGCGGCGAGGGCGCGGGAAAGCGGGTCGACGTGGGGGCTGTGGCGCTGACCGCGGGCATGACGGTGGAGCAGATGCTCGGCCTGGACCTCGGCTACGCCCCGCCCTTCTCCCCGGTCTGGGACCCGGTGCTCGTGGCCGCCCGCAAGGCCGCCGTCGCGGTCGCCGCGGACATCGCCGCGGACTGACCGGTCCGCCGCCCGGGTTCCGGGTCAGGACGCCGCGGACGCCAGCTTGTCCAGGGCTTCGAGCAGCGGCGGCAGCGCGGGGCCGCGGCCGACGGGCAGCACCTCGCCGGGCGCCTCGTCGAGCAGGACGAACGCGACGTCGTCGGTCCTGGCGACCAGGCTCCACCCGGGCCCGTCGGCCCGCAGCGAGCCCGCCGTGGTGCGTACCCGGCCGGGCGGCGGAGGGGTGCGGAGGTATTCCTCGGCGCCCTGCAGGGCGCGGCGCAGACCGGCGTGGGCGACCGGGGGCGCAGGCGCTGCCGCCGCGTCGGTGTCCGCGGTGCCGGCCCGCGCTTCTCGCCCCTCCTTCGCGGCGCCCCGTGTCGTCCGGTCGTGTGCGCCGGCCGCCCCGGTGCGTGCTTTCGCCGCGGAGTCCGGGGAGTCCGCCTCCGGGGCGTCCGCCGGCAGCAACTGGTCGCGCCACTCGAACCACCGGATCGCGATCTCGTCCGCGCCCATCCGCCGCTGCGGCGGGCCCCATACCGAGACGTCCGGCGGCGCGAGGGCGGGCCCCGCCTCCTCGTCCGCCGGATCGTGCGGCCCCGGGATGCCCGGCACCGACACGGCGACCGGCAACGGCCAGCCGGGCAGCGACGCGGCCAGCGTGTCGTCCTCGGGGGAGAGCTCGTACTCAAGACCGCAGTCCCACGCGGCGAGCGCGCACGCGACCATGGCGGCGTCCGTGGTCGCGACCGTCCAGCGGGCGCCACCGCCGTCCTGACCGAACATCAGGCCGTAGCCGTACGGCAGCGGGTCGAGGCCCAGATACGCGCAGGCGGCGGGATAGTCGTCGCCGAGGACGCCGGGAAAGCGCTCCGGCGTCAGCATCGCGGCCGTCAGCACGAACAGCTCGTCGTCCCCCGTGCTCTCCGCCGCGGCCATGTGACGCCCTCCCTCTCGTTCCGGTCCGCGCACCCTAACCAGCCGGTAACGTCCGCGTCGAGGGGTCGCGCGGCCCGCGCGGGGCGAGGAGGCGCACGCCCCGGGCGCGGGAGCGCACACAGCCCTCCGGCGCGGCCGGGGCCGTCGTGCGTGGCCAACGCGGCTTGCGGCCGCGGCGAGTTCCGCGGGTCCGGCCGGGTCGGGACTCCAGGTGGTCACGGACGCCGGGCACTGCGTCATGTTCGGCAATCCGCGGGCCTACGCGGCGGCGATCAGTGCGGGCGCCTGACCGCGACCGCCAGATAGCGCTCCGCGGAGTCGTCGAGCAGTGCCAGCCGCCAACCCGTCGCGGACAGCGCCGGGCCGAGTCGGGCTTCGGCCCGGATGTCGTCGGCACGCAGGTCGTGGCCGCGGCGGGCGGCGAGCGCGGCCCGCCCCAGCGGGTGGAAAAGCGCCAGCCGGCCGCCCGGCCTCGTCACCCGGGCAAGCTCCCGCAGCCCCGCCGCCGGATCGGGCAGGTGGTGGACCAGGCCGGCCGCGAGGACGGCGTCGAAGGTCCCGTCGCGCAGCGGCAGTTGCGCGCTGTCCGCCTCGATCAAGGCGCCGTCCGCGCGCCGCCCCAGGGCCACGGCCTCACCCAGCATCTCCGGCGTCAGGTCCACGCCGACCACCGTGCCGGCCGGGCCGACCGCCGCCCGCAGCAGCGGCAGCGCCCGCGCGCTGCCGCAGCCCGCGTCCAGCGCCCGGCCGCCGGGCGGCACCTCCAGGGCCTCGACCGCGGCCGCGTAGGCGGGCGTGTCGTCGGGATACCGGGTCTCCCAGCCCGTGGCGCGCTCGGCGAAGAAGAGCCGCACGTGCTGCCGTTCGCTTCCGATACTGGCCATGCCTCATGGTGGCATGATCACCCTGCGTTCCGGCGCCCTCGTCAATCGCCCCGCCGTCCCGGAGCTCGGCAGGGCCCGATGGACCGTCCAACGGGCGGGCGAGCACCGCGATATCGGGAGGGCCGGGACGGGCCGCATGCCCCGGGCCTCCACGGATTCGCCGCGCCCCGCCAGCCCGGCGCCGGCCGGTGCGGCGCTCCGGCGCCGCGCGGCGCCGCCTCGGTGGCGGCCCCTTCCTCCGGGGCGTGGTCGCCGACGGTCACCGTCAGGAACGCCGCGGCACCGTGGCGGCGGCGATCTGCCTGGTCGGGGCGGGGATCGCCGGGTATGCGTCGTGGCGCGGCTGAATCCCGCCCTTGCCGGCCGCCGCCCGGCAGTTCTGTGGACGCGGCGCGCCGAGGCGGGGTTGCCGAAGCGCGCCCGGCGCGACAGGCTCTAGGGCAGGGGAGACGGGAGGCAGGGGCGATGACGGTGAGCAACAGGCTCGCATGGCTGCTCGACGATCTGACACAGCGAGTGCCGCATGTGAAGCACGCGCTCGTCCTGTCCAACGACGGTCTGGTCACGGGCGCCAGCGGCGACCTCGACCGGCCGGCCGCCGAGCATCTGGCCGCGGTCTCGTCCGGCTTCCACAGCCTCGCCAAGGGCGCGGGACGGCAGTTCGGCACCGGCGGAGTCCGGCAGACCATGGTCGAGTTCGACGAGGGCTACCTGTTCGTGACCGCGGCGGGCGACGGCAGTTGCCTGTCCGTGCTCAGCGGCATGGAGGCCGATGTCGGCCGGGTGGCCTACGAGATGACGCTGCTGGTGCACCGCGTCGGCGAGCATCTGGGCGTCGCCGCGCGCGGGCCGGGCTCTCCTTACTGACCCCGAGGCCGGGGCGCTGTGCCCCAGGGGATCACCGCTAGCTGCGAGCCGGGCCTCTTCGGGGCGGCGGCGGGCTACGGCGTTGAGCCGGGTCGGGCGGCTGAGCCGTCGAGGCCGGGGGCTGCCGTAGGCGCTGAGCTGCGGAAACGGGAGTTATCCACAGGGCTGGGAACGGGTGTTCGTCCTGCGCGCTAGAGTCGTCACTGTCGGTAGTTGAACGAGGCGGGGGGAGTGACGACAGTGATGACGACGACAACTGGCGTGGGCGGCGGCGCGGTCGGCGGCGCGGGCACGAGGGGTCCTGCGGGGGCGGTCGGCGCGAGGGGCCCGGCGGCCGTGGGCGGCAAGGCCGGGGCGGCGGTCCGGCCGGGCGCGACCGGCAGCGCACGCGTGACCGGGAAGGCGGGCGCGGCTGGCAGGGCGGGGAGGGCGACTGGCGTGGCCCGCGCGCGCGGGGCGGGTTCGCCGGCAGCGCGCGGCGCGGATCCGGGTGCACCACGGACCCTGGCCCTGAACCGGGCACGGGAGGAACTGGGCCTGGACGCACCGGCCTTCGAGCTGGCCCTGCTGCTCGGCGAGATCGCCACGGTCGGCGGCGGCACGGATCGGACGCGGGTGCCCGAGCAGGAGATCGCCAGAGTAAGGGAGGCGGTGGGCGGGACGCGGGCCCTGCTGGCGAGGATCGAGCTGGTCAACACCACGGAAGGTGCGGAGTTGCTGGGGATCAGCCGCGAGCGGCTGGTCCGGCTGACCAGAGCCGGTTGCCTCCGCCCGGTGCGCTGGTACGTCAACCGCTACCGCGCCCTGGTCTGGCTCTATCTCGCCAGCGAGCTGCGGGACTTCGCGCTCGGCAGTCCCGCGCTGCTGGCAGGCCGGCTGCCCGCGGCGCTGCGCGAGGCGGCCGACGAGGAGGACCAGCGGCCGCGCGGCTGGCGCTCCCGCCGGGTGGCCCAGCTGGTGCGGGACGCACCGGGCCCCTGGGAGGAGGCCGCGGTGTGGGCAGCGCTGCTCGGGGACCAGATGACCGCCTCGGCGGTGCCCGATCCGTACGAACGCGCCGTGCTGCGCGGAATCCATCCGGGCCTGCCGCCCGGCCGCCCCGGGCCGATGGCGGACGCCGCACTGATCGGACGGCTCACCACAGCGGACCATCCGGACGAGATCGCGCTCGGCCTGGTCGCTCTCGCCGCCGTCCTGGGCCGGGCGCGCGACCGGGAACCGGCCCCTCGACCTCAGCACCTGCGGCAGCCGCCCGGCGCGGTCCGCGGCGAACAGCCCACCCTGCCGGATACGCCGCCCGGCGCGGTCCGCGGCGAGCAGCCCACTCGGCCTTATCCGCCGTCCGGCCCGGTGGCCGCCGCGTCGCCGCCGGTGCGGGACCCGCTGCCGGCCGCCTCGCCCGGGCCGTGGCTGGTCGAGGACCGGCCGCGGCGGAGCCTGCGCAGGCTGCTGCGGGGCCGCAGGCAGCTCAGCGGCGGGTGAGCGCCGCAGGCCGCCGGGCGGCCGGTGTGCCGTGCGGGCGCCGGGCCGGCGCCCTCACAGCTCGCCGACGTCGGTGAGCCTGATCACCGCCCGGCCCTCCTCGTCGGAGGCCGCCAGGTCCACCTCGGCCGAAATGCCCCACCCGTGGTCGCCGTTGGGATCGGCGAAGGTCTGGCGTACCCGCCACAGGCCGTGTGCCGACTGCTCCTCGATCTGCAGCAGCTTCGGGCCCCGGGCGTCGGGGCCGGTGCCCAGGTCGTCGTATTCGTCCCAGTAGGCGTCCATCGCGTCGGCCCAGGTGTCCGCGTCCCAGCCGGACTCCGCGTCCAGCTCGCCGAGCTGGTGGTACTTCTCCAGCGCCGCCAGCTCCACCCTGCGGAAGAGCGCGTTGCGGACCAGGACCCGGAAGGCGCGGGCGTTCGCGGTGACCGGCTTGACCTGGTCGGCGCGCTCGGCGGCCTCCTCCGCGGTCTCTACCTCGGGGTTCGCCAACTGCTCCCACTCGTCCAGCAGGCTGGAGTCGACCTGCCTGACCAGCTCGCCGAGCCAGGCGGTCAGATCCTGGAAGTCCTCGGACTTGAGGTCGTCGGGCACGGTGTGCTCCAGCGCCTTGTAGGCGCCGGCCAGATACCGCAGCACGATGCCCTCGGTCCTGGCCAGCTCGTAGTACGAGGTGAATTCGGAGAAGGTCATCGCGCGCTCGTACATGTCGCGCACCACGGATTTGGGGGACAGCGGATGGTCACCGACCCACGGGTGGCTCTTGCGGTACACGCCGTAGGCATGCAGCAGGATCTCTTCCATCGGCTTGGGGTACGTCACGTCCTGCAGGCGCTCCATGCGCTCCTCGTACTCGACGCCGTCGGCCTTCATCTCGGCCACCGCCTCGCCCCTGGCCTTGTTCTGCTGGGCGGCCAGGATCTGCCGCGGGTCGTCCAGCGTCGACTCGACCACCGAGACCATGTCCAGCGCATAGGAGGGGGAGTCGGGGTCGAGCAGCTCGAAGGAGGCCAGCGCGAAGGTCGACAGCGGCTGGTTCAGCGCGAAGTCCTGCTGCAGGTCCACGGTCAGCCGGACGATCCTGCCCTCCGCGTCGGGCTCGGCCAGCCGCTCCACCACTCCGCCGGCCAGCAGCGAGCGGTAGATGGCGATGGCCCGGCGGATGTGCCGCAGCTGCGCGCGGCGGTCCTCGTGGTTGTCTTCAAGCAGGCTGCGCATCGCGTCGAAGGCGTTGCCCGGGCGGGCGATCACCGACAGCAGCATCGCGTGGGTGACCCGGAAGCGCGAGGTCAGCGGTTCCGGGTCGGAGCCGATCAGCTTCTCGAAGGTGGCCTGCGACCAGCCGACGAAGCCCTCGGGCGCCTTCTTGCGCACCACCTTGCGGCGCTTCTTCGGGTCGTCGCCGGCCTTCGCCAGGGCCTTCTCGTTCTCGATGACGTACTCGGGCGCCTGCGCCTCGACGAAGCCCGCGGTGTCGAAACCGGCCCGGCCCGCGCGGCCGGCGATCTGGTGGAACTCACGGGCGCGCAGCACCCGGACCCGCTGGCCGTCGTATTTGGTGAGCGCGGTGAAGAGCACCGTGCGGATCGGCACGTTGACACCGACGCCGAGCGTGTCCGTACCGCAGATCACCTTGAGCAGTCCGGCCTGCGCCAGCTTCTCCACCAGCCGGCGGTACTTCGGCAGCATTCCCGCGTGGTGCACCCCGATGCCGTGCCGGACGTACCGCGACAGGTTGCGGCCGAAGGTGGTGGTGAAGCGGAAGTTGCCGATCAGATCGGCGATCGCGTCCTTCTCGGCCCGGGTGCACATGTTGATGCTCATCAGCGCCTGCGCCCGCTCGACGGCCGCGGCCTGGGTGAAGTGCACGATGTAGACCGGCGACTGACGGGTCTCCAGCAGTTCGGTCAGCGTCTCGGTCAGCGGGGTGCTGCGGTACTCGTAGCTCAGCGGCACCGGACGGGTCGCCGAGCGCACCACCGTGGTGGGCCGCCCGGTGCGGCGGGTGAGGTCCTCCTCGAAGCGGGAGACGTCACCGAGCGTCGCCGACATCAGCAGGAACTGCGCCTGCGGCAGCTCCAGCAGCGGGATCTGCCACGCCCAGCCGCGGTCCGGCTCGGCGTAGAAGTGGAATTCGTCCATGACCACCTGGCCGACGTCGGCCGTCCTGCCGTCCCGCAGTGCGATCGAGGCCAGAACCTCCGCCGTGCAGCAGATCACCGGTGCGTCGGGATTGACCGAGGCGTCGCCGGTCAGCATCCCGACGTTCTCGGTGCCGAAGAGCTTGCACAGGTCGAAGAACTTCTCCGAGACCAGTGCCTTGATCGGCGCGGTGTAGAAGGTGACCTCGTCGCGGGCCAGCGCCGCGAAGTGCGCACCCGCCGCGACCAGGCTCTTTCCGGATCCGGTCGGGGTGGACAGGATCACGTTCGCACCCGAGACCACCTCGATCAGCGCCTCCTCCTGGGCGGGGTAGAGCGAGATGCCCTCCCCCTGTGCCCACGTCGAGAACGCTTCGAAGAGGGCATCGGGGTCGGCATCGGACGGCAGCTGATCGATAAGGGTCACCCCACCATCTTGCCTGTCCCAGCCGTCACAGGCGGAACCGGAGGAGGCGGCCGTGATCATCGGCGATAGTGTGTGCCCTCGATCGAGCGTCAACTCCGCCTGCGGGCGGCACTTCAGGGGGATGGAGCAGCACCATGATGGGACCTGCGCACTCACTGTCCGGAGCGGCCGCCTGGTTGGGGGTCGGAGCGATCGCGGCGGCCCTCGACCACCCGATGCCCTGGCCGACGGTGCTGGTGGGTGCCCTCATCTGCGCGGGCGCGGCGCTCGCCCCCGACCTGGACCACCAGGCGGCGACGATCTCCCGGGCCTTCGGCCCGCTGTCCCGTGGGCTGTGCAGGATCGTGGACCGGCTGGCGCACGCCGCCTACAAGGCGACCCGCAAGAAGGGCGACCCGCGGCGGGCCGGCGGCCACCGGACCCTCACCCATACCTGGCTGTGGGCGGTGCTGGTCGGCGGCGGCTTCTCGGCCGCCGCGGTCCTCGGCGGCCGCTGGGCGGTGCTGGTCATCCTCTTCATCCACATGGTGCTCGCGGTGGAGGGCCTGCTCTGGCGGCAGGCCAGGATGTCAAGCGACGTGCTGGTGTGGCTGCTCGGGGCGACCAGCGCGTGGATGCTCGCCGACGTGCTGGACGACCCCGGCAACGGCAAGGACTGGCTGTTCACCCAGCCGGGCCAGCACTACCTGTGGATCGGGCTGCCCATCGTGCTGGGCTCGCTGGTGCACTGCGTCGGCGACGCGCTGACCGTCTCCGGCTGCCCGGTCCTGTGGCCGATCCCGATCGGCCGCCGCCGCTGGTATCCGGTCGGCCCGCCGAGGTTCATGCGCTTCCGGGCCGGCAGCTGGGTGGAGATCAAGGTTCTCACCCCGGTCTTCTTCATCGTCGGCGGCGGCTGCGCCCTGGGCGCCCTGGGCCTCATCGGCTGACCTCCCGCCCGTCGTGCCCCGCGGCGGCCGGGCACGGTGGACGGCGGGCGCCGGGCCGGTCAGCCGTGCCAGGACCGCCACAGGGCCGCGTAGGCGCCGTCGGCGGCGACCAGCTGGTGGTGGCTGCCCAGTTCGCTGATCCGGCCCTCCTCGACCACGGCGATCACATCGGCGTCGTGTGCGGTGTGCAGCCGGTGCGCGATGGCGACGACCGTACGCCCGTCGAGGACCCGGGACAGCGAGCGCTCCAGATGCCGGGCCGCCCGCGGGTCGAGCAGCGAGGTGGCCTCGTCCAGCACCAGGGTGTGCGGGTCGGCGAGCACAAGCCGGGCCAGCGCGAGCTGCTGGGCCTGCGCGGGGGTGAGCACGGCGCCGCCGGAGCCGACCTCGGTGTCCAGGCCGTCGGAAAGGGCCCGCGCCCAGTCGTCGGCGTCCACCGCGGCCAGCGCCTCCCACAGCTCGTCGTCCACCGCGGCCGCCCTGGCGAGCTGGAGGTTGTCGCGGAGCGTGCCGACGAAGACGTGGTGCTCCTGGTTGACCAGGGCCACATGCTCGCGGACCCGTTCGGCGGGCAGCTTTGACAGCTCCGCGCCGCCGAGGGTGACCTCGCCGGTCCGGGGTGCGTAGATCCCGGCCAGCAGCCTGCCGAGCGTCGACTTGCCCGCGCCCGACGGGCCGACCAGCGCCAGCCGGGTGCCGGGCGGCACGTTCAGGGTGATGCCGTGCAGCACGTCGCCGCCCTGGTGGTAGCCGAAACGCACCTCGTCGGCGGCGACCTCCCGGCCCTGCGGCGAGATCCGCTCGTCCCCCGCCGACTCCGCCACCTCGCGCACCCCGACCAGCCGGGCCAGCGAGACCTGGGCGACCTGCAGCTCGTCGTACCAGCGCAGGATGAGGTTGACCGGGTCGACCAGCATCTGGGCGTAGAGCGCGCCGGTGGTCAGCTCGCCGGCCGTCACCCAGCCGTGCAGGGCGAAGACGCCACCGATCATCAGCACCGAGGTCAGGATCAGCGTGTGGGTCGCGTTGATCACCGGGAAGAGGACGGTGCGCAGCCACATCGTGTAGCGCTCCCAGGCCACCCACTGGCCGATCCGCCGCCGCGACAGCTCCTGCCTGCGGTCGCCCAGCCCGTGCGCCTCGATGGTGCGGCCGGCGTCGACGGACTCGGCGAGCACCGCGGCGACGGCCGCGTAGCCGGCCGCCTCCGAGCGGTAGGCCTGCGGGGCGCGGCGGAAGTACCAGCGGACACCGACCAGCAGCAGCGGCAGGGCGACCAGCACCGCCAGCGCCAGCGGCGGCGAGGTGACGGCGAGCGCGCCGATCAGCAGCCCCGCCCAGACCACGGCGATGGCCAGTTCGGGGACGGCCTCGCGCATCGCGTTGGCCAGCCGGTCGATGTCGGTGGTGATCCGGGAGAGCAGGTCGCCGGTGCCCGCGCGCTCCAGCACGCCGGGCGGCAGCGACACCGATCTGACCAGGAAGTCCTCCCGCAGGTCCGCCAGCATCAGCTCACCGAGCACCGCCCCGCGCAACCGGACCAGCCGGACGAAATACGCCTGCACCGCCAGCGCGGCCAGGAAGAAGGCCACCGCCCGGCCCAGATGCACGTCCCGCCGGCCCTCGGAGAGGTCCTGCACCAGCCCGCCGAGCAGGTAGGGACCGACCATCGAGGCCAGCACGGCCACCGTGTTCACCCCCACCAGCAGGGCGAAGGAGCCGCGGTGCCGCCTGGCCAGCTCACGGACGTAGGCGCGCACCGTCGCCGGCGAGCCCACCGGCAGGGTGGTGCTCCGCTGCGGCGCGTCCGGGTCGTGGTCGGGCGGTGACACGCCGATCATGCGGTCTCCTCCATCGTGGCGGTGGGGCGCGCGGCGCCGGCGGGCGCCGGGACCAGCCCCGGCTGCGGATCGGTCTCCCGGGTGACGACGGCGCGGTAGCGCGGGTAGGTGCGCAGCAGTTCGTGGTGGTCGCCCGCGGCGGCCACGGCGCCGTCGTCGACGAAGACCACCCGGTCGGCACAGTCGAGCACCAGCGGGCTCGAGGTGAGCACGACGGTGGTCCGACCGGTCCTGACCGCGCCGAGGGCGCGGGCGATCCGGGCCTCGGTGTGGGCGTCGACCGCCGACGTCGGCTCGTCGAGCACCAGCACCTCCGGGTCGGCGACCAGCGAGCGGGCCAGCGCCAGGCGCTGCCGCTGACCGCCGGACAGCGACCGGCCGCGCTCGGTGATCCGCGCGCCCATCGGATCCGCCGGGCCGGCGCCGTCGCCCGGGTCGACCATCGACTGGACCAGCGCGTCCAGCACGTCGCCGCACTGGGCGGCGGCGAGCGCGGCGCCGGGCTCCACGCGACCGGAGGACGGCACCGCGAGCAGCTCGGCGAGCGTGCCGGAGAGCAGCACCGGGTCCTTGTCCTGGACCAGCACGGCCTTCCTGGCCGCGGGCAGCGGCATCGCGTCAAGCGGCTGACCGCCGAGGGTCGCCGACGGCTCGGTGCCGGCGCCTGAAGGGCTGTGGCCGCCCAGCCGGTCCGCCAGCCGCCCGGCGGCGTCCGGGTCGCCGCAGACGACCGCGGTCAGCAGCCCGGGCGCGGCGCGCAGGCCGGTCAGCGGATCGTGCAACTCCCCGGCCGGCTCGCGCAGGACGCCGCCGTGCTCCGCCGCGGACGGCACCGCGCCCTCGTGTCCCCGCCGCAGCGACAGCACCCGGGCCGCACGGTTGGCCGAGGGCCGCGAGAAGGACCACGCCATGGCGATCTCCTCGAAGTTCCGCAGCGGCATCATCAGGAAGGCCACGGAGCCGTAGACGGTGATCAGTTCGCCCACCGAGATCCGCCCGTCCAGCGCGAGCCCGGCGCCGTACCAGGCGACGGCCACCAGCAGCAGCCCCGGCAGGAGCACCTGCACCGCGCTGATCAGCGCCCACATGCGGGCGCTGTGCACCGCGGCGGCGCGTACCTGCTGCGAGGCGCGGCGGTACCGGTCGAGGAAGAGGTCCTCGCCGCCGATGCCGCGCAGCACCCGCAGCCCCGCGACCGTGTCGGAGGCCAACTCCGTGGCCTTGCCCGCCTTCTCCCGCTGGAGGTCGGCGCGCCGGGTCGCGGCGGGCAGCAGCGGCAGCACCGCCAGGGCGAGCACCGGCACGGACGCGGCCACGATGACACCGAGCGCGGGCTGGTAGAACACCAGGGCGACGGCTACCCCGACGGTGGCGAGCAGGGCCGAGGTGAAGCGGGCCAGTGCCTCGACGAACCAGCCGATCTTCTCCACGTCGCCGGTGCTGACGGCCACCACCTCGCCCGCCGCCACCCGCCGGGTGAGCACCGCCCCCAGCTCGACGGTCTTGCCGGCCAGCAGCTGCTGGACGCGGGCGGCGGCGCTGATCCAGTTGGTCACGGCCGTGCGGTGCAGCATCGTGTCGCCGAGCGCGGTGAGCAGCCCCAGCAGCAGCATCAGAGCGCCGGCCAGGCCCAGCCGTGCGCCCGAGCGGTCGACCACCGCCTGGACGGCGATGCCCACGGCGGCGGGGAAGGACGCGACCGCGGCCATGTGCAGGGTGCCCCAGGCCGCGGCGAGCACCTGGCCGCGCCACTGCCGTACCTCCAGCCAGAGCAGCAGGCGGAAGCCCGACCGGGCGTCGGGGACACCGGGGTCGGACAGCGGGAGATCGCGGAGGGACGTCATGGTGTCCTGGGCTCGGAGCGGGGCTTGCGGGAGCGGGCGGCCTGCCGGGCGGATGGGGAGAAACCGCGCGAAGTGCCGTCCTGAACCGTGCAACCTTCGCGAAATTCCCCGCGCCCGGTCAACCGGTTTTCGCTGTCGTTGCGCTGTCCTCTCCCTGTCGCCCGGCGCGGCGGCAACACCTTGCAGTAAGCCGACGAAAGTTCTTCCGCCAGCGTCTTGACGTGTACGCACCGGCGGCGGGAAGCTCCTGGGCGGAACCCGAGGGACCGGTGTTCCGGTAACTCCCCCCACCCGGCGGCCAGGCGCGTGGCTGCCTTCGCAGGGCACCGGTGTGCCCGCCCACCGAAGGAGCCGCCCATGAGATCCCGCGTACTCAACGGTTCGCTCGCCGTGGCCGTCGTCGCGGCGGCAGGCCTTTTCGCCGTCACCGTCCAGCAGGCGCAGGCCACCCCGCCCGGCAGCAAGGACGTCACCGCGACGCTCTTCCAATGGCGCTACGACTCGGTCGCCAAGGCCTGCACCGACCAGCTCGGCCCGGCCGGCTACGGCTACGTCGAGGTCTCGCCCGCGACCGAGAACATCCAGGGCGACCAGTGGTGGACCTCCTACCAGCCGGTGAGCTACAAGCTGCAGAACCGGCTCGGCAGCGAGTCGTCGTTCGCGAGCATGGTGAGCACCTGCCATGCCGCCGGCGTGAAGGTCGTCGCCGACGCGGTGATCAACCACATGTCGGCGGGCTCCGGCACCGGCACCGGCGGGACGAACTACAGCAAGTACAACTACCCCGGCTACTACCAGGACCAGGACTTCCACACCTGCCGGACGAACATCTCCAACTACCAGGACCGTGCCAACGTCCAGAACTGCGAACTGGTCGGCCTGGCCGACCTCGACACCGGCAGCGACTACGTCCGCAGCACCATCGCCGGGTATCTGAACCACCTGATCTCGCTCGGCGTCGACGGCTTCCGGGTCGACGCCGCCAAGCACATGGCGGAGACCGATCTCGCCGCGATCAAGTCCAAGCTCAGCAACCCCGCCGTCTACTGGGCGCAGGAGGCGATCTACGGCGCGGGGGAGGCCGTGCAGCCGAGCGAGTACGTCAACACCGGTGACGTGGACGCCTTCCAGGGCGCCTTCGACCTCAAGCGGATCTTCAACGGGCAGCAGCTGGCGTCACTGAAGACCTGGGGCGCGTCCTGGGGCGCGGGCTACGTCGCCTCCGACAAGGCCCGCACCTTCGTCGACAACTGGGACACCGAGCGCAACGGCTCGACCCTCAGCTACAAGGACAACGCCACCTACACCCTGGCCAACGTGTACCTGCTGGCCTGGCCCTACGGCTCGCCGAACGTGTTCTCCGGCTACGAGTTCTCCAACAACGACGCGGGCCCGCCGAACGGCGGCACGGTCAACGCCTGCTACAGCGACGGCTGGAAGTGCCAGCACGCGTGGCCGCAGGTCTCCGGCATGGTCGGCTTCCGCAACGCCGTCGCCGGCACCGCGGTGACCAACTGGTGGGACGACGGCAGCAACGCCATCGCCTTCGGCCGCGGCAGCAAGGGCTTCGTCGCGATCAACCACGAGGGCGGCGCCCTTGCCCGGACCTTCAGCACCTCGCTGCCCGCCGGGACCTACTGCGACGTCCAGCACGGCGGCGCCACCTACACTGTCGGCTCCGACGGCAGGTTCACCGCCACCGTCGGCGCCAACGACGCGGTCGCCCTCTACGCCGGAGGACCGTGCGGCACCGCCGGCGGCACCACCGGGGCGACGACGGGCGGCGGCACCACGGACCCCGCGGCAGGAGCGTCCTTCGCGGTGAACGCCACCACCGTCTTCGGCCAGAACATCTACGTGGTCGGCGACAACTCCACCCTCGGCAACTGGAACACCGGCAGCGCCCTGCTGCTGTCCTCGGCGAGCTACCCGGTGTGGAAGCTGGACGTCCGGATGCCCGCGGGCACGTCCTTCCAGTACAAGTACATCAGGAAGGACGGCAGCGGGAACGTGACCTGGGAGACCGGCGCCAACCGGACCGCCACCGTCCCGGCCGGCGGCAGGGCCGTACTGAACGACACCTGGCGCAACTGACCGCCGGCGCAGCCCCGTACCGCCGATTCACCCCTCTGCGGCAGGACCCGGCACACTGTGGTCTTCCACCGATCTTGACCACAGAGGGGACCCCCACCCATGAAGGGCTTCCGCACCTTCCTGCTCCGCGGCAACGTCGTCGATCTCGCGGTCGGCATCGTCATCGGCGCCGCCTTCACCGCCCTGGTGAACGGCTTCGTCAAGGCGTTCCTGACCCCGATCGTCGGCATCATCAGCGGCGCCACCGGCAACTTCAGTGCCAGGACCTTCCACGCCTCGGGAGTCACCTTCCCCTACGGCATCTTCATCGACGCGACGATCAGCTTCGTGATCGTCGCGGCGGTGATCTACTTCCTGGTCATGCTGCCGATGAACCGGATGCAGGAGAGGTTCTTCCCGAAGGCCACGGGCGCGCCGATGCGCGAGTGCCCGGAGTGCCTGACGGCGATACCGGCGGCGGCCAAGCGATGCAGCGCCTGCACCGCACCGGTGCCGCCGACGGTGGCCCCCCAGGGCGGCCCCGCGGACGTCGCGCGGTAGCAGCCGGCCGATCAGCGGCAGGACAGGGCCCGGGGCGCGACGCCCCGGGCCCCGTCCTTTCCTCCTGCGGCGAGCGTCCGGCGCCGCCTCAGCAGCGGCGCCGCTCGGCCCCCTCGTCCGGGTCGAGCGCGGCCAGCAGTTCGGTCAGCGCGGCCCGGCTGCCGTCGTCCAGCGGCGCCAGGATCTCGGCGGCCGCCGTGCGCCTGGCGCTCCGCAGGTCGTCCAGTGCCCGGCGGCCGCCGTCGCACAGCTCGATCCTGATCACCCGGCGGCTGTGCGGATCGGGCACCCGGCGCAGCAGTTCCTGCTCCTCCAGCGCGTCCACCAGCGTGGTCACCGCCCGCGGCACCACGTCCAGACGCTGGGCGAGATCCGCCATCCGCGGCGGCTCGTCGCAGTGCGCGAGCGTCCGCAGCAGCCTGGCCTGCGCGGGCGTGATGCCCAGCGGTTCGAGCAGCCGGCGCTGGGCGCGGTGCAGCCGCCTGCTCAGCCGCAGCAGCTGGTCGGCGAGCCGCCCGGTGACCTCGTCCGCTGTCGCGGGCGCCGGGCCTGCCGCCTGCGCGGTCTCGGTGGTGCGGGTGTCCATGGAATACAGCCTAGCAGGACGTAGTTCATTGTGAGCGTAGGTAACAATGACCTACACTCTTCGTCGGGGACTCGCGTACCCCCGACCACGCCGTCACATCCCGAGGAGTCCTTTGCGCCCCGAAAACGATCTCGCGTCCCGGTGGACCCCACCGCAGAAGAAACCCGCCGCGCCCACCGACGTCCGCCGCATCGTGCGGCTGTTCCGGCCCTACCGCGGCCGGCTGGCCGTCGTCGGCGTCCTGGTCGCCCTGTCCTCGCTGGTCTCCGTCGCCTCGCCGTTCCTGCTGCGGGCGATCCTGGACACCGCGATCCCGCAGGGCCGCACCGGCCTGCTGAGCCTGCTGGCGCTCGGCATGATCGCCACCGCCGTCGCCACCGGGGTCTTCGGCGTCCTGCAGACCCTGATCTCCACCACCGTCGGCCAGCGCGTCATGCACGATCTGCGGACCGCCGTCTACGAGCGGCTGCAGCGCATGTCGCTGGCCTTCTTCACCCGCACCCGCACCGGCGAGGTGCAGTCCAGGATCGCCAACGACATCGGCGGCATGCAGGCCACCGTTACCTCCACCGCGACGTCGCTGGTCTCCAACGCCACTGCCGTGATCGCCTCTGTCGTGGCGATGGCGGCCCTGGACTGGCGGCTGACCATCGTCTCCCTGCTGCTGCTCCCGCTCTTCGTCTGGATCGCCCGCCGGGTCGGCCGCGAGCGCAAGAAGATCGCCACCGAGCGGCAGAAGCAGATGGCCTCGATGTCCGCCATCGTCACCGAGTCGCTGTCGGTCAGCGGCATCCTGCTCGGCCGCACCATGGGCCGGGCCGACTCGCTCACCCGTGACTTCTCCACCGAGTCCGAGCGCCTGGTCGACCTCGAAGTGCGCTCCAACATGCAGGGCCGCTGGCGGATGGCCGTCATCGGCATCGTCATGTCGGCGATGCCCGCCCTGCTGTACTGGGCGGCCGGACTGACCACCGGCCACGGCGGTCCCGCCATCTCCATCGGCACCCTGGTCGCCTTCGTCTCGCTCCAGCAGGGCCTCTTCCGGCCCACCGTCTCGCTGCTGGCCACCGGCGTGCAGATGCAGACGTCGCTGGCGCTCTTCCAGCGCATCTTCGAATACCTCGACCTCCCGCTCGACATCACCGAGCGCCCCGGCGCGCGGAGCCTGGGGACGGTACGCGGCGACGTCGCCTTCGATGGCGTGGACTTCGCCTACGACCCCGAGTCCGGCGCCCCGACCCTGCGCGGCATCGACGTGACCGTGCCCGCCGGCGGCAGCCTGGCCGTCGTCGGCGCGACGGGTTCCGGCAAGAGCACCCTGAGCTATCTGGTGCCGCGGCTCTACGACGTGACGGCCGGCCGGGTCACCATCGACGGCATCGACGTCCGCGATCTGACCTTCGACACGCTGGCCGCCGCGGTGGGCGTGGTCTCCCAGGAGACCTACCTCTTCCACGCCTCGGTCGCGGAGAACCTGCGCTTCGCCAAGCCGGACGCGACCGACGAGGAGATCCACGCCGCCGCCAGGGCCGCGCAGATCCACGACCACATCACCGGCCTGCCCGACGGCTACGACACGCTGGTCGGCGAGCGCGGCTACCGCTTCTCCGGCGGCGAGAAGCAGCGGCTGGCCATCGCCCGCACGATCCTGCGGAACCCGCCGGTGCTCATCCTCGACGAGGCCACCAGCGCCCTGGACACCAGGACCGAGCAGGCCGTCCAGGACGCCATCGACACCCTGTCGGCCGGGCGCACCACCCTCACCATCGCCCACCGGCTGTCCACCGTCCGCGACGCCGACCAGATCGTGGTGCTGGACGCCGGGCGGATCGTCGAACGCGGCACGCACGACGAACTCCTCGCGGCGGGCGGCCGCTACGCCGCTCTGGTGCGACGCGACACGCAACTGGCCACCAGCGCGCCCTGAGCCGGGCGTCCGCACCCTTGCGGGCCCGACATTACCGGAGAGTAGGGTGTGGCTCCGGCGGGACGTACCCGCCGGTCAGGAGGTACGCCCCGGTGCCCGCACGTTCCGCCCAGCTGCTCGCCGGCCTGCTCGCCGGCGCGGCCGTCACCCACTTCGCCCGGCCCGAGCCCTACGACGCCCTGGTGCCGTCCGCGCTGCCCGGCAGCGCCCGCACCTGGACGCAGGCCAGCGGAGCGGTGGAGGCCGTGCTCGCCGCGGCCGTCGCCCTGCCCGCGACCCGCCGCACGGGCGCCCTGCTCACCGCGGGCTTCTTCGTCGCCGTCTTCCCGGCCAACGTCAAGATGGCCTACGACTGGCGCCACCGGCGCACCCCCTACCGGGCCGCCGCCTACGCCCGGCTGCCGGTCCAGGTGCCGCTGGTGCTCTGGGCGCTGAAGGTCAGCCGCTCGGCGGGGGTGACGTCACCAGGATGACGTCGAGGGTGCGCGGGCCGTGGACGCCTTCGACGCGTTCGAGCTCGATGTCGCTGGTGGCGGAGGGTCCGGAGATCCAGGTCTGCGGGCGGGCGGGGTCCAGCCGGGGGAGCGCCTGGGGGAGCGAGTCGACGACCTGGCCGGACGCGTCGATGACGCAGACGTGGTGGTCGGGGACGAGGGTGAGGACCCGTCGTCCCTGGTCGGGTGCCGCGTCCAGGACGATGGTGCCGGTCTCGGCGATGGCCAGGGCGCAGCCGGTGACCACCGTGTCGACGGCGTCGAGTTGGCGCGGGGTGAGCGGGTCCGCGTCGGTGTCGTGATGGACGTCGACGCCGGTCGCGGCGCTGAGCCAGGCTGCGGGGACCCCCGGTGGCACGACGGCGGTGCGCGTCCCGTGCTCGCTGAGGAGCCGGGCGACGGTGGCGGGCAGCCCGGCCTGGTCGGTGTGGTGGACGTGGGCGCGGTAGTCGGTGAGGTTGTCGGCGAGCAGGGCGGTGCGTTGCTCGGGGGTGTGGTGGACATGGGTGGTGAGGTACGTGCGGGGGACGGCGGTGGGATCGGGGGTGGTGGATGCGGGGTTGCCGAGCGCCTGCCGGATGCGGCGGAGGATCTCCTCGCGCGCGCCGTCAGCCGGGCCGGGGGAGCCGTCGGGAGCCTGGTGGATGGTCATGGCTGGGGAGTGCCTTCGGTGGAGTGGTGGTGTTTCCACCAGTGGTTGAAGGTGTGCGCGGGGAGCGGCGGGAGATCGCGGGTGTTGGTCCAGGCGGCGGCGGGACCTGGCGGGTTCTTGGGGTGCAGGCGCCGGGTCTTGGTGGCGAGGCTCTGGGCCTGATGGAGGGTCCGCGGGTGGGTGAGCGTCCAGGTCGCCGCGCGCATGGCGGCGCGCATCGCGGCGTGGCCCGATGCCGGCGTGGCCGTGGCGGGGGTTCCGCGGCTGGTGGTGGTTCCGCCCTGGGCGGTCTGTTCGCGCAGGTGGACCAGGATCTGGGGGATGTTGATGGCGACCGGGCAGACGTCGTAGCAGGCGCCGCACAGGGTGGAGGCGTAGGGGAGCGAAGCGGTCAGGGGCGTGCTGGTGCCCTGGAGTTGGGGCGTGAGGATGGCGCCGATGGGGCCGGGGTAGGGGGTGCCGTAGGCGTGGCCCCCGGCGCGTTCGTAGACGGGGCAGACGTTCAGGCAGGCCGAGCAGCGGATGCAGCGGAGGGCCTCGCGTCCGGTGGTGTCGGCGAGGGTGTCGGTGCGCCCGTTGTCCAGCAGGACCAGGTGGAAGTTCTGCGGCCCGTCGTGGCTGGTGGTGCCGGTCCACATGGTGGTGTAGGGGTTCATGCGTTCCGCGGTGGAGGAGCGCGGGAGGGTCTGCAGGAAGACTTCCAGGTCCTGCCAGGTGGGGATGGTCTTCTCGATCCCGACCAGGGAGATGAGCGTGTCGGGCAGGGTCAGGCACATCCGGCCGTTGCCCTCGGATTCCAGCACGACGAGGGTGCCGGTCTCGGCCACCATGAAGTTGGCCCCGGAGATGGCGACTTTGGTGGTGAGGAATTTCTCCCGGAGGTGCAGCCGGGCGGCCTCGGCGAGGGCCGCGGGGTCGTCGGTGAGGTCCTCGGGGGCGGGGCGGCCCCAGGCCGCCATCTGGTCGGTGAAGATGTCGCGGATCTGGTGGCGGTTCCTGTGGATGGCGGGGACCAGGATGTGGGAGGGCCGGTCGTCGCCGAGTTGGACGATGAGTTCGGCCAGGTCGGTCTCGTAGGCGGTGATGCCCTCGGCCTGGAGGGCCTCGTTGAGGCCGGTTTCCTGGGTGGCCATGGATTTGACCTTGACGACCTGGGTCTCGCCGGTGGCGTGGATCAGGTCGGCGATGATGCGGTTGGCCTGGTCGGCGTCGGCGGCCCAGTGGACGGTTCCGCCGGCCGCCGTCACCGCGGCTTCGAGTTGCCGGAGGTAGTGGTCGAGATGGGCCAGCGTGTGGTCCTTGATCGCGGCGCCCGCCGCCCGGAGTTGCGGCCAGTCGCTGAGCTCGCCGATCGCGGTGGCGCGTTTGTCGCGGATCGTGCGGGTGGCGTGGCGCAGGTTCGCGCGCAGCTGGGTGTCCTGGGTGGAGACCGCGGCGGCCTGCGGAAACGAGGGCAAACCCACGAACGTACCGCTCATCGGATCTTTCCCGTCAGCTCGGGGGCGGTGTAGGGCTGGTCCTCGGTGGAGGCGAGGATCTCGGCGATGTGCACGGCCCGCAGCGCGGTGCCCTGGCGGGAGATCATGCCGCCGAGGTGCATCAGGCAGGAGTTGTCGGCGCCGCAGAGGACCTCCGCGCCGGTGCCGGCCGCGTTGTCGATCTTGTCCTGGCCCATCGCGGCGGAGACATGGGGGTTCTTCACCGCGAAGGTCCCGCCGAAGCCGCAGCACTCCTCCGCCCTGGGCAACTCCCGCAGTTCCAGGCCGCGTACGGCCTCCAGCAGCTGCCGGGGGCGCCCGCCCAGGCCCAGCACCCGCAGCCCGTGGCAGGAGGGGTGGTAGGTCACCGTGTGCGGGAAGTACGCGCCGACGTCGGTGACCCCCAGCACGTCGACCAGGAACTCGGTGAGCTCGTAGGTCCGCGGCACCGCCAGCGCCGCCGCGCGCGCCAGCCCGGCCGCCGACTCCCGGCCCTCCTCGGCGGCGCGCTGCGCGATCCGCGGGTAGCTCTCCCGCACCATCGCCGCGCAGGACCCCGACGGCGTCACCACGTAGTCGTACCCCTCGAACACCGACGCGTGGTGCCGCACCAGCGGCTCGCTCAGATGCCGGTAACCGGTGTTGTACTGCGGCTGCCCGCAACAGGTCTGCCCCGGCGGGAAGTCCACCTCCACGCCCAGCCGCTCCAGCAACCGCACCACCGCCCGCCCCGTCTCCGGGTAGAGCAGGTCATTCACACAGGTCACGAAGAGTGCTACACGCATGGGTCCTCCGTGGCGCCCCGGCGCGGGCCGGGCTGATCTCGATCATGCATGCGCTCATACTGCCGCAATCCCCTTCCCCAGGGAAGGAGACATCCGATGTCTGTTCCTCGGGTGGGCCCGTTCAGCGCGCGCTTTCGAGCGACCGGTCGCGCCCGGGTCCGGCAGGGCGGGCCGGATCCGCGGGGGCCTCGGCCAGCAGCGCGCGGATCTCGCGCACGGCGCTGCGGCCGGCGCGGTTGGCGCCGATGGTGCTCGCGGAGGGTCCGTAGCCGACCAGATGGATCCGCGGGTCCTTGACCACCCGGGTGCCCTCCACCGCGATGCCGCCGCCGGGCTCGCGCAGCCGCAGCGGGGCGAGGTGGTCGAGGGCGGCACGGAATCCGGTCGCCCACAAGATCGCGTCGGCGTCCAGGGTGCGGCCGTCGTCCCAGGCGACGCCGTGCGGTGTGATCCGGTCGAACATCTCCTGCCGCCGCAGAATGCCGCGCTCCATCGCCTGCTGGACGGCGTCGGTGGCCGCCAGCCCGGTCACGCTCACCACGCTCTGCGGCGGCAGCCCCTCACGAACCCGCTGCTCGACCAGGGCGACCGCCCCGCGCCCCCATTCCTCGGTGAAGGGCCCGCTGTGGAAGACCGGCGGCCGCCGGGTCACCCAGGTGGTCCGCGCCACCTCGGCCAGCTCCATCAGCAGCTGCACCGCCGAGGTGCCGCCGCCGACCACGACCACGTGCGAGCCGGCGAAGTCCGCCGCGCCCCGGTAGCCCGCCGTGTGCAACTGGCGGCCGAGGAAGGTCTCCTGGCCCGGGTAGTACGGCAGGAAGGGGCGGTCCCATGTCCCGGTGGCGTTGATCAGCGCCCGCGCCGACCAGGTCCCCGCGCCGGTCTCGATCCGCAGCCGCCCGCCGTCCCCTTCGCGTACCGCGGCCACGTCCACCGGGCGGTGCACCCGCAGGTCGAACCGCTGCTCGTAGCGCGCGAAGTAGTCGCCCACCACCTCGGCCGAGGGCCGCTCCGGGTCGCCGTCGCCCAGCGGCATCCCGGGAAGGTCGTGCACCCTGTGCGCCTTGCCGTAGGTCAGCGACGGCCAGCGGAACTGCCAGGCGCCGCCCGCGCCGGGGGAGTGGTCGAGCATCACGAAGCCGGTGTCCGGGGCGAGGCCCGCGCGGCGCAGGAAATACCCCGCGGACAGGCCCGCCTGGCCCGCGCCGACGACGGCCACCTCGACCTCACGCACCGCATCGTTCATGGCTGTGCCAACGGTGTGACCGGCGGAATCCTTCCCCGCCCGGCCGCCCGCCCGGCCGTCAGCCGCAGCCTGCCGCGGGTGCCGGCTCCGCGGCCGGCATCCGCGGCTCGGACGCCCAGCGGCGCAGCCGCGCGACCCGCTCCGCGGCCTCCTCCAGCCGCCACTGGGGCAGGTCGCCGTCGGCCACCGCCCGGGCCGCCGCGGCGTGGATGGCGTCGCGCACGCCCGCCCCGCTCGACGGGCCGAGCCGTACGAGATCGACACCGGCGATCCAGGCCAGCACCGCGGCGCCGGGCACGCCCCAGCCGTCGACGATCGAGGGCGCGTCGAGCGTGTCGCTCAGGACGACGCCGCCGTAACCCAACTCGCCGCGCAGCACGCCGGTCACCGCCCGGATGCTGAGCATCGCGGGCAGCTGCTCGTCGCCGGGCACCGGGGCGTGCCCGGCGGTGATCGCCCGCACGCCGGCGGCCGCGCCCTCGGCGAACGGCCGCAGACTGCCTCCGGCGGTGAAGGGGCCGAGGGCCGCGGCCACGCCGTGCGTCTGCAGGTCGGTGACGAAGACGCGGGTCTGGTCGGCGCGCAGTTCTGGGCGGACGGCCAGATGGAGGTTCGCGCCCGCTGCGACGAGGTCGGCCGCGGCCGCGTTGCCGTCACCGCTGCCGTGTGCGTCCCCGCCCGGATGCCCGGCGAGCGCGTCGGGCAGTGCCGCGCGCAGCGCCTCCGCCGTCACCCGCGCGGCCGGACCCTGTGCGTCCACGGCCGCGCCCGGGGTGCCGTTCTCCAGGCCGCGCAGTATCCACTCGGGCAGCCGCCCATGCCGCCCGCGCACGGTGGGCAGCAAACAGGAGTCGACCAATGCGGTGAGCCGGCGCAACACGTTCACTCCCCTCCGGGCAAGCGGGCATGCACGGGACGGCGTCCAGGCCCGCTGAATGGTACAGACCAATTGCACCCCACGGCAATGACCCCCCAGGAAGCCACGAACAACCCCACCCCCACCGGCCTGGAGGGAAAGCCCACCGCCACTGGCAGCCCCGCAGGGGCGCGGGGAACTGCGCGACAAGCCACCGCGCCGGTGAGGACGCCACGCCACAGCAAGTGGCACTTCCTCGCGCGCCCGGGAGGAGAATGACCGCATGGCCGACCACTACCGCTCGCGCGTCATCGACGTCTCCACCGGCTCGGTGGAGTCCGTGTACGACCTCACCGCCGACTGCGCGGACTTCCTCCGGGAGGAGGCCGGCGGCAGCGACGGCCTGCTCAACGTCTTCGTGCCGCACGCCACCGCAGGCGTCGCCGTCATCGAGATGGGCGCGGGCAGCGACGACGACCTGCTCGCCGCCCTGCGTGACCTGCTGCCCGCCGACGACCGGTGGCGGCACCGGCACGGCAGCCCGGGGCACGGCCGCGACCACGTGCTCCCTGCGCTGGTGCCGCCGCACGCCACGCTGCCGGTGGTCGGCGGCCGGCTGGAGCTGGGCACCTGGCAGTCCGTGGTGCTGGTGGACACCAACCGGGACAACCCGCGCCGACAGGTGCGGCTGAGCTTCCTGGCCTGAGGTCCGCCTCTGCAGCGGCCCTGCTCCAGGGCCCGTCCGACGCACCCCGCCTGCCCGGCAGGGCCTACCGCAGCCCCCCGGACAGGAAGTCCGCCAGGTCGTATCCGACCGGCTCCTGCAGTTGCGCGTACGTGCATTGCTCGGGTTCGCGGTCCGGGCGCCAGCGCCGGAACTGCGCGGTGTGGCGGAAGCGGTCGCCCTGCATGTGGTCGTAGGCGACCTCGACGACCCGCTCGGGGCGCAGCGGCACCCAGGACAGATCCTTCTTGCCGGTCCACCGGCTGGGGCCACCCGGCAGCCGGCCGGACGCCTGCGCCTCCTCGCTCGCCCAGTCCTGCCACGGGTGGCCGGCCACCGAGTCCATCCGCAGCGGGGCCAGTTCCTCCATGAGCTCGGCCCGGCGCCGCATCGGGAAGGACGCGCAGACGCCGACGTGCTGGAGGCGGCCGCCGCCGTCGTAGAGGCCGAGCAGCAGCGAGCCGACGACCGGACCGCTCTTGTGCGGGCGCAGGCCGGCGACGACGCAGTCGGCGGTGCGCTCGTGCTTGACCTTCACCAGGACGCGTTCACCGGGCCGGTACTCCAGTTGCGGGGGCTTGGCGACGACCCCGTCCAGGCCTGCGCCCTCGAAGCGGTCGAACCAGTCCTCAGCGAGCGCGATGTCGTCGGTGGCGGGCGCGGTGAAGACCGGCGCCGCCGCGTCCCGCAGCGCCGCTGTCAGCGCCGTCCTGCGGTCCCGCTGCGGGTCCGCCATCAGCGACCTGTCTCCGAGGGCGAGCAGGTCGAAGGCGACGAAGCTCGCGGGTGTCACCTCCGCCAGATGGCGTACCCGCGAGTCGGCGGGGTGGATCCGCTCGAGCAGCGCGTCGAAGTCCAGCCGCCCGTCGCGCGCGATGACGATCTCGCCGTCGAGCACGCACCGCCGCGGGATCCGGCTCCGCAGCGCCTCCACCACCTCGGGGAAGTAGCGGGTGAGCGGCTTGGTGGAGCGGCTGCCCAGCTCGATCTCGTCGCCGTCGCGGAAGACGATCGCACGGAAGCCGTCCCACTTGGCCTCGTACTGCATACCGGCCGGAATGGCCTTCGCGGCCTTGGCCAGCATCGGCTGCACAGGGGGCATCACCGGCAGGTCCATGCTCCGATTGTGCCCGCCTGCGCCGCACAGGGCGCGCCGGCGGACGGCGCGGCCTAGCGTGGGGGCATGGCAGAGACGCTGGAGCTGACCGTCGGCGACAGGACCGTCCGGGTGTCGCATCCGGACAAGGTCTACTTCCCGCAGCGCGGTCTGACCAAGGCCGACCTGGTGCGCTACTACCTCAGCGTCGGCGACGGCGTCCTGCGGGCGCTGCGGGACCGCCCCACGACGCTGGAGCGCTACATCAGCGGCGTGGAAGGCGAGTCGTTCTTCCAGAAACGCGCGCCGAAGAATCTGCCCGGCTGGATCCCGACCGGCCGCATCTCCTTCCCCAGCGGCCGCTATGCCGACGAGATCTGCCCGACCGAGGTCGCCGCCGTGCTGTGGGCGGCCAACCTCGGCACCTTCACCTTTCACCCCTGGCCGGTCCGCCGCGGCGACACCGAGCACCCGGACGAGCTGCGGATCGACCTCGACCCGCAGCCCGGGACGGACTTCGCCGACGCGGTCGGCGCCGCGCAGGAGTTGCGGGAGGTCCTCGACGGCCTGGGCCTGACCGGCTGGCCGAAGACCTCCGGCGGCCGGGGTCTGCACGTGTTCGTGCCGATCGCGCCCGAGTGGACCTTCACCCAGGTGCGGCGCTCGGCCATCGCGGTGGCGCGCGAGCTGGAGCGGCGGGCGCCTGAGCGGATCACCACGGCCTGGTGGAAGGAGGAAAGGGGCAGAAAGATCTTTGTCGACTACAATCAGACAGCTCGGGACCGGACGATCGCCAGCGCCTACTCCGTACGCCCCTTCCCGCACGCGCCGGTGTCCGCCCCGTTGCGCTGGGAGGAGCTGACCGAGGTGGCACCCGCCGACTTCGACCTGGTCACGATGCCCGGCAGATACGCGGAAGTGGGCGACCTGCACGCCGGCATGGACGACCAGGCCTTCCGGCTCGACGCGGCGCTGGACCTCGCCGCGCGCGACGAGCGCGAGCACGGACTCGGCGACCTGCCCTATCCACCGGAGCACCCGAAGATGGAGGGCGAGCCGAAGCGGGTCCAGCCCAGCCGGGCCAGAAAGGCCGAGGAGGACTGAGCGCCGCGGGGGCCGTACGCCCGCCGCAGGCGACTCGCCGGGGCGCGCCGCCATGGCGGGAATCGTCACAAGGGTGTCCTTGCCGCCATCGCGCTCCGGCCCCGACGATGAAGCCGTGACCCGCCGACGCATCGTCTTCGCCGTCTTCCCCGGCTTCCAGCTGCTCGACCTGGCCGGCCCGAACGAGGTCTTCGTGCAGGCCGGCCGGCTGACGGCACGGGCGGCGGAGGGGCCGGCGGTCGTCGTGGACACGGTGGCCGCGGCGCCCGGTCCCGTGCTGAGCAGCGGCGGCCTCGCGGTCTCCCCGACCCTGACGGCCGAGGAGGTCACCGGCCCGGTGGACACCCTGGTCGCCGTCGGCGGCGGTGGCGTCCACCGCGCGTGCCAGGACGCCGCGTTCGTGGAGTGGTTCGCCCGCACCTCCCGCAGGGCACGCCGCACCGCCTCGGTGTGCAGCGGCGCCTTCCTGCTCGGGGCGGCCGGGTTGCTCGACGGGCGGCGGGTGGTCACCCACTGGTCGTCGTGCGAGCTGCTGGCCGCCCGCCATCCCGGGGTCACCGTCGACCCCGACCCGATCTTCGTCCGCGACGGTGACCTGTGGACGTCGGCGGGCGTCACCGCGGGGATCGACCTGGCCCTCGCCATGGTCGAGGCGGACGACGGCCCCGAGGTGTCGAGGGCGATCGCCAGGCAGCTGGTGATGTTCGTCCAGCGCCCAGGCGGCCAGGCGCAGTTCAGCGCCCAGTTGGCCGCCCAGCGCCCCGAGCGGCAGGCGCTGCGCGACGTGCTCGACTGGGTCGCCGACCATCTGGCCGACGACCTCGGGGTGCCTGCGCTCGCGACCAGAGCCGGCATGAGCGAGCGGCACTTCACCCGGGTCTTCCGTGCCGAGACCGGCCGCACTCCGGCCTCCTACGTCGAGAGCGCCCGGGTGGAGGCGGCCCGCCGGCTGCTGGAGTCCACCGGCACCACGGTGGACGCGGTGGCCCGGGCCTGCGGCTACCGCACCGCCGAGACCCTGCACCGCAGCTTCAAGCGCTCCGTGCAGATCACCCCGGGGGAGTACCGCAGGCGTTTCGCCCCGCACTCCGCCGCCGCGCGCTGAACCCGAGCCGAACCGTCGGCCCGCCCGGGCCCGTCCACCCCTTCCCCCGGCCGGGAGCCTCCCGGCCGGCAGGCCAGAAAGGCCACCGCCATGCGCATCGTCTTCCCGATCTTCGACGGGCTGACCGCCCTCGACGCCGTCGGCCCCTACGAGGTCCTGCGGATGCTGCCGGACGCCGACGTCGTCTTCGCCGCCGCGGCGCCGGGACCGGTCACCGACGGGCCCGGGCTGCTCACTCTGACCGCCACCGCGGCCTTCGCCGACGTCACCGCGGCCGACGTCCTGGTCGTCCCGGGCGGCCCCGGGGCCCGCGCGGGCGTCGGCGACGAGGCGCTGCTCGACTGGATCAGGCGCATCGACGCCACCGCCACCTGGACCACCTCGGTGTGCACGGGCTCGCTGCTGCTGGGCGCGGCAGGGCTGCTCTCGGGGCTGAGAGCGACCACCCACTGGAGCGCCACCGGCCTCCTGGAGGACTACGGCGCCACGTACACCGAGCAGCGCGTGGTGGAGCAGGGCAGGATCGTCACTGCCGCCGGGGTGTCCTCCGGGATCGACATGGCGCTGCGGCTGGCCGAACTGATCGCCGGCCCGATCGTCGCCCAGGCCCTCCAGCTCGCCATCGAGTACGACCCGCAGCCGCCCTTCGACGCCGGGTCGTACGCCAAGGCGCCGCAGGCAGCGAAGGACTACCTGACGTCGCGCTGAGCACCGTCCGCCGGATCGGGGTGGGAATCCTGCTCGGCACCTGGCCCCTGCCCGGCACCGGAATCCGGCTCAGGCTCCGGGTCCGCACCCGGATCCAGTGACTCGACCAGCGGCAGCACCCGGTGCGGCACGCGCTCGCTCAGCGCTATCTCGGTGCGGATGCGGACCACGCCCGGCAGCCGGCCGAGCCGCTGGATGACGCCCTCCAGATGCGCGTTGTCCCGGGCGACGACCCGGGTCAGCAGGTCGCCGCCACTGCCGGTGATGGAGAACGCCTCGACGATCTCGGGCACCGCGGCGAGCGCGTCGGCCACGTCGTCCAGGTGGCCGCGGGCGACCTCGATCCGTACGAAGGCCAGCACCGGGTGGCCGAGAGCCGCGGGCGACACCCGGGGGCCGGCCATCACGATCACCCCGTCGCGTTCGAGCCGTTCGAGCCGGGCCTGCAACGTGCCACGGGCCACGCCCAGGATGCGGGCGTACTCGCGGACGCTGGTACGCGGCCGGTCCAGCAGCAGCCGCAGTATGCGGGCGTCCAGGGCGTCGAAGGGCATGGGCCCGCGGTCTCCTCACCGTCGTCGGGATCTCATGATCACCGTACTGATGGCCGGGGCGGGAGCGGCTACTTTGAGCCATCACCGCAGCAAGGACCCGTACGCGGCACCCAACGGCCCCGGAGGACGGCCGCATCGGCGGGCCACTGGCGGCCCCGGAGGCGACGCGCCGGACGCCAGGTACTACTCTCGGCCGCCGTACAGACATCAGGCGGAAGAGGTACGGCAGTGGCCGGGCACGTTTACATCGGGTCGTTCACTTCGGCGGGTGGGCGCGGGCTCACCGCGGCCGCCGTCGACCCGGACACAGGGGCGCTGAGCGCGCTCGGGGACACCGCCGACGTGCCCAACCCGTCCTTCCTGACCGTGTCCGCCGACGGCAGGACGCTCTACACGGTCAGCGAGACGGAGCCCGAGGGCGCCGCGGCCGCCTTCTCGCTCGCCGACCCGGCGGCCCCCAAGCTACTCGGGCCCCCGGTGCCCGTGCACGGCGGGTCGCCCACCCACCTCACCGTCCACCAGGGCCACCTGCTGACCGCCAACTACGCGGAGCCCGGCAGCGTCACCGTGCTGGCCATCGAGGCGGACGGCAGCCTCGGCGGCATCCGCTCGCTGCTGGAGCACGAGGGCGACGGCCCGAACCAGGAGCGCCAGCGGGGCCCGCACGCGCACGCGGTGCTGACCGACCCGACCGGCCGCTGGGCGGTGAGCGTGGACCTGGGCACCGACTCGGTCCGGGTCTGCGAACTCGACCCGGCGACAGGCGAGCTGGAGATCGAACGGGAACTGGGCCTGCGCTCCGGCATCGGTCCGCGCCACCTGACCTTCCACCCGGCGGGCAGCCACGCCTACGTGATGAACGAGCTGGACTCCGTGGTCACGGTCTGCAGTTGGGACCCGGAGCGCGGCAGCCTGCGCCCGCTGGCCGAGACGCGGGTGCTGCCTGACAGCGTGGACGGCGAGAACTACCCCTCCGAGCTGGTGATCTCGCACGCCGGCCGGTTCGCGTGGGCGGCCAACCGGGGCCACAACAGCATCGCGGTGCTCGGCCTGGACGAGACCGGCGAGCGACTGGAACTGCTTGACACCGTCGGCTGCGGCGGCGACTGGCCGCGGCACCTGACCCTCGACCCCTCCGGCACCCGGCTCTACGCGGCCAACGAGCGCTCCGGCGACGTCACCTGGTTCGACGTCGACCCGGCCACCGGCATCCCCAAGCAGGCCGGCTCGCTCGACGTGCCGGCCGCGTCCTGCGTCCTCTTCGTCTGACGGCCGTCTGACCGTCGTCTGACAGCCGGGGAGACCCCGGCCCCTTGACCCGACGGCGGCGGCCGGCCCCCCTGGGGGGCCGGCCGCCGCCGTGTTGCTGTCCCGCGCCCGCGGGCCGCGCTTCAGTGGATCGGCGCGCCCTGCGGCTGCTGCATCGAAAGTCCGAGCGCCGCCGCGTACTGCGTGACCACCAGCTTGCCGACCGCCGGGTAGGGGCCCAGCGCGTCGGCGCCCGAGCAGCCCGCCTCGGCCGCGGCGGTGTGCAGCAGTTGGGGGGCGATCTCCGGGCCGATCAGGCAGGGCGCGAGCGCCAGGGTGCCGGAGCCGGAGGAGCGCAGCTGCTCCGCCGCCCGGCCGATGGCGCCGTCCTCATCCAGCGCCGCCGCCAGCACCGGCACCGCGAGCCTTGCCGCCAGCAGCAGCCCGGTCACCCCGGCGGCCTGCGCGGCCTCCTCGCCGCCGACGGTGGCCAGGATGATGCCGTCCGCCGCGGTCGCGACCGTGAACAGCCTCGCCCGGTCCGCGCGGGCCAGGCCCGCCTCGGACAGGCGGACGTGCAGCGCCTCCGCGAGCAGCGGGTGCGGGCCGAGCACCTCGGTCAGCTCGACCTGCGCCTTGCTGTCGGCGACGGCCTGCCGGATCCGGCGCAGCACCGACGCCTCGGGGCCCGCGAGCAGCGGTACCACGACCGCCGCGGTGTCCTCGCCGGCCCGCTCGCCCGCGACCTGGTCGAGCACGCTGCGCAGCGACGGGAATTCGCTGTCCTGGTCGCCCTCGGCGTCCACGAAACCGATCCGCGGGTCCAGGCCCGACAGCTCGGAGCGCGCGATGCTGACGACCTCCTCCGCCAGGCTCAGCACCGCGGTGGAGGGAGTACCGGGCACGGCGAGGACCAGCACCGGCGCGCCCTCGGGCGCGGCCAGCGCCTCCGGTCGGCGATGGCGTCCGGTCTGGCGCGGGCGCGGCATGCGAACGGGAAGGCCGGAGGCGGGGCCGCCTGTGGTAGTGCTCATGGCGACGCATGCTAACGCCTTGCGGCGCTCTCGTGCTCAGCCGGGTGCGAGACAGGCCAGTCCTGTCCAGAACTGTCCGTTTCCCCGGTGACGTTCGGTCACTCCACCGTCATCGTACGCGTCTGAGCAGCGACTATCGCCTGACGACCTGCAGCATCGCACCGTCGCAGGGCAGCGTCAGGGCGTCGCGGTGCACGGCCCTCGCGATGAGCAGGGCACCGTCCAGCGGGTCGCCGGCCGCGGGCACCAGCGTCGCGTCGGGCAGCAGCCACTCCGCCTGGTCGCGCAGCGGGCCGAGCAGCGGCTCGCCCATCTTGAACAGGCCCCCGGTCAGGCCCACATCGATCTCGCCCGGCTGCTGCGGCCGGACGGCGGCGGCCGACTCCAGGATGTGCTGGGCCGCCTGCCGCAGGATCCGTGAGGCCACCGGGTCCTGCGCGGCGCAGCGCGCGACGTCGGGGGCGAAGGACGCCAGGACGGCGGGCCGGTCGGTGCGCGGGTAGAGCAGACCGGGCAGCGAACCCGCAGGCCCGAACCGGTCCTGCACGCAGGCCAGCAGGGCGGCGGAGCCGCCCGCCCGGCCGTCGTGGGCGCGCATCGCCGCGTCCAGCCCGGCCCGGCCGATCCAGGCACCGCCGCCCGCGTCGCCCAGCAGATGGCCCCAGCCGTCGGCGCGGTGCCAGCTGTCCCCTGTGGTGCCCAGCGCGATCAGGCCGGTGCCCGCGGCGACCACCACACCGGGGCGCAGCCCGAGCGCGCCCGCGTAGGCGGTGACCGCGTCACCGGCCAGCGCCAGCGCCCGTACGCCGAAGGCGTCCTCCAGCGCGGCGGGCAGCGCCGCGCGCAGGTCGTCGCCGAGGGTGGCCATGCCGGCCGCGCCGACGCAGGCCGTCGCCAGCGAGCCGGCCGACACCTCGCTCAGCAGCCCCGCCGCGCGCGGCAGCACCCGGTCGAGCAGGCCGGCCGCGTCGATGCCGTGCTCGCCGGTCGGCACCGGGCGGTCGTCGGCGACCGCGCCGGGACCCCCCGACCCGTCGGCGCGGGTGATCGCCACCCGCACCCCCGAGCCGCCGGAGTCGACGCCGAGCACCCAGTGCGTTCTGCCCGGCACGGCTCAGCCGAGCCCGCGGGAGTCCTGCTTGAGGGCGGTGTCCACGGTCAGGGCGGAGGCGACGACCATGCTCAGCAGCGGATCGGTGAGCTGCCGGTGGATCTGCAGCACGTAGTTGTCCGCGGTGGTGAACATCGTCTTGGCCAGGCCCTCCCAGGTCTTGGTGATCCGGGCGATCTCGGTGTCGGTGTGGTCGACGATGGCGAAGTTCCAGGCGCGCCAGTTCTCCGCCTTGATGGCACCGATCTGCTGGCCGTTGTACATCAGGCCGAACTTGATCTTGCCGAAGGCGTTCTGCTGCACGATCTCGCCCAGCGGCTCACCGTTGGCCCGGTGCACGAGCACCTTGGACTTGATGAACTTCGCCGGCCGGGTCAGCACCAGGTGCGGCTGCCCCTGGGCGTCCCTGACCTCCAGCTTGTGGGTCAGGAACTGGTCGACGCTGGAGACGAACCGCAGCACCTTCTTCGCGGTGCTCTGCCCGACCTCGACGACCGAGCCCAGCGTGCGGCCCTGCTGGTCGAAGACGGTGTACTCGTTGACCAGCTCGATCAGCTTGGCCTTCTGGTTCACCACCAGGACCGGCTCGGTGAACAGCGTGCCGCCGCCGAAGCCGGTGGGCGCCCCGCCCTCGACGCGCTGCACCTGCTGCTGCACCTTGGCCGGGTCCGGGGTGCGGCTGACGTTCAGCTCCCAGGCGCTGCCCCCGCCCTGCTGCTGCTGGGGCACCTGACCGGGGTTGGTGTGCTCGGTCCACTGGGTGCCGTCCCAGTAGCGGAGCAGGTTCGGGGTGCCTTGCGGGTCCGCGTACCAGCCCGCCGGGGTATTCGAATGCGTTGTCACCCGGGCAGGGTACCGGCAAGCGCCGGTCGCGGAAGGTCTCCTTACCGCCGCCTGTACGCGGGCAGTGCGGACGTCCGCGCGCGGTCGTTGGGCCTGGGCGGTGGGCCAGTAGAGTGGTCGGCCGTGGCAGCACGAGAGTTGAGCGAACTTGTCGAGCCCGGGTGGGCGGCGGCACTGGGCCCGGTGGCCGGGCGGATCGCGGCGATGGGCGACTTCCTGCGCGGGGAGATCGCCGCCGGCCGTACCTATCTCCCGTCGGGGGCGAACGTGCTGCGCGCGTTCCAGCAGCCCTTCGACGAGGTACGGGTGCTGATCGTCGGCCAGGACCCGTATCCGACGCCGGGCATGGCCGTCGGGCTCAGCTTCTCGGTGGCGCCCGAGGTGCGCCAGTTGCCCGGCAGCCTGGAGAACATCTTCCGCGAGCTGGGCACCGACCTGGACCTGCCGCGGCCCTCCAACGGCGACCTGACCCCGTGGACCCGGCAGGGGGTGCTGCTGCTGAACCGGGCGCTGACCACCGCGCCTCGCAAGCCCGCCGCGCACCGGGGCAAGGGCTGGGAAGAGGTCACCGAGCAGGCGATCCGCGCGCTGGCCGCCCGGGGCAAGCCGCTGGTGTCGGTGCTCTGGGGGCGCGACGCCCGCAACCTGCGGCCGTTCCTCGACCCCTTCCCGGCGATCGAGTCGGCCCACCCCTCGCCGATGTCGGCCGACCGCGGCTTCTTCGGCTCCCGCCCGTTCAGCCGTGCCAACGACCTGCTGATCCGGCAGGGCGCCCAGCCGGTGGACTGGCGCCTGCCGTAGCCCGAGGCCTGTCGTCGGGCCGCCGTCACGGGGGGGTCAGGAGCCGAGCTTGCGCAGCACCACTCCGTACAACCGCTCCGCGGCCAGGTAGCCGGACCGCCGGGAGTCGTACGAGCGCAGCGGGTTGTCGCCCAGCACCACCAGGCGTCCGGCCGGTACCCGGGTGCCGGGTGCCGACCGCAGCGCGGGGACCGTGTCGCGCGGAATCGGGTCACCCGGAACGGCCGTGACGCGCTTGATGATCCAGCGGGCGTGCGCCGTCCTGTCCAGGTCCGCCATTCCGGGCGGCAGCGCCTCCCGCTGTGGCGGCGGGCTGTTCCCCCTGAGCACGACGACCTGTCCCGCGCGCAGCGCGCCGGCCGGCGTCCGCCGGACCAGCACCCGCTCGCCCGGCCGGTACGCCGGCAGCATGCTCTCGCCGTGCACGGTCACCACCAGATACCGCCGGCGTATCACCACGACGGCCACGACGGCGGCGGCGACGACCGCGACGCCGGTGACCATGGTCGCAACGCCGGTCACCGCGGTGCTCCCGCCGGGCGCGCCGCGACCGCCACGATGTCGTCGTCGATGTCGTCGTCGCGGTAACCGGCCGCCTGGCGGGCGAAGAGCCGGGCGTAGACACCACCGTCGGCCAGCAGGGCGGTGTGCCCGCCCTCCTCCGCGACGACACCGTCGGCCAGCACCACGATCCGGTCGACGTCGCGGATCGCGCCGAGCCGGTGGGAGATCATCACGCTTGTACGCCCGGACCGCAGCTTCCTCAACTGGCGGTGCACCTCGTACTCGGCCTCGGGATCCAGGCCGGAGCTGGGCTCGTCGAGGATCATCAGGTCACGGTCGCGGCGCAGGAAGCCGCGGGCGAGCGCCAGCCGCTGCCACTGCCCGCCGGACAGCAGCACACCGTCTGCCTCCTCGTCCAGCTCGGACGCGAATCCGCGGCTCAGCAGGGTCCGGTAGCCGTGCGGCAGGGCCGTGACGGTGTCGTGGATGTCGGCCTCCCGCGCCGCCCGCGCGATGCGTTCCTCGTCCTCGGCGAGCGCGAGGTCGCCCACCGAGACGTTCTCCGCCGCCGTCAGCTCGTACGCCACGAAGTCCTGGAAGACCGCGCTGATCCGCGCGCGCAGCGCCTCAGGAGGGATGTCGCGGATGTCCACGCCGTCCCACAGGATCGCTCCGCGGGTCGGGTCGTAGAACCTGCACAGCAGCTTCGCGAGGGTGCTCTTGCCGGCCCCGTTGCGCCCGACCAGGGCGACCGTCTGACCGTGCGGGACGAACAGGTCGACGCCGCGCAGGATCCACGGGTGGTCGTCGCTGTAGCGGAACCAGACGTCGCGCAGCTCGATGCCCCGGCGCAGCGGCGGCAGGTCCCGGTCGACGTCGGGCAGCGGAAGGTCGGGGCCGGCGGTCACGATCGAGACCTCGTGCTGGAAGTTCAGCAGGTGCTCATAGGCCATCACACCGGCCGCCACCACGACGTTCAGCGCCCCCTGCACCCCGGCGATCGCCGCCACGAACATCGACACGTCGCCGATGCCGAGCCGTCCGTCGCCCGCCGCGAGGATCGCCCAGACGAGTCCGGCTCCGGCGACACCGGCGGAGGCGGCCGCCAGGCCCGACTGGATGAGCAGTTCCTGCCGGTCCACCCGGCGACGGGCGGCGTTGGCGGTGCGCAGCTCGGCGAGCATCCGAAGGCGCAGGAAGTCGCCGAGCGCGAACAGCCGGATCTCCTTCGCGGCACTCGCGGTGGACATCAACTGCGCGTAGAAGGCCTCGCGGCGCTCGGCCGGACCGATCCGCCAGAGCATCGCGGTGCGCCGCCGCGACAGCCGCAGCTCGATGAGCAGGGCCGGCAGCGCCGCCAGCAGGACCAGGACCGTGAAGGCGGGACTGATCAACGCGAGCGAGCCGACGAAGCCGACGACGGTCACCACGCCGCCGGCCGCCGACACCGTGGTGTCCACCAGCCGGCCCGGGTGGCTCGCGCTCTGCTGGGCCAGGCGCAGCCGGTCCAGGAAGGGCGGGCTCTCGAAGGCGGCGAGCCCGGTGGAGCGGGAAACCGCCGCGAACAGCTCGTCCTTCGCGGACGTCGCCGTACGTCGGTCCACCTCGGCCCGCAGGTACTGTGCCGCGTGCGAGGTCGCCGCGACGCCCGTGGTGACCGCGGTGATCGCCAGTGCCAGGCCGAGCAGAGAGCCCGTCCTGTGCCCGGCGAGCTGGTCGAGCACCGCCTTGGTCAGCCACGCCACCGTGATCGGCGCCGCGGAACCCACCAACGAGACGGCCAGATACCCCAGCAGGTGCGCCGGCGCCGACCGCCATACCCGCGACGTGGTGCGTCCCGCGCCGCGCAGCAGTTCCCGCCGCGTCGGCGTGATCCGCGGCCCGTCGTCGGTCACGCCGGCGACCCCACTGGCAGCCGGGAGATCCTGCCCTCCACCGCGAGCAGCCGGCCCTCCCCGGAGACCTGGTAGAAGGTCGGGAACACCTTGAGGCCGAAGGCCCTGCCCACCGTGGTGAGCTCATCCTCCACGATCACCTGTGCGACCGGCGACAGCGCCGTGACCAGCTCCTCGGGGTCGCCGGAAGTGGCGTCGAGCACCGCCACGATCTGACGCCGGTCCTGGCCCGCGGCCCAGGAGGCGATCTCCGGGAGCTGGTCGCGACACCCTCCGCAGTCAGCGGACAGGAACGCCACCACCGCTCCCTCGGGGAGCAGCTCGCGGGTCACCTGGTCGCCGTCCAGGGTCGTGGCCGCGAAGTCACCGACCAGCTCACCCTTGCCCAACGTTGCAAGTCCGGTGGGAGGCCCGCCCATCAGGTCGATGGCCTCGTACAGCGCGTCCATCAGTTTTGTGTGTTCCCGGAGTCGGCGGATCACTCCGAGGGTCAGCACCAAGGTCAGCAGGCAGAGGACACCGAGGAGGGACACGACGGCAATCAACAGAGGCATGGCGTACTCCGTGTGAAGGGGAAGGATCGGCGGTACCCGGCGGTCGGGTGGGCCGCCGGGTACCTGTCACCGCGAGGACCGGGCGTGGCCGCCGTACGGGCCCTCGCCGGCGAGCGGGGTCAGGCGGTGCAGAGCGACAGCCTTTGGCAAGCACCGCAGTGGGTCGTGCCGTTCGGGTAGTAGCAGCAGTAGGCACCGGCGGGCTTCGGGCCACAGCCGGCACTGGCTCCGCACTGGTAGTCGCAGTCGGCGGCCCGCGCCACGGTGTGCGGCGCGACCATCTCGAGCAGCCGGTCGGCCATCCTGTTCATGAGGCGCATGAAATTTCCCTTCGGTCGCGGGGCCAGGCGGGTTCCCGCCCCGTTCGGCGCTGGTGCGTCGCTCACGCGGTCGCCCCACCGTTCGGGGCAGCCTGAGCCAGGGCTGTGATCGGTTTCTCAACGACTTCTCAACGGCCCGGCGTTCATGGCGGTCCCAGTGCTCAGGACGCCCGAAGTGCGGCGATACGGTCGCGGAGCCTGTCGGCCTTGGCATCGCCGACGGCCTCGTAGAACGTCGCGGCCCGCGTCCACGCCTCCAGCGCGGCAGTGGTGTCGCCGGCCCGCAGGTGCGTCTGGCCCAGGCGGACCAGCGTCTCCGCGGCCGGGTGCGGGTCGTCGCAGCCGCGGAAGAGTTCCGCGGCCCGCTCGAAGCCCGCCACCGCCCCCGGGACGTCGCCCTTGACGTCCAGGATGTAGGCGATGCTGTCCCACGCGTGGCCCTCGCCCTCGGGGCACTTCAGGTCGGCCAGGACCTGCTGTGCCCGGCGGCAGTCCGCCAGGGCCGCGTCGTGCTCGCCGCCCTGGGCCCGCAGCCACCCCGCGTTGTTCAGGGCCCGCGCCGCCGCGACGCTGTCGCCCGCCTGCTCGAACAGCTCCCGCGCGCGCAGTGTCGGGTCCAGCGCCCTCTCGGGCCCCTGCCGGCTCAGCGGAGTGGCGAGGCCCAGCAGGACGTACGCCTGCAGGACCGGTTCGTCGAGGTCCTTGTAGAGCGCGATCGCCTGCTCGAAGTGGTCGACCGCCTCCAGGTCGCGGCCGAGTTTGGCCTGGGCGCGGGCGATGCCGTTGTGGCAGTGGGCCGCGCCCAGGTGGTCGTCGAGCCGCTCCGCGGCCTGCAGTGCCACCGCGTGCACCCGCAGGGTCTCCTCCCACAGCCCGCGCCGCTGCATGAACTCCGCGAAGGACCACGCCAGCATCCACGCGTGCCGGTCCAGCCCTTCCACGGTCGCCGCCCCCAGCAGCGCGGGCAGCGCCACCGACTCGTCGGCGTACCACCGCAGGGCCGTCGCCTGATCGGCGAACCGCTCCACCACGGCGCCCGGTTCCGGCTGTTCCAGCGCCGGCCTGTCGCGGTGCGGGTAGCACACGGCGTGCGCTGCCCACGCCGAGTGCAGGTAGTGGTCGAGCAGCCGGCGGTTCGCGGCGTGCCGTATCGCCAGGCTGTCGGCGCTCTGGCCCTTCTCCAGCGCGTAGACCCGCAGCAGCGCGTGCAGGTACAGCCTGCCCGGCGGGCGGATCTCGACCAGGTTGGCGCCGCGGAGGTTCGAGGTGAGCTCCCGGGTGTGCTCCACCGGATGCCCGGCCAGGCTCGCCGCGGCCGGCAGCGACAGATGCGGTCCTGGGTGCTGCCCGAGCCGGCGGAACAGCCGGGCAGCGGGGGACGAGAGCTCCCGGTAGGAGCGCCAGAACACCCGGCGCAGGTCGATGGCGGGGTCGCTGTGGGCGAACGGCTCCAGGTCGGAGTCGGTCTGCTCCAGGTCCGCCGCTACCTCGGCCAGCGGCAGTTCCGGGCGCTGTGACAGCTGCGCCGCGACGATCGCCAGTGCCAGCGGGAGCCGGCCGCACCGCCCGATGATCCGCTCGGCCGCCTCCGGCTCCGCCGCCAGCCGCTGCTCGCCGAGCCACGCCGCCAGCAGGTGGTGGGCGTCCTGACTGGGCATGATGTCCAGCCGCAGCAGATGCGCCCCCTCGGTGACCGCCAGGCCGGTCAGCTCGCAACGGCTGGTGACCAGCGTCAGGCAGCCGGCTCCGGCGGCCACCAGCGGACGGACCTGGGTGGCGCCATGGGCGTTGTCCAGGACGACCAGGACCCGGCGTTCTGCCAGCATGCTGCGGTAGAGCCCGATCTGCGCCTCGAAGCCGGACGGCACCTGGGCCTCGGGGACCCCGAGCGCGCCGAGGAAGCGGGGCAGCACCACGGCCGGGTCGTCCGGGTCCACCGTGCTGAGGTCGGCGTACAGCTGTCCCCCGGGGAAGCGGTCGCGCTGCAGGTGCGCCCAGCGCAGCGCGACCGAGGACTTGCCGACCCCCGGCGGCCCGGAGATCGCGCAGACCGCGGCCGTCGTCGGATGATCCTCGGCCCCGATCGCCGCCAGTTGTGCCAGCTCCACCGTCCGCCCGACGAAATGCCGCAGGCCTACGGGGAGTTGCAGGGGCACCAGATGCGCAGTCTCGGTGGTGCTGTCCGACCGCAGCAGCATCCGGTGGACCTGCCGCAGCGACGTTCCCGGCTCGACACCCAGCTCGCCGGCCAGCGTCCGCCGCACCCGGGCGAAGTGGGACAGCGCCTCGGCTGTCCGTCCGCCGGCGTGCAACGCCTCGATCAGGGCGACCGCCAGCGGCTCGTCGAGCGGGTACTCCTCGGCCAGCGGCGCCAGCGCCGCGGCCGCGGCCGCAGGGTCGCTGCCGGTCACCGTCCGCGCCCAGCGCAGCTGGGTCTCCTTGCGCTCGTCGCGCATACGCTGGCGCGCCCGCTCCGCCCATTCACCCGGCAGCCCTGTCAGCGGATCGCCGCGCCACAGGGCGAGGGCCTCGCCCAGTTGCGGCGCCGGATCCGCCTCCGCCGCCTGCTTGACCAGGCAGCGGAAACGCAGCACGTCCACCGCGGACTCGTCGACGTCGAGCAGATAACCCCCGACCCGGAGGACGACGTCGCCGTCACCGGCCAGCACCTCGTGCCGGACACGGGTGAGGACGGTATGCAGAGTCCGCCGGGCACCGGCTGGGGCGAGCTCGCCCCAGACGCGGGCGAGCAGCGACTCGACCGGCACGACTCTGCCCGCCTCCCACGCCAGCGCGGCGAGCACGAGCGCGACCTGCGGAGGCCGGACGGGCCGGGACTGGCCGGAACGGTCCACCTCCACGGGCCCGAGCAACCGGATCAGCACGATGGTCCACCCCCCTTGACTGGATCATCGAGACTAGCGAGAGCGCGGCCCAAGTGATACGGCAGCCATAATATTGGGTTTTGAACCGAAGTGGGGGCCGCATACCGGTTTCGGGCCTGTGACCTGTGCGGTTCGCCTTCCGGTGAACCCTTGTCAGACCGCCGCGGCGCTGGCTAAGTTCGATCCGTGCAGTACGTCGAGATTGCCGGCAGGCTGCTGCTGCTCACGGTCTTCGGCCTCGCTCTGGCCGGGAAGATCTCAAGCCGCAGCGGGTGGAACGAGTTCGTCGAGTCGATCAGGGCGATGGCGGTGATCGACCGCGCCAGGGCGCCGATGGCCGCGGTGGCGACCGTGGCCGCTGAGGCCGGTGTCGTCGTGCTCGCCGTGATCCCCGTCCGCCGCGCCGGGTCGGCGGCCTTCGTCCTCGCGGCCGGGCTGCTCGGCTGCCTCACCGTGGCCGTCGCCAAGGTCGTCCGCAGGGGCGCCGCCGTCCCGTGCCGCTGCTTCGGCGCCTCGCAGACCCCGCTGGGCCTCCCGCATGTGGTCCGCAACCTCATCCTGGTGGCCACCGCCCTGCTAGGGCTTGCCGGATCCCTGGTGAACGGGCACTTCGACCTGGCCTTCTGCGCTGTGGTCGCCGTCTTCGGCGCCGGCCTCGGGCTGGTGATGGCCCGTTGGGACGACCTCGTCTTCCTGCTGCGGGTCTGACGCCGTCCTCGCCGTCGGCATACGGGCCACCGGGCCGCGATGGTGACCGGCCGTCGGGTCGTACTCCGCGGCTCCCGGCGGCGGAGTGCCCGACTCCCAGGCCAGGCCGTAGCGCTGGAAGAGCTCGGCACGCAACCGGTGCACCGGCATCGACGCCCCCGGCAGCAGCATGGCCACCGACGCGCCCATCAGCAGCGCCCGCAGCAGCCGGTACTCCTCCTCGGGGTCGGCCGCGCCCCAGCGGACCATCGTCTCGCGCAGCAGGCAGGCGAGCCGCTGCTGCTCGGGGCACTGGAGGAAACCCTCCTCCTGCAGAATCGAGGCCATGTGCGTACGCATCAGCGTGGTGTGCCCGGTACTGACGCCGAGCATCGCGTCGATGGCCCTGGCCAGCAGCTCCTGACCGTCGTCGGTACGCGGTTCGCGCTCCAGCCCGGCGGCCAGCTCACCGGCCATCAGCCGGTGCACGGCGGACTGCAGCAGCGCCCGCTTGCCGGAGAAGTAGTACGACACCAGGCCCCTGGCCGACCCGGCGCGCCGGGTGATGTCGGCCAGCGTGGTGGCCTCGTAACCGCGCTCCTCGATCAGTTCGACGGTGGCTTGCAGCAGCCGTTCCCGGGAACGCCTGCGCATCGCTTCATTGACCGAAGCGCTCCGAGGGGACATGCTTTACTCCTGCGTTGACTGGCTCCGGGCCAATATACTCAGCGCATCCCGCCGGGCCAGCTGCCCGTAGGGACTACGGGGGCGGGCGCCGGTCCCGGCGACGCGGGGGATCGCCGGGACCGGCGCCCACCGTTTCCTGCGGTGGCGGCTCGCATTCCTGCGGCACCGGTCAGCCCAGCAGGCCGAGCACCCCGCGCAGCCCGTCCGGACGGCGGTCGGCCGGCAGGTGGTCCACGAAGTGCACCCGGCAGCCCAGCGCCGCGGCGCCCCCGTCGGCCCTCCGGTCGTCACCCACCATCACGGTCTCCTGCGGCAGCACCCCCAACTCCTCGCAGGCCGCCAGGAAGATCGCCGGATCGGGTTTCTGCCGCCCGTGCTCGAAGCTCAGCACGAAGGCGTCGACCAGGTCCTCAAGCCCGTGCGCGGCGAAGACCGGCCGCAGATCCCAGCCGATGTTGCTGACCACCGCCACCCGCACACCCCGCGCCCGCAGCGCGCCGAGCACCTCGGCGGTGTCCGGGTACGGCCGCCAGGCCGCCGGGGCCATGTGCCGCTCGTAGAGCAGGTCATGGACGTCCCACGGCAGCCCGGTGGCCCGGGACTGCGCCGTGTACGCCCGCCGGTGCAGCTCCGCGCTGAGGTCGCGCCGCGCCCAGTCCGGCGCCGCGGGCTCCGGCCGCCCACCCGTGGGCGGCGTGCCGCCGGGCTGGGCGCCCGACTCCTCAAGACGCGCCGCCCAGTGCGCGACCTCGTCGTCGGTCGCCTCGATGCCCGCCTCGTCCAGCGCGCCGCGCAACCAGTCCGCGCAGGGCCCGATGCGGAAGACGGTGCCGGAGAAGTCGAACATGCAGCCTGTGGTCCTCATCGCCTCGCCTGCTCGCGTCGGGGATCCGGCCCGCCGGTGACGGCGTGCGGGCCGGGTGGGGCGTCCTGCACCTGACCGGCACCGGCCGGCCGGCTCACCAGCTCAGAGCGCCCAGGCCCGGGCCGAAGGCGATCAGCAACGGCACCGCGGGCACCAGCAGCGCGCACGCGCTCACCCGTACCCGGCGGCCGAGCGGCAGCCGCGGAGCCGGGTCGAGCAACCGGTGCACCCGGCCGGGGAGCGCGGCCAGCGGCGCGGGCGCCGGGCCGAAGACGCCGCGTTCCTCGTTCAGTTCCACCAGTGCCAGCGCCGTCGTGAGCCGGCCGAAGCGGCGCGAGGCGGTGTCGTCGGCGGCCAGTTCGACCAGGTGGTGCACCTGGTCGCGGAAGGCGGCGAAGACCGGCACCTGCGGGAAGCCGCCCGCGAGGGCCCCGGAGCAGTGCAGCAGCACGTCGTGCCTGGCCCGCATGTGCCCCTGCTCGTGCGCGAGCACCGCGTCGAGCTGGCGGCCCTTGAGGCGGTCGAGCGCCGCGGTGGTGATCACCAACTGGGGCTCCGCCCCCGACAGCCACCACGCGTCGGACCTCGGGTCCTCCAGTACGACCAGGCGCTCGCCCGCGGGCAGTTCCTCGCCGGGCAGCCGCGGCGCGCGCAGCCGCAGTTCGGCGCGGCGCCGCCGGCGCCTGCCGCGTGCGGCGCGCACCTCGCGGGTGAGCATCGCCGCCGTCCACAGCCCGCCCAGCGCGAGCATCACCGCCAGCGCGCCCGCGCCCCGGCCGTATCCGGGCAGGCCGTAGGCGTCCACGACGCCGTGCGGCGCGAAGGCGAACACATGGCCGCGCACGGCGGCCCAGGCGGCCGAGGCGGTGAGGGCCATCGCCGACAGGCAGCACAGCAGCACGGCGGCGACCACGCATTGCCACACCCACAGGGCCAGCACCGGTTCGCGGTCCGGCCAGCTCGCACGGGACAGCATGCGCGGCGCCATCGCCGCCGTCAGTGCGCCCAGGATCAGCAGCACGAACGGGACCGTCATGACGATCACCCTAGGAGCGCGTGAGGAACGGCGGGGGCGGCCGCCATCCGATGTGACGCATCACTCACCGAGCACCCCGCGTACGGGGCTTCCCACCGGCTGCGGGGGCGCGGCCGCCACGGTCGTCGCGGGGGTGGCCACCGCCGCGGTGCATGCGGCGGGTGCCGTGCGGGCACCGCGGTCACAGTGTCAGCAGCATCGCGAACATCGCCAGCGCCATCGCCACCCGGCACGCCGCCGCCACCTCGGGGGCGTGCCGCAGCCGTATCGCACCGCCGGGCGCCATGGGGACGGCCGGATGGGGCGCGTGCGCGGCTCCCGGCGTCGCCAGCCGGGTGCCCGCCCCCAGCACGTAGCCGGCGAAGTACAGCAGCAGCAGTCCGGTCAGCAACGGGGCGCCCGCGCTCGTGTGCCCGGCGTGGCCGGCGTGCGCGGAACCGGCGCCCGCCATCGCCGCCGACATGTAGACCATCGCCCCGGCGCACACCGAGTGATGCATCCGGTGCAACGCCTGGCGCGGCGACGGGCGCAGGGCGTGGACGGCGACAGCGGCGAAGACGACCGCGAGCGTCGCGGTACCCCAGCGCGGCGGATCGAAGACCGACAGCGGCACGGCCATCAGCGCCATGCCCACCCCGAGCAGTGCCTCGCTGCGCGCCTCCCGGCGCAGCACGCACGAGACCGCCGCGGTGGCGCTGAGCGCCACGAGCAGCCAGGCCACCAGCGGCGGTCCGTGCATCGCCCCTCCCCCCTCGGGCTGGCGGGCCGCCCGGTGCGACGGCGGCCCGAGGACAACCTGCCCGGTCGCGGCGGCGCACACCCGAGCGCACTGGTGTGGAGGGGGGAGCGCGTCCGCCTGCCGCGCGCCGGGCGGCGGAGCCGGCTCGGTTAGCCTGTCGGCCATGGACACCGCCACCGGCCCCGGCTTCCGCCCCGCCACCGCAGAAGACGTCCCCGCGCTCGTCGCGCTGATCGAGTCCGCCTACCGCGGCGACGCCAGCCGCGCGGGGTGGACGACGGAGGCGGACATCCTGGAGGGGCGGCGCACCGACCCCGAGGGCGTGCTCGCGGTGATAGAGAAGGCCGACAGCCGGCTGGTCGCGGTGGAGAGCGACGGCGAACTGGTGGCCTGCTGCCAGCTGGAGCACCGCGGCGACCACGCGTACTTCGGGATGTTCGCGGTGCGCCCCACGCTGCAGGGCGCCGGGCTGGGCAAGACCATCATCGCGGAGGCGGAGCGCTTCGCCCGCGACGAGTGGGGTGTCCGCGAGATGCACATGACGGTGATCTCGGTCCGGGAGGACCTGATCGCCTGGTACGAGCGGCGCGGCTACACCCGGACCGGGCAGACCAGCGCCTTTCCCTACGGCAACGAGCGCTTCGGGCAGCCGACCCGTGACGACCTGGAGTTCGAGCTGCTGACCAAGAAGCTCGGCTGACGCTCAGCAGTAAAGCCTCACAGCCTCACAGCAGCCCAGCAGTCCCGGCCGATCAGCAGCCCCAGCAGCCCCAGCTGTCCCGTCACACCGCGGGCTCGGCCGGCAGGTCGGTCGCGGCGCCGTCCAGCCGCAGTGCCCGGGCCAGCGCCCAGTCCTGCGCCGTGTTCACCGTCCAGGCCATCACCGCGATCCCGGCGGCCTGGCAGCGGCGGACGACGTCCAGACTGAGCCGGGTCAGGTCCAGGCTGACCAGCCGCGCGCCGACCGCCTGGGCGCGGGGCACGATCTCCGGGCCGAGGGCGCTCGCCACCAGCACCGTACGGACGTCCGGCAGCAGTGCGTGGATCTCGGCGAGCGCCTCGTCGTGGAAGGACAGCACGCTGACCCGCTCGGTCTCGCCGCGTTCGCGCAGCGTGTCGGCCAGTGCGCGGGCCGCCGCGGCGTCCTTGATCTCGGCCTGGATCGGGCGGCCCACCGCGTCCAGGACCTCGTCGAAGACCGGCACCCGCTCGCCCAGGCCGGCGTCCAGGGCGCGGATCTCGGCCAGCGTGAGGTCGCGGATCAGCCCGCTGCCGTCCGTGGTGCGGTCCACCGCGGCGTCGTGCATCACCACCAGCGCGCCGTCCTTGCTCAGATGCAGGTCCAGTTCCACCTGGTCGAGTCCGGCCTGCTCGGCGCGGCGGAAGGAGCGCAGGGTGTTCTCCGGCTCGACGCCCATGACGCCACGGTGACCGACGGTGAGGAAGCTCATGGCGGCAGCCTAGGCGGGCCGGGCGACGAGGCGTCGAACCTTCCGTGACGAGTCGGTGCTGCGGGCGAGCGAACGGATTCCCCCGTCCCATTTCAGGACAACGGCCGTAAGAACAGCCGCAGAAGAGCGATTCAACGGGATGATCCGCTTCGGCTGCCCTTGAAGCGGGAACAACCTCATGGATACGGTGGAGCCACGGCAAATTTTTCTGTGGAGGCGCGGTCATGGGTGAAGTTCTTTCGTCAGCGGCGGCTCGAACCGACGTGATATCCGGTGATGACGTGATCGGTCACCCCGCGTGGGCGGCGCTCAAGCATGCGGTCGAGGCCATCAGGCCCTGGCAGCTCAAGGACGGGTCGATCGACTTCGACGCCGAGGACGCCCCCTCCCGGGAGGACGCCGAGCGCGCCCTGGGGCGCGTCGTGGACGCGGTCGGGCAGCTGACCGACCTGCTCCCGCACGACGCCGACTACCACCGCGCCCTGGCAGCCGACCTGCGCCGCTGGGCCGACGACGGCTTCGGCGTGCCCGACTTCCTGGACTCGCTGCTGGCCTTCCAGCCCTCCGCCGACCGCCGCGACGGCCGCCGCCATGTGGTCGTCTTCCCGATGTACACCCAGAACGGCAACCCGGACCGGAATCTGGAAGCGGTCGCTCTCCAGGTGACGTGGCCGCAGTGGCTCGCCGAGCTGGAGCGCACCAGGTACGACAACGCGCAGTTCGTACCGATCACCTTCGAGGACTTCACCCCCGGTTACGACACCAACTCCGCGGTGCTCTTCCCGGAGACCGTCGCCGTGCGCAAACCGCCGGAGCGCTGGAGCTGGGGTGCGATCTTCTGCGACCGTGAGGCCGCCCGCTTCCGCGCGGTGACCGCCGCCGCCGTGGACACCCTCGGCCTGGAGCTGCCGCCGGAGGCCGCCCGACTGGTGGACGACCAGGAGCTGGCGCAGCAGACCTACGTGCTCTGGGACATGATCCACGACCGCACCCACAGCCACGGCGACCTGCCGTTCGACCCGTTCATGATCAAGCAGCGGGCGCCGTTCTGGATGTACGGCCTCGAAGAGCTGCGCTGCGACCTCACCACCTTCCGCGAGGCCGTCAAGCTCCAGGCCGAGGGGCACCCGATGGGTCTCGGCGTGCAGTACGCCATCCTCTTCGACCGGCTCTTCCGCTTCCCGGTCACCGGCGAGCGGGTGCGCAACTACGACGGACTCGGCGGGCAGCTGCTTTTCGCCTACCTGCACAAGCACGACGCCGTACGCTGGACGGACAACACCCTGCACATCGACTGGGAGCGCGCACCGCAGGTCACCAACCAGCTCTGCGCCGAGATCGAGACGCTGTACCGGGACGGTATCGACCGCCCCAAGCTTGTGCACTGGTTCGCCGCCTACGACCTGGTCGCAAGCTACCTGTCGCCGCATCCCGGCTCGGTCTGGGCCAAGGGGCCGGACGCCCTGGACCTGACGCTGCCCCCGCGCAAGCTCGTGGACGACGTGATGGCGGACGAGTTCCCGCTCAGCATGTTCTACGAAGCCCTTGCCAAGAAGCTCCGTGAGGTGATCGCCTCCACCAAGGGGATCGTCGGAAACGCCCCAGGTTTCCGGTTCGAGATCGCCGACAAACCGCAGACCTGACCTGGCCCTGGGTGCCCCTCGGAGCCCGCAGCCTCCTGGGATGCCCCCCGCCCCGTGTGGGCGGGGGGCATTCGGCCGTTCTAGCCGCCCCTGAGGGCGCTGGCGACCTAAGCCGCGTAGGTGGCGAGGAGGTCCCGCACGGACTCGGACCCCCTGTGGGGCTCGAATCGCGCGATGGTCGCCGTGACGATCTGATTGAGCCGAGGCGAAGCTGTGTGGAAGCTCAGGTTCACCGCTCGGGTAGCCGTGCTGGCCGCCTCGTCGACCGCTCCAGCGTCCAGGTAGCTGCCTGCCAGCCAGCAGGCGTACAGGGCGACCTCTCGGGCGTGTGTGTCGTCGTACGGCGCTGTGAGGCCCTCCAGGATCGGTACGGCCTTCTTGGGGTGCCGCAGCTCCGCCCAGCATCGGCCAGCCATGATCCCTGATTCGTCGCGGTTGACCCAATAGACCGTGTCTGGCTCCGCTTCCCGACTCCGGTCGCGCCGGTCATGCGCGTCAGCCGAAAGGCCCAGCGCGCGGTCGACGCCGGCCGCGTCCCCGGCGCGAGCACTCGCCCAGGCGAGACGGTCCGCAAGCACGACGCAAGCGGCCGGCAACACGTTCCGTGGGGCGTTGGCCATGGAGGCTTGCGCCATAGCGATGCCCTCCCGGGGGCTGCCCGAGGAAGCCGTGATGTAGGACCACTCCGACATCGCCGTTGCGGCGAGAGTCTGATTGCCTGCCTGGTTCGCGGTACTCGCTGCGGCCTGAGCGAGCTTGCTGGCCTGCGGCAGCCTTCCCGCGTCGAATGCCGTCCAACTGGCGAACTGGTACAACTCGGCAAGGGCGCTCAGAAGGCCGCGAGCCACTGATTCTCCGTAGGTGCCCCCAGCCAGGGCTGTCAGGTCCTGGATCTCCTCCACCACCTTGGGGTACACGGATACCCCACCGCTGAAGTCGTCCAGCCGTCGCAGCGCTACCAGGCGCTCGCCCGCACGAGCCACATCAGCTTGGCCGACTCGGCGCCCCTGCGCCGTGGCCTTCGGTGTTGTCATCGCGATGCCCGCGACGGCGCTAGCTCCTACAAACATGCGACGGTCCACAGGCGGCACCAGCCCTTCAACGTCCGTAGTCCCCGCATCGGATGCGGTGGTCTCACCGTAACCGGAGAGATCAATGCCAAGCACCTGCTCCAGGTACGGGCGCCAGTCCTGAGGGGTCCGCTGGCCCGTCTCCCACCGGTAGACCGTGTGCGCGCTACAGCCGTCGGTCACGCCCCAACGGGCCTTGCTCAGTTCTTTCCCCAGGCCACCCTGACTTAGGCGTAACTGCTTCCGCCGCTCCCGGATGCGTTCTCCGATGGTCATCGGCGTCCCTTCGGTAGCGCTGGCCTATAGCGGGCCTATAAACGGGCCTATGTATGGCATACACCCTGGCATCTACCTATCTCCCCGCGTGGCTCGTTGACTGAACATCACCACTTCAACTTCTAAGACGCGTCTGGAGGTACAGCCGTGGCCGCTCAGAGCCGATTGGAACTGGCCTGTGAGCCGTCTGCCCCTCGGCGCGCCCGAGCACACGCCAAGGACGTACTTCCGGGGTGGGGCCTGCCTCAGGGCCTCGTAGACGACGCCCTGTTGATCGTCTCCGAGTTGGCCACCAACGCAGTGAGGCACGCCGGAGCGCCGGCCGTGCCCGACAGCCCGCTGCACGGTCCTCTGAGGGTGCCTCTCTGCTGCCTGACGCTCCTGCTCGTCGCCGACCACCTCTACATCTCCTTCTACGACGAGGCGTGCAACAGGCCGCCAGTTCTCAGGCGAGCCCCTGACGACGCGGAGTCCGGCCGCGGGGTCGCCCTTGTTGATGGCTTGACGGGCGGCGCATGGGGTTGGCAGCCCTCCAGCGGCAAGCCCGGGAAGTTCGTGTGGGCGCAACTGAATTTCGTCCTCTCTGACCCCCAACGCGCGGAGAAGCTCAGGTCATTAGGGGTGAGCGCATGACATTTGAGACCGGCGCCGCCGCCCAAGACATCACCACATTGGGACGCGTTGTGATTCGCCTTCGGGCAAGCGGACCTCGCCGTCAAGAAGATGAGATTCCGGCACTAGAGGCCGCTCTCGATGACCTGGAAATGGTCCTCGGGGAACATGCGGCTCTCTCTGAGGCCGATGTCAGGGAGCTGGAGCCGCGCCTCCGAGTGACCTATCGGCGATGGCTGACGATGTCCCGAATCATCTCCGTTCCTCTCGACGCAGAGACCGCTGACCGAGCATTCCGTGTCCTCGCGGAGCCGCCTCCCCTGGAGAATTCGGCGGCCCTCTCGCACCTTCGCCGCCTGGCGCTAGTCGTTCAAGACGTGGTGGAGCGATGCGTACGGGCCGGCGGCCCCTAAGACCCGCTCCGGCCACGAGAGTCCACGAGGAAGTCCCTGCCGGGCTTGGCAGGGATGGGCTCCACGGTTCCCCCGCGTGGCCGGAGCGGCACCATTCCAGCTCATTTCCCAATTACGAGAGAACCGACGAGGAGACTCATGGCCCACGCTGACACTGATCCGAAGAGTCCTCCTCCTCGGCGAGCCGGCTGCGTTGTCGTGATCCTGGACCCGGATGAAGAGCGTGTTCTCCTCGTCAAGCCGCGGTACGGCAGTCCGGAGGACAACGCTGACTGGCAGCTTCCTGGTGGGCACGCACACACCAATGAGCCGATCGAGGACGCCGCCATGCGGGAGTTGGCCGAGGAGACCGGCCTCCTGCTCCATCTGACGCACCTCCTTCTTGTCGATCAGATGCTGCCGAAACCCGAGCGGGAGACGACCGAGGGCGTGAACTACGTATTCGACGGCGGAGCCGCCACGGCCGAGGAGGTAGCCACGACGGCAATTCCGGAGGCTGCGGCGGAAGAGCTGGCAGACCTTCGCTGGGTGCCGTTGGGCGAGTTGGACTCATATACCCACCCCTATCAGGCCAGGCGTATTCGGGCGGCTCTGGAGAACAGCCGATCAGGGTTGCGGATGCATCTGCACCGTCGCGGGGTCCCTGTCGGCTCGTGAAGGACTCCTCTACGGAGCCCGTGCCCCTGTAGCTCAGTCAGGAAGAGCACGCCACAAAGATCGTGCCTTGTAATGCCGCGATCTGGCGCGACTCCGGTTCGAGTCCGGACGGGGGTACTACGACCGTCGTCAGGCGGCCGGATGGAAAGCAACCGGAGACCAAGGAGACGCATTGCGCGGCAAAGGCAGGGACACCGTAGGAGCGGCCAAGGCCGAGAACAATCGCGACGCGAAGGGCGGAGCAAAGCAGACCGCCCGGCGGAAGCAGGACACGCAGGCCGACCGCACCACTCGCCGGATGGTAAGGAACGAGCCACACGTGTACCCGCCCGTACAGGACGAGGGCGCGTGAGCGGCGACAAGCCCCCGGGGTTACCTGCGCCCGAGCCGATTCCTCGCACGCCAGCCCGGCCAGGGCTGGACTGAACTCCCGTCCCGGCCCAAGAGCTCTGCGGGTCGGAGTGGGTGAGCAAGGTCAGCGTACGACCATCCGATGAAGGAAGAGGTAAGCACATGCCCGTGAAGACCGTGGTGCCGGCAACCGAGCCGGCCATCTCCGACGACACCCTCGGCGACCTCGTGGCCGCCGTCAGGAAGGACTCGATCGCCGTCGTGACCGGCGTGAAGGCGCGGGTCGCCGCGTCCCGGATCGCCGACAACAACTGCATGATGGGCGGCTGGACCGCCTGACCCGTCCTCTGAACCCCTGAGGCCGTAGGCGTGCCCGGGGACGGTTCGCCGCCCCGGGCACGCGTCCGTCACATCGAAGGAGGACTCTTCCCGTGCATTTCATGAACCTTGGCCACACGTACGAGAACACCGCTCGACTGGTGACCGTGCTGACCGACGAGACGCCCGACGCCGCGAAACTCCCCGCGGCCTACCGAAGGGCGATCAACACTCTCCGCCCCCTCCCTGCCGACATCGGTGACCAGATCAACGTCACGTACGAGGATGGCGACTGGGCTGACTACTGCCTGAGTCACGGCATCTTCGCCCACATCTTCGACGGCGCAACGCCGAGCGACCAAGCGGCCCGGGAGCGCTGGGACGCGAACATCGGGGCGGCCCTGGACCATCTCCAAGGGGTCAGCCCCGGCCTGTACCGCATGGTCAGGCTCCTCGTCACCGACATCGTGGTTCTCAACTCCGGCGCGGACGGCGGCGGCTCCGCTTCTCAGATGCCCGGGGTCGTCGTCATGAGCCCCGGTCCCGAGTGGGAGGTGCCGCAGTACGCCGAGTGCATCGTGCACGAGGCCATGCACCTCAACCTGTTCATCGCCGACGCGGTATACGGGACCTTCATCCTGCCGTCGTCCGACCTGGAGGCGGACGAGCACCGCGCACTGTCGGCAGTGAAGATCGGCCAGCGTCGCCCGCTCGACAAGGCGTTCCACGCGGCCGTGGTCACGGTCCCGCTGATGTACCTGCAACACCAGCGTGGCACGACAACGCTGATCGACCTGTACGCGGACTCCCTGCGGGACGCCTGCCTGGATCTGGCAACGCATCGGCACACGTTCACCGACTACGGCGCGATGCTCCTGGACGCCCTGTGCGAGTTTGCCGGCAGCATCGACTTCGCGCACGTCGCAGAGACGATCACGGACCCCGCGTATGCGGGGTACCGTCCGGCGGTGGCCGCCTGAGCGGGCCTCCCGCTACTCGAAGTTGATTCCCGTCTCACGTGCCAGGCTCAGGGCCAGTTCCATCGACCCTGGGCCTTGCACTGTTGCGCCTTTGAAAAACGCGACCCCGCCCACGTCGAGCAGGGTGCAGTTTTCGAATCTCACCGTTCCCATTTTCACGTTGCCGAACTGTGCGCCCGTGAGGTCGCAGTTTACGAAGCGCACATTGTGCATCTCTGTGAACTGAAAGTCGGCTCCGATCATGCGACAATCGGCGAATGCGGTGGCGAAGATTTTCGCGTTCCGGAACATCGCGGGTGCGCTGACGCAGTTCTCGAACGTCACGTCGCGGAAGGTGCCGGCCTTCCAGGACGAACCGGTCATGCGGCTGCCGGTCACGCGGCAGCGCAGAAGCGACACGTCCTGTGCGCTGACCTCGGCGAAGTCGCAGGTCTCGAAGTTCGAGTCGCTGATCTGGCTCTGGCGCAACCGGCTCCCGGTGAACCGCAGATTGCCGAAGAAGCAGCCTTCGGCCTCCAGCGCCTCTACGTTCCTCGCGATCAAGTGTTCACCGTCGTAACGAACGTGACGGAGAATCGCGTCGTCTTCGAAGTCGTCCCGCGGCATCTCCGCATCTCGTAGAGCCGAGGGAAGGCGCGGGGCCTCGGGGTTCTTGACTCGGGCAATCCTGCCACCCTGCCGGGCCAGATGAGGCATGCGTGAGATATCCATTCGCCGTTGGGCCGATACTGGAGACCAGAAGTCTACGAGGAACAGTGGTCCCGGCGTTGGCTGTTGCCGGCCCCGTCGTGAAAAACGAATGAAGCCCCCAGCCGTTGTGGCTAGGGGCCTCGTGCGGTCCTACTGGCCCTGGCGGGCCGCCTGCTGGCGAAGCAGCTCCGTCTGCTCTGCGAGCTGCTTGCGCACGAACTTCTTGTGGCGCTTCTTCTTCTCCTTCTCGGAGCGGTACGGCACCACGCCCACCGTCGTAATGGACATCACCTTGCGGATCATCCCCATGACCCCCCCTTGTCTCTGACCTGCACCGATGCTAGCGGAACGGCCCCTCGCTGTCTGCACTGAGACGCCTCACCGGCTGTCGCACTGGCACTTGCCCGCGCACCCCTTCATGAGGCCAAGGGCCGTGGGGCGCGAGACGACGAACCGCGCCCGGTGCGCGATGTTGTTCTTCGACAGCCCGTCGAACTCGTGCGCGTCACGCATCGCCCCTTCGAGGGTCTGGGTCGCGATGTCTGACGCCAGGTCGGCGACCTGCTTCTCCTCGATCGCCACTTCGAGGGCGTGTGTCGGGCCGCTCGCGGGCGTGGGGTCGTCGATTACCGCGTGATGGCCATGTTCTGAATGCACTTCGACAATGGCCGGCAGGCCTGCGTACCACCCTGTCGCAGAGTCGCGCCACTTCTTCAGCGTCAGGCGCCCGAGGTCATGCGCAGTTCCCGCCCAGTCCCTGACGGTCTCAGTCTTGGCGGGTTTTTCCCATCCGTCCTCACCGTTAGCCAGTGCCGGCACTCGGAGCGCGTACTCGAAGTCCATGGCGCCTCCCTCCTTGGTGGTCAACCCTTTGACCGGACGCTAGTGGTCAAAGGGTTGACCAGTCAAGTGCTTGACTGGGCGGCGAGTCCAAAGTGAGTCACAGTATCACACTGCGTCGGATGTGACCTCACTGTCGTAGCCGTCCACGTACTCTTCGCCGTTGAGCCAGGCGGCGACCTTACCCACGCCTCGCTCCAGCCGGTAACGCACGGCCCGGCCAGAGACCTCCTGGAAGGCGGCAATGACCTCGTCGTGGGAGTCGAGGGCGAAGTGCATGAAGAGGGCCTGGCGCTCGACGTAGGAGAGCGGAGCCTTCCGCCACCCCTGCCGGATGTCGGCGAGGTGAGCGAAGAGCGGCGACCCCTTCTTCTTATCGACGCTGGCCTTCGGCATGTCTGCGTCTGGCGCCTGCGGGTTGCGAATGCCGTACGCGGCCTCTGAGTCCCAGACGGCGGGGAAGAGGTGCTCCACGAGCGCCCGGTTATAGCCGCCGCTCACACAGCCTCCGCGTACGTGGCCTGGTTCGCCTCGTAGGAGGTGTTCCGCTCCAGCCGCCTCGTCTCCTTTGCGGCAAGATTGGTCAGGTCGCACCAGACCGCGTGGTGCAGCCGGCCGAGACCTCCCTCGGCGAGAGCGGCACGCATCTGTCCGGCATGGGCAGCGAGCGCGAGGTACGCCTCCTGGCGGAGATCCTCGAACTCCAGCCGGTCGTACTGCCTGGCAACCCGGCGTGCCGCCTTCTCGGCCGCCTCGCGGACGCCCTCGACGTCCAGGACCGACCAGTCGACCATGGCTTCTTCGACGCTCTCGCTCGGCGAGAACTCGGTGATTTCGATGTTCAACGAACAACCTCCTTAACCGGCGTCTCGCCGTCCTTGGTGACCATGACCATGAGCCCCGGAGCTCCGGTCGTTCCCTTTGCGTGCCGCCACCACGTGGACTCCGACTCCATGGCCGGCGGCTGAACGAACGTGCGTGGTCCGTCCGTGTCGATGAACTCGTGATGTAGGTGTCCGGCGAGGAGAAGGTCCGCCTGGTGCATCGCCGACTCCTTGTTGAACGCCTGGCCCCTCCACCAGTCGAAGTGCTTGCCCGGCCTCCACTGGTGACCGTGGGCGTGGGCGGCGACCGTCCCCGAACAGTCCACGACGACTGTCAGTTCGTCCGTGTCGGGCACGAAGAACTCGACGTTGCCGAACTTGTCCGGGGCGAGGTCCGCGGCGTCCTTGACGGCGATCAATGACTCGGTGTCGTGCGAGTCGTCATATCGCGTCAAGCCCTTGCCGTTGATCCGGACGGCCTCGCCGTGATTTCCCGGCACTGCGGCCATCGTGACCCGACTGACCTCCGGTGCCGCCAGGCACATGCTGTGCAGCATGACTCGGCGCGTGAGCCGGATCTGCTCCGTCAGGGTCAGTGGCGTGCGCCAGGTGTTTGCGCCGCCTTGGCTGACGAAGCCTTCGACGTGGTCCCCGAGGAAGCCGAAGTGCACATGGCCGATGTCGAAGCGGAGCCGGTACGCCTCCAGGAGGACCATTGCCCGGTTTAGCCCGGTGACCGTCCGCTTCAGCGTCCCCTCGACGCCGTCTCCGTCGATCTTCCCGAACTGCATGTCGCCGAGAGCGATCACGTACGTCCACGAGCCGTCCCTGCGACGGTTCTCCCCGCCGAGGTCGTAGGTGTTGACGGCGGCAAGGAGATCGTCGATCGGAGGTCGCTCCGCCGTAGCCGTCCCCTCGCGACGCCTGAAGACGAAGCGGGCGCTCTCGCCGGTATTGCCGTTCGGCATCGTCCACTCGCTACGCCGGTACCCGGTCTGCTCCCAGTCGTCAGGGTTGAGGCCCTGCTCTTCCAAGTAGGTGCGGGCCGCGGTGCTCGTCGTCTCGCCGATCGGCCGGCGCAGCTCGGCGACGGCCTCCTCGCCCTTCACCTCCAGCTTGGACGTGAAGTCCTTGCTCGGGTTGGTCAGGCGCGGCGGGATGGCCGGGCCTACCGGCTTCGCGAGAAACGCCTTCTCCAGCGCACTCACTCGGACACCTCGGGGTCGATGTCCACGCCGACGCTGGTTTCCCGGGCCCACTCGACAAAGTGCTCCAGGAGGACGCCTTCGCGCTCGAAGGTCTTGATTTCCTCGTCGCTCATGCCGTGGTAATGCTCGACGGGGGACTCGTACTCGACTACGAGCTCACGGCGGACGCGGACCATCCTGATGGATCGAGTCACAGTATCACACTCCTTGTTGACGATAGGTCCGGCGGTACGTACGGATGGTCGAGGCGGAGACGTCGTGTCCGAACCGCCTGAGGGTCGAGGCCAGCCAGTCGGCCGAGGTCTCGCCGAGTAGGTGCGCCGCGAAGGCTGTCTGCTCGGCCTCGGTCAAGGCCGCGTAGATGTCGCGGAGCGTCGGACCCGGGTCGCCCGGCAGCCCGTCGAGGCGCTCGGTCACCACTTCTCCAGGTGCCTGATCTCGATACGGCGGCCAGCGGTGCTCGCCCGCTCGATCGCAGCGGCCATCCCCTTGGAGATGCCCAGGTCGACGTACACGACGATGGTCGCCCTTACCTTGTCGCCCCACAGGAGGCCGGCCCGGATGCCCATCTCCCGCTCCTCCGGCTTGTCGTCGTCGAGGATGCCCTCCTGCGTATAGAGCAGGTGGCTCGCAAAGGGCGCCTCGCCGCGTCGAAGGCAGTCGGCCATGGCGGCTCGGGCGTAGGTCAGGTTCTTCTCGACGTCGCCCGCGTACGGGCTCTCCAAGACTACGAGTCTCACATCGCCTCTTCGGGGTGGATCAGGCAGAGGCCGGCGTCGTACTCCTCGCCGTACCAGTAGCTGTCGTATCTGGTGCAGTAGGACTCGATCAGGTAGCGGCCGACGAGGAGGCCGTCCGTGCGGTCCCACTCGTTCGGACCCACGTCGGCGCGACGGAAGAACATGTCGAGGCCCGAGTAATCCTCTTCGTGCCTGACATCGCAGCCGACCTCGCCGTACTGGTCGATGCAGTCGTCGGTGTGCTCGACGGTGAAGCCGTCCTCGGAGTCATCCTCGACGATCAGCCAGTGAGGCTGATGGTGCTTCGGCTGGCGACCCGGGAAGCGAATCTCGTCTTCTGGCATGCAAAAATCCCAGTCGGGGGACTCGAAGTGCTCGAAGTCGAGGATCACTCGCCACCGTCCATGACGTCGGCGACTCCGCGCAGGAACTCAGCGACCCGCCGGGGGACGTGCCCCTCTATGGCGGCGAACTCTGGGTCGAGGGCGACGCGGCCCACCTCGGTCAGCCCGCCGTCGCCCACCTGGATACGAACGGGGATCATCATCTCGGCAGCCATCAGACGCCCAGCCCTCGGTCGATGGCGTCGATCGCGACGACGGCCTGTGCCGCAAGCAGGACCAGTGCGGCGCGCGACCCCGAAGCCTCGGCGTCTCCGAACGCCGCGAAGACGTCCTCGATCAACAGGCCGTCCATGCCAAGCGCCTGCTCGTCGGAGCGCTGAATGTTGATCGTCGACCAGCGCTGCTCCTGGGCCTCGTAGTGCTGCCGGCCAGCCTCGGGGTTCTTGCCACCACGTAGCGGAAGGCCCTCAGTCGGAGCCTCCTTCGCCTTCGCCTTGACCTCGCCCAGGATGCCGGTCAGTGGGTCGGGCTTACGCCCCGGCTTCCTCGGCGCTTCGGCGTTTGTCGTCACGCTGCTTTCTCCTCTCGAAAGGCGGCGTAGATTGCCTCTGCGCCGTACGTCATATACGTGTCGTTGACGTCGGCCGGAAGCCGCCGTACGGGCTTGGCGGACCGCAGCCCGCGCATCACTGCCGACGTCAGCTCGGCGCCCGCGTCGTCCGGGTCGGACCACAGCCACACCCGGTTGAACCCCGCGAGCATCCGCCGATGGCGGCCGAACCACATGTTCACGCCGGGGATGGCGACCGCATAAAGACCAAGCTTCCGCAGGATGATCCGGTCGAGCTCGCCCTCGGTCAGGTGAATCTCGTCGCCCGCCTCGTGGATCGAGTCGACCCCGTACATCCTGGGAATGTCGTCCTTGACCGTGTTGTACTTGCCGTGGAAGAAGTCCCGGTGGTTGTGCTCCTGGAGGCAGCGGAAGCGGATCGTTAGCGGCTTGCCGTTGCGGCCCAGATAGGGGATGGCGAGCATTCCCCGGTAGCGCTCGTGCCCCGGGAAGGGATCACTTACGACGCCAAGTCGGTGTGTAGCCGCCTCCTCCCGCCCGACTCCCCTTGCCAGCAGGTACCCGGCGACCTCCGCCGTAACGGCTGCCTGATAGGCGCTCGTCGCCTCCTCCAGTAGTTCCCTCTGCGAGATTGAGAGAGGCCGCAAGGGCGCATGCTCCTCGGAAATCGCAAGCCTCCTTCTGCATGATGAGCGTGTAGGAATCTCCGCCGACGCCGCAGCTCTGGCACTTGAACAGGCCCTCGCCGAGGTTGATCGACATAGACGGCGTTCGGTCGTCGTGAAGCGGGCACGACACCATCGACGTGTTCCGCATCGGGTTGAACTGGACTTCGTAGTGAGCGAGGACCGCTTCGAGCGTCGGCTTTACTCGCTCGTCGGGGCGCCAGCCGCGGTCGTTGACTCGACCGAACCTCAATGGGTCACCCCGTAGAGCTCCTCCACGGCGAGAATCTGCCCGAGGTCGGCGTCGGGGTCTTCGATGAAGGCGAAGAAGGCCTCCAGCTCATCCCATTGCTCGTTGCGCTCGTCTTGGGTCATGCCGGTGCCCATAGAGCCGATCACTGAGGGTCCAGCCCGAGGTACTCCTCGACGGTCGTCAGCACGAACGCCTTCCGCCAGGGCTTCCCCCGGCGCTTTACGACGACGATCGACTCGACCCGGTCCAGGTCGAGGCCGCGGTGCTTGGCGAAGTGCTCGCGCTCGATCTGCGCTTGACCGAGGAAGACCCCCGGCTCGAATCGCGCGTTCTTCGCCTCGATCACGAGCCAGTGGCCGTCGTCCTCGCGGATGACCATGTCGCCTTCGTCTTCGGTGCCGTGCAGCCGGAGCGACTCAACGTCGAGACCCTCGGCTCGCAGTCCCTCGCGAAGGTCGGTCTCCCACTGCGCACCCTTGCGCTTGTTCCGCGCCCCCTGACTTGTCACACTATTACGCTCCCTTCGAGTTAAGGACGACCGTCGAGGGCGTCCATCCTGAGCCGGCCGGGGCCGGGGTGTTGGGCTGTGAGGTGACCACCTGCCGAGGCAGAGCCGAGAAGCGAGTGATCTCCGGGTGGCAGCGCATCGACGCATACCGCCTTGCCGTGGGGTCACACGGCCCCATGCGCTGCTTGATGACGGCGACCCGGTACTCCAGGCTCGTCGGGTCGAGAGCGACGCTCAGCGACAACTCAGGCTTCTCCGATAGGCCACCCTTGACCTGGTCTCGGCTCGGCGGCGACCAGGGATCCGTCTTCGCCTCCCACGCCTTGTCGCTCGCGTGGTGCATCAGGATGACCGTGCTGCCCGTCTCCCGAGCAAGCTCGGTGGCGTTCGACATGACCGCCATCTGTTCGGTGTAGTCGCTCTCGGCGCCCTCGAAGTCCATGAGGTTGTCGAAACAGACGATCTGCGGGTACGCGTCCCACAGCTCGACGTACGCTTCGAGCTCCTCGTCGACCGACCGCCAGGAAATCGGACTGCCGAAGCTGAACGTGATCTTCGAGTCCGCCAGTGCATCGAGGTAGCCCTGACGGTGACGACCTCCCGCCGCCATGCCGGCCTCAACCATCTCCGTCGTGTCGCCGGTCGCCATGCTGGCCAGCCGCGACGAGGCTGTGAAGGCGCTCATGTCGGCGGAGAAGTAGAGCGTTGGCAGATTCATCATCGCCGTCCAGAAGAGGGCGAAGCCGGACTTCTGGGTGCCACTGCGACCGCAGACCATGATGACCTGGCCATGCCGGGGGCGGCAGCCGATCGCGTACAGGGCCTCGAACGCCTCCACGCGAGGCAGTTCCTTGCCCGCCTCGGCGTGCAGCGCGAGGGACCTTCCGGGGGTGAGCATCTGCTCTCACCACCTCCTCTCTCGCGGGGCGAGGTGCCCCGTCATGCGCCTCCCTTCGTCGTCACGCACGGCGAGTGTCGTGCTACATTTCCAGCCTGAGCGCCCCCCCGAGGTCCAGATAACTTCTGAACCAGACGGCGTGCGTAGACGTGTCCATCTTGGGCCTATGGGTCCCAAGTTAGCCCGGACAATTCCCGCACCACCTAACCGCGACTGCAACGAACCGTCAGTAGACGGCGCACGGCTCCGGGCACCGTGCGACAACAGGCTTCCGCCTGTCGTTGCGGGTCGTCCTGCCTCGGGAGCCCCGTTACGTGGGCGGCCGAGTGGGACGAAGGACGGGCCGTGTGGACCCCGATTGGACATTTTCTTGCGTCAGCGCCATGGGTGCTGGCGGCCGTTGTCGCGATAGCAGCCGTGGTCGTACTTGCGTCCTTCCGAGGCACGACCCCGGAGCAGCGCGCGGACATGATCAGGGCCTGGGCGGACGTCTTTCGTGGCGGCGGGCGCGACTAGTCGAAGTCGGGCGCGTCGGCAATCGCCGCCTCCGCGGCCTCGTCGCGCTTGTTGGCGTAGTCGACGACCTGCTGCACGATCGCGGCGTCATGGACGGTACGCCAGACCCACGCCGGCTGCTGGCCGGGCTTGGACGGGGGGATCTGATCGAGGGTGACGATAACCGCCGCACCGACCATGTCCTTCAGGTCGCGGGCGAGCACGGTCTGTTCGATGCGCTGCCCCTTCGCCACCTCGGGCGTGCCGGCCGCGAGCGTCTCGGCGGACTTGAAGACGGTCACGTCACAGAGGGCCGAGTCCTTCGGGCCGTTGGGGGTCGGCCTCTGCAAGTCGAACTGGTTGACCTCGATCAGGACCGCGACCGCGTCCCGGTTCTCCTTCGGCTTGAACCAGCCGCCGCCCTGCACGGGGATCGTCTTCAGTGCGATTGCCACGGTGTAAGTCTCCTTTGTTCGGTGATCGGTGAATGGTGTTGGCGCCGTGCGCCTATGGGGTGAAGACGGCCAGGGTCGCGGCCTTCACGTCGAGAAGCCGAGCCCCCTCGAAGTCGGAGTAGTGCTCGCGGGCGTCCATCCGCGCCTTGGAGGAGATCGCGCTTGCGAGCTCGCGCTCGTTCACGACGTAGCCCGGAGGAACGTCAACCTCCAGGGCGAGCGTCACGGTCGAGACGACTCGGACCTTGCTCACGCCGACAGCGCCTTGCCCTTGGCCTTCCAAGCGGCCATGACGGTGGCGTCGGCGAACATTGCCTGGTTCTCCGCCCACAGCTTCTTCAGGTCGGCGACGTTGGTCTGCTTCGCGATCTCGGCCAGGATCCAGGCATTCGGGTCCGCCGCAGGCTGCTGCGGTGCGGTCGGGGTGATGCCGGCGGGCTTGGCGCCTGCGGCCTGCGCCCAGGGGTCGCCCTCCTGCTTCGCGGTCGACGCGCTGGGCTCTTCGCTGACAACGACGCCGCCGAGCTGCGCGGCGATGAGGCCGTTGCCGTGCGCAGCCTGCGTGGCGTTGACGACGAGGCTGTTCAGCGTCAGTCCCGCCACACTATCACGCTCGAAGCCGAAGTAGGCGATGATGTCCTCGCGGACGTCGGCCGGGGACCCCTGGAAGACGGCCCAGGTCTCCTCGTAGCCCTTGCCGTACTTGATGGTGACGCTCAGTCCGCGATCCCTCGTGGTTTCGCTCACTCGGTGGTGTGCTCCTCTCTCGTGTCCTGCGGCTTCGCCCTGCCGGGCTCTCCCTGTTGACGTTGCTACAGTATCACACAGGCGTCGAAGAAGAAGAACCTTCTCGTGTGACCTGGCTCACGAGGCGGATCAGTCCGCCCTTCCTTGCTCGGCGAGCTCGGATGTCCAGTGCGAACAGCGCGTCGTCCCAGCCCTGTCGAAGGTCTGCCCAGTACAGGTTGCACTCGGTGCCATCCTGCGGCAGGTGAATGATGATGCCCCAGTCCTGGCAGATGTCCCCTAGGGGCTCGTACGCCTTCGCCGCCTCCTCGGCGGACACCTCAGTCTTGCGCCACTTCGCCCACGCCTTCTCGGATTCCTTGTCGCCCCTGATTCGGGTGGGCGCCGGAAAGACGGTGTGGTCGTACTTCTGGCCCCGCGAGTAGATGGCGAGCTGCGCCGGCATCTTGATCTTGCCGTAGTCGATGGCCGTCTCCCCGCCGGTCTTCAGGTCCACGATGTGGCGACCTGGGCAGGCATCGCCGGAGCGACAGGGAAAGTCCAACTCGGCGGTGCGGTCGAAGGTGCCTCCGACACCCAACTCCGGCACGACGACGAACTGTTCGGCGGAGATCATGTGCAGGCCGCTGGTCTCGATCATGTACGAGGCCATGAGCTCGACCTCTTCCGGCGTAGTGCCCTGCGGCAGAGGCTCGCCCCGGTCGACGTACTCCGAGAGGGTGTGCAGGTGTGTACCCTGCGCGCTGGCCTTGCTCGCACCGGCCACGTCGGCGGCTCTCTCCGCGAGGGCGTTCAACTTGCGCTTGCCTTCGGGGCTGCTCGGGTTGAGACCTTCGGTCTCACCGAGGATTGAAGGCTGTTCTGCCGCGCCGAGAAGCGTCATGCGCTGCTTCCAGGTGGACAGGGCGCTCTTGTCTTCGATGCAGTCGATGAACGTCGTCGTCCTCGTCAGCACCATCGGCTTGCCGCCGTCCGGCGGAATGATGAGCGGGCTTCCCCGGCCGTCACGCGGGACGGAATCGTTCGGGTGGACGGCGGCCTTCGCGGGAATCTCCCGCAGGTTCAGACTCACGCGGTTACCGCAACGCGGCTCAGGATGGGCGTCGTTGCGAGGGTCGCCAGGCCAGCGACACTCGGACGCTCGCTGGTCTCGGTCAGGTAGATGCGCACGCTCCCATCCGGGAGCAACTCGGGCTCCCCGTAACCGTCGTCGATGGGCTCCAGGCCGATCGACCTTACGTGACGAAGCACCTGACCCATGATGCTCGGGCTGTACCCCGGTGCTGCGTCGATGTAGCAATCCTCTGCGTCCACGTCTACGTGTACGTGGATGAGCCCCTGTGGCGCCTCGAAGTCGACCACAGATGACCTCTCAGATGCAGAGGCCCCCCCCTGGGCTAGGTCCATACTTTGCGCCTCCAGTGTGTAAGTGTGACTGAGAGCGTCAGTCTGCACAAGTCCTCCACAAAACGTCAACCACTTCCCAAAAGTTTCCCCGGGTAACTTTAATTTTGAATGACCCTCATGTGTCCCCTGACGTGCGAACACCCCCCCGTCTACAGGCGGGAGGGTGCTCTCGGAGTGGGGCGCGGCCTACTCCTCAACTGTGCCGCGGACCCGAGTCCGCTTGGCTGGCGTGCGGATGATGTCGGTGTCAGTTTCCTCGCGCGGCACATAGAACCAGCCCTCCTCTGTCTCTTCGTCGTAGTGCACGACTACGTCCTCTTCTTTGAGTATGTCGAGCCAGGACTGAAGCCGGCCGGCGTAGTCGTCGGTCAGTGGCAGCCCTTCGCGTCGCCGCGCCTCCTGGCGGAGCATGGTGATCGGGTAGGCCCACCGGTGCTCCTCCCGTACGAACCACGGGATCAGCTCGTCGTTACGCGCGATGCGGCGCGGGATGCCGTTCCGCGTGCGAAAATTGGCCCACATCGTCTGGGTTGTCGTGATGTGGTACTTCTGCTCGTACTGCTCGATCATGTAGCTATAAGGTCGATCCTCCTCGAACCAACGCAGAACCTCTGCCTTGTCCTGGATCTTGCTCGCTGGCATGGTCCTCCACTCTCATACACTGTAGGTCTGACAACAGACACAGTTACACACAGTGTGTTACGTAGTCAAGGAAGGGTTGGCAAATGAGGCAACCCTTAGCGGCGGATCCGCGCCGTTGCGGGATCGCGCAAGTATCACAGTGACGGTTGGGAGCCGGAGTGAAAATTGAGGTAACCGTAGAAGTGACTGTATGCGACATCGACCCGGACCCGGAGGTACCGGCAAAGCGCTACAGCATCACGGCTGACGACGGCCGGACGGTCACGAGGGAACTATGCCCGAACCATGCGGAGCCCTTCGAAGCACTCCTCAGGGAGGAGGACCCTGGCCCCGAGGGCGAGAGCGAGTCGGACGACGGTCCCCCTCCGGTGAGGGTGCGCGGACATGGCGCCGTACCGAGGAAGACGGCCGCGGCGAAGAAGGCGGCGGCCAAGAAGACCGCCGCGGAGCCTGGGGCATCCTCGGAGGAGGAGCCGGCCCCCGCCGGCCGTCGTCGTCGCCGTCCGCCCGTGACCACCATGGCGCAGATCGAGCAGAAGAAGGCCGCGAGAGGGAACTAGAGACGGAGAAAGCGCCCCCGCCAGTGTGAGCCAGCGGGGGCGTTGCTCTGCTTACTTGGCGCCGTTGGGCTGGGCGTAGACGCCGAGCGCGGTGAGCACCTGTATGGCGGCGGCCACGTCGGGCTGATCGCCGAAATAGAAGACGGCGACGCCGGCCAGGGCGCCGATCGCGGCGACGACGGCCTTCGCGTAGGGCTGGAGCTTGGCGGGGAGCAGGTTGAGCAGATTCACGAGTGGATCCTCCTTGGGGGGTGGATTAGGCCTTGACGGCGAAGCCGTGCCGCTTGCCGAGGGCGGTCAGGGAGGCGGAGCCGGGGATGCCGTCCGCGTCGCTGCCGGTGTAGTGGAGCTTCTTCTGCCAGGCCTTGTAGGCGGCAACGGTGGTGGTGCCGAAGGAGCCGTCGCTCGCGTACTTCGCGGAGAGGAGGCCTTCGGCCTTCAGGGCGGTCTCGACGAACTTCACGTCGGCCGCATGGGTCTGGTGGCCCTGCTTCCCCTTGGGGTCGGCCTTGGCCGCCGCGATCAGGTTGCTCAGGTCGACGACCTTCGCAGGGCCGGGCTTCGGTGCGGGCTTGGCCGGAGCGCTCGCCTTGGGGATGAGCCCTCGCTGCCACGCCTCCATGGCCGCCTTGGTCGCGAAGGCGGCGACGTCCGTGTCCACGGGGGACGAGGTCCACTGGTCGATCACCCAGGCGTGCTGGATGGTCGGGTGGCCGGCGGAGCCGTTGTACTGGGCGATCCACAGCGCGTCGCCCGCGTACGAGGTCGAGTCGTGGTTCAGCCAGAAGTCGCGGTTGCAGTACAGGCCCACGCGGTGGGTCGGCCGCAGCCGCTTGACCTCCTTGATGAACGCGTCCTTCTGGGCGCAGGAGACGCCCGGGTCCTCCCAGTCCGCCCACAGGGTGTCGCCGTCGACCATGGGGGTGTTCTTGACGAAGTAGGCGGCCTGGGCGGTCATGCTGCCGGGCCGAAGGAAGTGGTAGAAGCCGACCAGGAGCCCGCCCTTGCGGGCGTGAGCCACCTGGGCCTTCATGCGCGGGCTGAGGTAGCTCGTGCCCTCGGTGGTCTTGATGATGACGAAGGTCAGCCCGGCGGTAGAGGGCTCTGCGCTCTGGTGGCTGGACCAATCCTGACCGTTGACGGTCACGGGCAATCTCCTTTGGGTATGCGAAAGCCCCGACTCGGAATGAGCCGGGGCTGCGGTGTGCTGGTGGTTCAGCTACGGGAGCTGACGACGTGGTCGTCGAGGCGCTCGGCGAGGGCCAGGCGCTCGCGGCGCTCGTGGGCTACCTCCTCGCGCAGGCCGCCGATGTCGCGGCCGTGTTGGTTCAACGCCTCGTCGTGGCGGGCCTGGCCTTCGAGGACGCGGTCCAGGCCGTCGATGACGCGGTCGAGGTCGTCACGCAGGTTCGTGGTGTGGGTGTTAGCCACCTGATCCCGGGCTTCCTGCGTGTGCTCGCGCACCTCTGCGAGGGCGGCCGTATTGCGACGCAGCATCTCCGCCAGAAGGCCGAGAGCCGCAGTGCCGACGACGCCGCCGGCCGTGATGATGGAGACCTGGACGTCGGGATTGATCACTGGCCCATCCCGAAGACGAGCGCCTCCAGGCGCTTGATTCGCTCCTCCTGGGCCTGCACGACCGACAGGAGGGCTACGCCGAGCAGGTCGTACCGCAGGCCGTCGACCTCGCCGTCCATGTACTGAACGAGCCACTTCAGGCCGAGGTCGTCGACCTCGTCTGCGATGAGCCCGACTTCGTCCTTGCGTCCCTCCATCCAGTCGCCCGTTTCCTCGTCGGCCTTGCCCTTGCGGTCGTAGATGACCGGACGCATCTTCAGTACGTCGGAGGGGTCGATGGGGAAGTCCCGGATGTTCTCCTTGAACTTCCGAGCCGAGGTGTTGCGGCAGAAGGAGCCCGAGCCTTCGACCCATACCGAGTAGAACGTGCCGTCCGTGGCGGTGTTGGAGTACGGCCGCTGTGAGCCGTTGGCCCACGAGATGGTGTCGCCGGAGGTCAGGTAGCTGCCGTGGCTGTGTCCGGCCGGCGGGAAGGTGCTCGGCTTCGCGGTGATCGACGACCAGGTGTGGGCGTGTGTCGCGGGCGGGAACGTGGTGGGCTTGCCGGTGACCTGGCCCCAGTCGTGCGTATGGCTCGACGGGGGGAAGGTGGTCGGCTTGTTGAGGATTGCCGTCCAGTCGTGCGTATGGGTGTCCGGCGGGAACGCGTTGGGCTTCCCTGCGACGTTTGCCCACGTCACGACGGGTGCGAGGTCTGTCCAGGCCGAGCCGCCCCACCACTCCCACGAGGAGGTCGTGCGGTTGTAGCCGAGCTGGCCAACGCGCGCTGCGGCCGGGCGGGTGTCGGTCGACCAGCTACCCAGGCGACTGCCGACGAAGCGCCGGTCATCCGTCACCGTCGATGCGCCGACGTTGGTCGCGCCGGCAGGCACGGTGACCCGCGCGAGGGGGAGCTCGTAGACGTCCGTGTCCGTCTGCGTCGGATCCAGGGCCGAGCCGCCGGCCACGCCCTTCAAGACTGCGAGGACGATGCTGTTCTCTGCAGGGTCGAGCCTCAGGACAACGCGGTCCGTACGCGCCGCCGACTCCGACGCGGCGATGGTCAGCACCTCGACGGCGGTCGAGAAGTAGGCGCAGCCGCGGACTACCGCGAAGCCCGGCTGAACCTTGACGGTCATACCCGAGCCGTCAGCGGAGACGGTGAGGTCCAGCGCGTCGGGCGAGGCGGCGACGCCGGAGTCCTGGAGCTCTCGGAAGAAACGACTGAATTGTCCTTCCGTCACAACCTGACTGTCGAAGGGGTATGAGCTCTGTGCCACGGTGGGGGCCTCCAGGGGATACTAGAAAACCCCTCAGCGGGGGTTGGGTTGACGGAGATCAGAAGGCTGGCCCGACGTCTTCCACTGCGAAGATGTTTGCCGCCGAGGAGCCGAAGGCTAGGTAGCGAGCGGATCCGCTGGCCGTCGCAGTCTTGTTCGTGTAGAGGCTGATTCCGACCGTGGTCAATCCGGCCGGTGGGTTGCGGATGTATGACTCGCAGACGACGCCGCCCGACAGGCCAGAATCGTCACTGAAGAGCGGCGTGAGGATCTGGCCAACGAGCGTGCCGCTTGTCGTCACCGAAGAGCCGGATGCCCACCGGCAAGACGTGAGGGCGGAGTTCTTCGCGCCGGCAGAGGCGTTGGTTCCCGTGCCGTTGGCATCGACTGAGCCCATCTGGAAAGTCACTCGGTAGTTCCTGCCGGGCTCGGCGATGAACTGCTGAGTGAAAAGCATCGTCTCGGTGTTTCCGATGTAGACCTCGCCTGACGGGACCGAGCCGCACTCCATTGAGGCGACGATCCCTCTGGGCTCGCGACTCGGGTAGATCATCAGGCCCATCAGGTCACCTCCACGCCGCTTGCATGCACATCGACCGCGGTTGCCACGCTGGCCTGAACCTTGATCGTTGAACTGGGCGGGATGACCTGCGAAAGATCAAGCGCCAACATCCCGTTCGGCGGGACCGGCGATTGCTTCATCAGGTAGAAGCCATCGACTTGGATCGAGACCGTGGCGGCCGACGAGGTTGTGTTGCTTACGATCAGATTTGTCAGGATCGCGGTGGTAGCAGAGGGGGCCGTGTATGCGGTAGTGAGGGTGGTGGTTGCGGTACCGCGATAGAGCTTTGCTGGAGTTGCAGCCATTTAGTACACCCCCATGATTCGCATGATTTGGTCGTCCTGAGGGTCGGCGGCGCTGACGTTCTGCTCCAGTTGCGATACGCGCGTCTCCGTGTTCTGCACTCGCTTGGAAAGGGCGACTTGTGGATCGAACCCGGAGGCGTCGCCGAGGAGAGCGCCGATCTTGAATCCGTTCGAGTCGGCGAGGAGCGACATTCCCGTCGCGGTCGAGGCGAGTTCCTGATCTTCGACGACGACTGTCACCTTGTCGCCGAGATACCAGTCGTGGCCGAACTCCATGACGGAGTCCTCCATGGGGATGGCCTGCACGGCGACGGAGGTGAAGCCGCTGTTGGCCATCGCTTCATCGCCGGCTTGCTGGAGCTCGTTCCAGTCATCGGTTTGGCGTTGGTCGATGAACTGCTCGATCCGCCGGCCCCAGGCCACCTCGGCGGCGAGGGACTCGGCGGTGTCCACTTCAAGGAACTGCCGCTCGGTCAGGTCTCCTTGACCGGCCACGATGGCGCGGGTGACGCCAGGCGGGCTGATGGCGACCTTCTGGCCGCTGAGCGTCCCGGTCCTCGTGTCGAGGCGGATCTCGCGGCTCTTGTCAGACACGAGGTATGTCTCGAAGACGAGGACGTCATCACGCTGTATGACACGGAAGCCGAGATCGGCGACGACCGCGATCTCCGCGAGCAGGTTGCCGAGCACCGGGAAGCGGGCGGACTTGGATACGGTCGGCCCGCGGCCGAGGTTCGCACCCATGGTGAGCTTCGCTTTGCGGCGCTGGACCGGGGCGGACGGCCCGACGTTGGCGTTGACGTACGCGTGTATGACGGTTTCGGCTGGGCCGGATCGCACGTCATGCGCAAGCGTCTGGTGTGCCCCGTCAGGGTTGGTCGGGTCCGGATAGGCCAGCATGTCGGCCAGGACGACATCATCTGAGACGCCATCGAAGGTGACCGTGCCCGCCGGGTCCTGAGCGCTGGTGGCGAAAGTTGGTGTGACCACCGGGCCGCTCAGGATGACGTCAGTCGGGCCGGTGATGATGACGCCCCCACCGGGCGTGCGCAGCGCCTCCGTAAGGGGGTGGTCGTAGGCCAGGCTCAGTGACCAGGTGCCGACGTTGTTGAAGGTGGGCTGCACCTTCAATGACAGCTCCTCGGGGCGTATCAGGCCTAGACGCGTCAGCGACTTGTCGCGCACTTCGACGGTGATGTCGGAGAGCTTCAGGTCAGATCACCACCCATCTCCGAGCCCGCCAGGTGCACACGATCTTGCTGGCGCTGGTCACACCCAGGAGGCTTGCCGTCGCCGTCGTGGTGCCCGGAGCAACGCTCCAGAAGCGCGGGGCGACGTCGAGGTCGGAGTACCGATTCGCCCCTGTCCCGTCGACCACGGAGCCGCGCAGTGTGTCGATGGTGAGGTGCTGGCCGGACGCCAGGGTGCCCAGCCAGGCCAGCCGCTCACCGGTGGGGGCGACAGCCTCGAAGCCGTGCCCGGGGCCGTAGATGTTCCATACGGGGTAGGCGCGAGCGTCGCCCGTGTTGGTCAGGGTGATCGCGCCGATTGCCTGCGAGGAGGCGACTGACAGGTTCGCCAGCGTGTCGAGGAAAGCGCCAGTGCTGGTGTCTCCGCCGATGGTCTGGCCGGTGACGACCGAGCTGGTGAAGTACGGGTCGCCCGCCGTTACCGTGACGACCATCTGGACGTCACGGCTGCCGACAGTGTCGACCCCATACGTGTACTCGCCTCCGCCGGTGCGGTAGACGGTTGTCGTCCAGCGCGTACCGTCATCCTCGATCAGGGCGAGGGTGCACGGCCCGGCCAGCGCCAGGGCCAGCCGGGACACGAGCTGCTTCAGGTGCGCACGGTCCCGCCCGACGATGTCGAGGGGTAGGTCGATCTCGCGGGGCTGAACGCGCTGGCCGCGATACACGGCGCCGTCACCAGCCCCGGTGAGCCATTGGACCGAGACGGGGGGCACGCCAAGTCCGGTGACGCCGGACGTGACCTGGATCCCCGTACCTGTCTCGTACTGCTCATTGAGGTTGATGACGTCGGTCGGGCTTTCGAGCTGGAGCTTCGGCATCGCTTACCACCCCGCCCTTGCCCGGCCGGTGGCAGCGAACAGATCCTCTTCCGAGGAAAGGCCGCTGCCCGGTGCCGCGTAGTAGTTGAGAACCTTCGTGGTGCCGCCGCTGAGAGCTCCGGCCAGCGACCCATTGAGGGATGCCGACAGGCCCGCGGCCTTGTTCAGGCTCGGGCTTTCAAATGCCGTGCCGGCGACGTCATCGGTGAGCCCCTGAAGCGACTTCCGTACCGCGTCATAGCGGGACTCCAGGCCATTGATGAAGCCGTTGATGACGAGCTGCCCGGCGTTCACCAGGAGCACGCGGTCAAGGCTCTCCGGACCCTTCCAGCTCGTCAGCTTTCCCGTCAGGCTGCCGAGGGCGCCCTTCACCTTCTGGTAGGAGGCGGTGATTCCCTTGACGAAGCCCTCGATCAGATCCTTGCCGGCCTGTACCAGAAGGGTCTTCAGGCTGCCGAGCCACTTGACGATGTTGCCCGGCAAGTCCGAGATCAGGGTTCCCAGTTGCGCGATCTTGTCGCTGACGGTGGTCCGCAGGGAGGAGAGCGCCGCAGTGGCCCGTGTGGAGATGGTGCTCCAAGCGGACGAGAACGCCGTCTCAATCGAGGACATGCCATCGACAAAGAGCTGTCGCGCGCCGGTCGTAAACAGCGTGATGTAGCCGCGTATCAGCGCGAAGTTACCGGTGAACAGATCGCTGATCACCTTCCAGCCAGCTCGGAAGGCGGCAGCGACGCCGTCTACGAGTTCGCCGGCACCATCCAAGAATGCGGCAGCGAAGACAAGCTCGAAGGCGCCAAGGATGATGTCCCAAATTCCCTTTAGGAACTTCCAGATGCCATTCCAGAGGTCTTCCCATCCCTGCTTGAAGGTGTCCCAGGAGCCAGTAAAGGATCCCTCGAACGTCCCCCAGAAGACCTCCCATGCGCCCTTGATGACGTCCCAGATTCCGACGAAGAGTTCGACGAAACCCTCGATCACGAGAGCGGCACCATTTACCGCCAGGACCAGAACATCGCCGATCATCTGAGCGACGAAGGCAAGAACCGGAACTAGGATCGGCATCAGGAAATTCACCAGCGCGAGCAGGGCATCAAGGATGGGCTGGATTGCCGCCAGGATGCGGGAGATCGCGTCGGCCAAGGGGGGAAGTACCTGCTGAAGCAAATTCGAGACGATCGGCAAAAGCGGCATGAGTACGGCATTGATGAGCTGGAGCGCCACGTCCACAATTGGCTGCAATGCGGTCAGCAATTCCCCGAGCGCGTCACTGATTACCGGCAAGAGCGGGGCGAGGGAATCGCCGAGCTGCTGCACGAGCGGCTGAACCGCATCGACTATCTGACCGAAAATCTGCTCGATCGGCGGCAGGATGGAAGCCAGGATTGAAAAGGCGCCACCAAGCAAATCGCCGATAATTGGTACCAGGGTCGCAACGAGCGGGGTAAGATCCTGAATAGCTGTCATCAGCGCGCCACCGAGGATGTCGATGATGGGCTGAAGTTGCGGCAGGAGCGTACTGAAGGCGGACGCTAGGGGAACAATCGCGGCGGCGACCAAACCGCCGAGCATTGCCGCGAATGGGCCGATGAGTTGCATCAGCGCGCTAAGGGTCTTTCCGATCGGATCCAAGGCGGGCGCGAGGCTCTCTACGGCCGTCTGAAGGCCGTCGAGTAGAGCCTTTATCCCGTTGACTATCGCGGGCTGCGAAAGGGCGCCAGCGATTGCACCAACGGCCGTGCCGATGGTCGAGCCGATTTCCGGAAGGACGTCGGCCATGAGGTCGGCAAGCTGAGCGAAGAGCTCTCGCACCTGCGGGCCGGACTGCGTCGCGATCTGCGACATCGCTTCGTGAGCGGAGTGAAATACGCCGACGAGCTTGACCTGAAAATCCGCGCCGTTGACGACGTCAGAGACGCGGTGGAGCGTATCCGCCATCATCCCGAGCGTGGATCCGCCAGCCTTAGTCGCAGCCTCGCCGACGCCCTTCGAGATTCCGCCGAGGCCCGTGAAGACCGAGCCCAAGTCCTTCAGGTTCTGAATCGCAGTGTCGATCCAGCCCTTCAGGCGGCCGTCCTTTTCTGCGGCCGACAAGAAATTGGAGAACTTCGTGGAGATGTCGACGAACCATTGTGCGAGTTCCGGTAGGTAGGAACTGCCGACCTTTCCAAGAACCGCGATGATGTTCGCGAAAGCCCCAGTGCCACCCGTGGCAATGCTGATCGAATCGCCCAGATCCTTGAACATCTGAGTGAGTGCCGGATTTAGTGCGCCCTTCAGCCCGGTAGCAAGTCCAGCAAAGAAGCCGCCCAACTGAGTGGCGGTGAGCTTGACGCCGGCAGTGAACTCCGGAAGGAGCTCGTCGATCATTGACCGGATAGGCGTAGCGGCCTTGGACCAGAAGTTATCGCTGATGGCGTCCTGGAGGCCGGAGAACTGCTTCTTCACCTCGGGCAAGACCTTGTTGAAGTCCTTGAACGCCGCGATCATGACGCCGACGCCGACAGCGATTCCGCCGAGGAGGCCCGGCAGGAGAAGGGCAGCTGGCCCGATTTGCGCCAAGGAGGTGCCGAGCGCGAATGAATTGCTGACTGCGGTAAGCAGCCAAGCCGACAGACCACCGAGTCCTTCGGTGAGCAAGCCGATCCGAGGGACCGCCTTATCGAGATCCTTCAGCCAATTCTTGAAGCCCCGGAACATGTCGGTGAGAACGCGACCGCCGGAGAGGGCGGCGAGGGCGGTTCCGACCGCAGCGACAGCGCCCTTGTCGATCTTCGGGAAAATACTGACGGTACGAGGCCGAGTCAGGACTCCGAGGCGGGCGGAAACTACCGCAGCCGCGGTAGACTGCCAGTTGAACTCCACGTCGATCTTGACGGGGTTGTTGTCGCGCCGCCAATGGTCGATGTCATCTTTGGTCTTCCTGGCCGAGTCGCCATTCAATTCAAGGTGGACGTCGCCGGTAACCTCGACGTCCTTGATCTTGATCTTGACGCTCTTGGTCTTCATGCGAGCCTGAAGCTCTTTGACTGCCTTCTGGATCTCGGCAGTCATCCCGGTGGTGGTGATCGCCGTCCGGAACTTGATCTTCCTCGAATCCTTCGAGGCGTTCTCCGCGTTGATCGTGCGAATGCCTTCAAGGAGATCCCGCTTGGCGCCAGTCATGTCGACTGTGGTCGGGACTTCGACCTTCAGTCGCTTCTCGATCTTGTCGAGATCCTTCTGCGCCTTCTGTCGGAAGTCGCTGGTGTCCGGGAGGATCTTGACGCTAATTCGGCCGACAACCTGGCCCGACTCGGGCATGGATCACCTCCGAGTGAGCTGCTGGTAAATGTCGGCGACAGAGCGTCGCTTCTTGCTCTCGGGCTGCGTCTCGGCCTGCACCTTCGGGCGTGGCCAAATGGGGAGCTTCGGGGTTTTCCCTTTGGCCCAGTTACCGGTAGCCCGGGTGTTCGCGTTGATCGCGTCGAACAGGTCGGCGGTCATATGGCGATCCACGCCCCAGCCGAAATGCTCTCTGCCGCCCTGCGCGAGGGCGAAAGTCAAACTGGTGTCGGGAAGCCTCTGTGCGAGCGAAAGGACGAGAAACGGCGAGGGTCCACGCCCTGCGATCACGTCGGCGAGATCAACGCCGTAGTAGAAACGCAGGTCCGGATAGAGGCCCTCGCCGTATTCGTCGATCAGCTCTGCGAGGCTGAGGCTTCCCCCGCCTGGGTCCCCTCGGAGTACCGCTCGAACAGCGAGGCCAGGACGGCGAGGTCGTCACCGACCGCCTTCAGTAGGGCCTTGCCCTTGCCCGGAGTCTCGGCGACCAGCACCAGGGCCTCGGAGAGGAGGGCCTCCTGGTCGGCGTCGTCCTCGCCGAGCTCGTCCTGAATCGCGACCAGGCGCGCGCGGGCGGCCTTGGCCAGACGCAGCGGGTTGAGCAGGCGGACGATGTTCTCGCCGCCGAGATCGATGTCGGTCGACCCGTACTTGGCTTCGGCAGCGGCGCGGATGTCGTCGAGAGAGAAAGCGGTCATGGGGTTGCGGACCTCCAGGCGTGTGGGTGTGCAGGGAATGCGGACCTGGAGAGGGCGCTCCGGATGGAGCCCCCGGCGCGATAGAGATCCGCTACACTATCACACCGGGGGAGATTGTTAGGCGCCGGCAGTGCCGGTGACCCAGGAGTCGCCGTCCCAGTGGGCCGACGAGGAGTCGCCCAGGACGACGTACTGGCCAGTGGTCCAGGCGGTCGCTGGATTGGCGGTGACGTCGCCCAGGTCCGCGAGGTCCATGGGGGTCAGGGCTCCCACCGGAGTGAAGGCCCCAGGCGTGCCGGCGGTGGCGCCAGTCGCGACGGTCGGGGCACCTCCCAGCGGGGTCACCGCGTACGTCCAGTCGTTCGACCCGTACGCGAGCGGCTTGATCCCGATCGGCAGTCCGGCGAGCGACTCGGTGTCGCTGATCGACAGGTCGTCGGCCCGGTAGATTTCGGCCTTGGGGGCGTAGAACGCGAAGTGCGCTTCGCCGTCCACGAAAACTGCCAGAAAGGCGCAGGTGGTCGGAGTCGGGTCGCTCGGAACGCCGACACTCCCATCCGACAGGATCGGTGCGTTCGAGCCGTAGTAGAGCTTCAGGCCGGCCACGTCGAATTGCTGCAAAGTGACAGCCATGGTCTCAGTCCGAGCCGCGTACTTGGTGCGCAGCGACTTGTTCTGCAAGGTCCCGATGGTCGTGGCGTCGCCGCCGTCGCTGGAAATTCCGAAGATGTCGTCGAGCGACGTGTGACCGACGTTCTCCCAGGGAGAGACGGGCGTCAGAAGGTCCGGCGGAATGGGCGTGCCGGTCGGTGCGGTCAGGTAGTTTCCGCTACCGATGACAAGGGTTGCGGCATCATTGAGCACGGGCATTACTCCTTAGGGGGTGTTGGGGTAGGGGCGTATCCGCGGTCGGCGGATCGAGAGTTGGTACTTCGTCTCGTATCGCCACACCCCAGTGGGGAGGTCGGCGTACTGGACCGGCCCGGTGCTAGTCGCCCAGTCGGGCGCCCTGCGCGGAGAGCTGCTGATGTCGAAGCTCGTGATGTGGCCGCGACCTGGGATGACGAGTTGATCGAGCCAGGCGTTACGGATGACAACACGCGCCGCCTCGGCCAGGATTGCGGCGTCCTCATCTCCGTCCGGATCGACGCAGAACGACTGCACGGCGACGATCGCGTCGTCGACGAAGCGGACGTCGCCGCCCACATTCCCGAAGGACGGATCACGACGGACGAGAACGAATGGGAAGGTCTGGTCGGTGGCAATCAGCGAGCCGACCTGAATGCCCGGCAGGCCGGCGCGAAGAATTGCCAGCATCAGGTCTTCGACGGGGGAGAGTTCGGCGAGCGCCTTGATCTCGGGTGGCAGTCCGGCCATCAGAGACGCACCTTCGCTCTCCGCTTCTTCGGCAGGTTCGACGCCTCTGCGAGAATGAACAGTCCGTCCATCGCGCCGTACTTGACCTCGCGCCGGACGCCGTTCTTATCGGTGGTCTCGAACTTGCCGGCTGCGCGGCCGTATTCGATACTCAGCGCGTGCTTCTGGCCGAGTTCGTCGGACAGGACGACGTACCGGTCGACATCACCGGTGGCGACGTCGATCTCAGCGGCGCCCGAGTAGAGGTGGTCGGCCAGGAGCTGAGTGGCGCGGATGAAGATTTCGAACTGGACCTCGTCGAGCGCGGCGGATACCTCGGGCAGCGTCGCAATCAGCTTGGTTAGCTTCTTGCCGCTGACTCCCTCGTAGATGTACGCGGTCACGGGCGCTCCCTCAGGTCAAGGCCCCAGTGCCGCGTCCTGCGGCTGCCGTGGTGGTAGGCGGGCGGCGTGACGACGTCCCACGTGGACCCGAGGAGCTCGACGCGCGACCAGAGGTTCACGTCGGGGAGGTTGGGGTCGACGAGGATGCGAATGACGTTGATCTGCTGCTGGCCGGGGACCTCGGCCCGCGCGCTGCGCTGGGGGATCACCGCGACCTTGACCTCATACGGACCGTCCTCGATCGCGGCGGTTACCGTGTTTCCGCGCCGGTCCGTCGTGACTGCCGTCTTCCAGACCTTCGCCTTCAGGCCGCGCCTGCGCTGCATGCTGCTCACCAGGGGCCGTCCCCGTCGAAGAGGGGGAAGGGATTGCCGTCGTAGTCGACGGGGACGAGACCCTCGTCCGTCTGGACGTACTCGGCGTCACAGGCCCGGCGGGGCAGGCGCATCACGCCGCGGTGTCGCGGGCGAATCCGCGAGGACCAGGCGGACACCTGAGCGCTGGCCAGACCCCGCTTCTTGCCCCCCAGCTCGGCCAGGAGCTTGATCTCGTCGTCCGTGAAGTAGACGGTGCCGGCGTTCTCGCCCTGGTCGTCGTTCCATGTCAGCGTCTCGTCGCCAGCCCGGCTCTGCGTGTAGCCGTCCGGGTTGGTCATGTAGCGCATGCAGGCCTTCAGGACCAGGGTCCGTACGAGGCGCGGCGCGGTGTCGTCGGCCCACTCGCGGCCGTAGTGGGCGGCGAGGTCGGTGGCGTCCTCCAGGGCGGCCGTGGCGATGCGCAGCTCGTCTGCATCCAGCTCCCAATCAAGGCGGCCCTTCAGGTCATCCAGGGTGGCGTAGGGCATTTCTACGAAGCGCCTCCTCGGCGTCGAGTCGGATGTACCGTCAGTTGATGGAGGTGCACCCTTTGGAGACCATTCATCTGACTGTTGGCGTCCATGGATTTAAATTCGACGAGGACCGTCCAGTAGTCCTTACCCCCCCTGAGGACTGGGAGGGGCGGCAGCGCGTGATGGATGAATTGCAAGCAGATTTGCGCGAGTTGGGATTCCACTCGCGCAATACGATGTTCGGCGGACCGCTGGCCTGGGGTTTAGGAGTGTTCGTCGCTCCGGGAGTCTGGGTAGCGATCAATTCGGCAATTCGAGGACTGGCCGAAAGGAATAAGGGTAAGGAATTCCAGATCGAATTGCTGAGTGGCGAGACTGTCGTCGTGAACGGACATTCAGCCCGAGAAGTAGAAAAGCTACTGTGCGCAGCGCGTGACCTGATGGAGAGGACCGATTGGACTGGTGAGGAGCTGGAAGAGGTAGCGCGAGAAGCTGAATCCGGTGAATGACGAAAGCGGGCAGGATGCTCAGTTATCACACCCTGCCCGCTCGGGATCAGGCGTTGGCCGGGTCGGTCTCGGCCGCGGCGCCGGTCGGGGTCCAAACCGCCGCGTCGCTGATGCCGGTGGCCTTCGCCAGCTCTGAACTGGCGGCCGGGTAGTTGCTGGCCCCGTCGAGGGTCAGCTTGATGGCGCGCACCATGTACTCGGCGTCGGTCACGACCTCGGCGCCGTTGCCGCCGTTCGCGGTCGGGTCCCAGTACATCAGCGGGTCGGTGACCACGCGGGTACCGCTGTAGCAGTTGACGACGCTCCGGTCCTGCATGTATTCGGAGTCGTAGTCACGGACCCAGCGCAGCGCGAAGCCCTCGAAGGAGGTCGTCGCGCCGTAGGGCGCGGACTGCGGAACGGACGGGGCGCCGGTCGCCAGGAAGAAGGCGGAGTCGGCGAAGGCAATGGCCTCGTCGCCGGGGATGCTTTCGTCCATGACGATGGTGAAGCCGCCGGCCCGACCGATCACGGCGTCGCGCAGGGCCGACTCGGCGAGGGAGTCGCCGACGTTCGAGGCGATGACCAGGTCCGGGTCCTCCAGCATGGCGGCCTCGAACTCCGAGCCCACCAGGAGGATGCGGTTGCCCTTGGGGGCGTGGAACTTGTTCAGGACCCGGCGGGCCTCGATCACGGCGGACCGGATCTTCTGGCCGGCGTTGCCGATGACGACGTTGTAGGTGGCCCCGGTCATGGTCGAGAGCACCTTGTGCTCCAGGCCCCGCGCGACGGCCTTGGCCTGCGGTGTGAGCAGCTTGGCCCACGAGTCGAGGTCGAAGTCGTTCTGCTCGTCGGTCAGCTTGACCGCAGAGTAGGTGTTGCCGCCGAAGCTGACGGCGATCTTCCGTTCCTTGTACACGTCGAACGTGATGCCGGTCGACCGGTCGTTCCGCCACGCGTACGAGTGGTGCGGTAGGACGCCTTCGACCTTGTAGGAGATGGTGTCGTCCTCGGCACCCTTGTACTGGTCGACGCCTTCGCGTGCGATCAGCCGGGAAAGGACGAGCTCCTGCTCCAGGACGCCGACCGCAGTCGCGACGAGCTTCTCCGGCTTGACGACCTGATGTTCGGTGGTGGGCACTTACTAGCCTCCAGGCATGGGAAAGCCCCTGGCCTGGAAGGCAGGGGCGGTTGGTTGGGTCTCGATATGGTCAGAAGCGACGACGTCCGACGCGACCGGCCAGCTTGCGCGGGTTCATCTCGCCGTCATCCTTGTCGGACGGGTTGAGCCCGCCGGACAGATCCTCGGGAGCGGCCTGGCCGACGAGCTTCGCGAGCTTCTTGGCGTGCTCCTCCAGGGCGGCTTCGTCGTCGCCCTTCAGAAGCTCGGCCAGCTCGGCGGGCAGCTCGTGTTTCCCGGCGACCTTGGTCACCAGGAGCGAGCGCTCCAGCTCGGCGTTCTTCGCCTTCAGGTCTGCGGTCGCCGTTTCGAACTCCTCGACGGTCTTGGCCTTGGAGAGCTTGTCCTCGGCCTCGCGGAGCTTGGTGCGATAGTTCGCAGCCTCGGCGTTGGCGTCCGTGAGCTTCTTGCGCAGCACCTCGGGGGGCAGCTCCTCGCCGGGCTTGCCGTCCGGCTTCTTGTCGTCCGGCCCGTTCCCCTCGGGGGGCTTGCTCTCCGGAGGAGTCTCGCCGGTCTCCACTTCGGGCTTCTGCTCTTCGGGCACTGCACGCCTCCTGGACGCTCGGGGGTTACCGCGCCTCCTGGGCTGCGGCCTTCTGTTCCTGCCGAATGAATCGCCGCCAAGCGCTCACCGCGGCCTTGCCGGTCAGACCCTTGGTGACCTTCGGCCACAGCTCGGAGTACCGGCGGTTGAGCTCGTACGACTGCGAGTTCTTGTACTGCTCGCGCGTGAAGATGGGCTGCGCGTAGCAGTGGCAGTTGTCGTGGTAGAGATCGCCCTCCGCGTACAGCGCGGATTTCTCGGAGCGATAGACAGCTCCGCGGGAGATGAGCATCGCGCACCACCCACAGGGGGTGCCGGTGCGGCTCATCCGGACGTAACCGATGGCGCGCTTGTCGCGGCCGGCCTGATTCCAGATCAGGGACCGTCCGCCGTTCTGGGCGACTCTCTCGGCTGCCGCCGCCTGGCGAGCACCGGCTTGCCGGCGGGCCTCTTCTCGCTCGTCGTCGACCTTGTCGGCTGGCTGGCCGGTGTCGATTTCGCCGAGCTTCTTCTGAAGGTTCTTCGGTCCGAGGGCTTCGAGGTCCGTACGGATCTCTTCCTCGGCCTGGCTGTCGGCCTCTTCTTCGGCCTTACGGAGGTCTTCCAGCTCCTCGACGAGGACACGATCGTCGTCATCGTCTTCGGTGCCTTCCGCGTCCGCAGGGGGCTCGCTCGCGGCATGTGATGGTGTGTCCGACTCGCTGGACCTTGGCTGCTGCGTTTGCCCCTCCTGGGGGCTCTCAGCACCTCCGGCTAGTTGAGCGAACTCATCTCGCAGGACTCCGAGCGTGATGTAGGTCGGCTCGGGATGGTACGGATCTGCCACGGTCGTGCCGGTGAGCAGGGCTCGCGCGAGGCGGTAGTACGCACGGGCAAGGGCCGTGCTCAGCGACCGTCGAGTCATGACCAGCTCGACGGCCTTGTCCAGCCACCCTTCCGCGATGGCGCCGCGCTTGTCTGTTGCCGTCTCGTCCCAGAGCAGAATGGCCTCCTGGACCGTTCCGGCTCCGATCTGAGTCAGTGCGAGATGGAAGGCGGCCGACGCTTCGTCAGCCTCCCTCAGGCGGGCCTTGCTCGTCATGCTGCCACCGGGGGAGTGCCGGCCGGGGCCGGTACAGCCTTGGGCGGCGTCGCACGCTTCAGCGCGCTGGCGAGCTGTCCGACAGAGTCGTCGCTCTCGGCCATCTCGACCCAGTCCTCGTACTCCGTCTGTGTCACGCCAGGCACGCGGCGCCAGAGCCCCTTGGCGGGAATGCCGAGCTGGTCACGCAGCTTGCCGAGCGCGTCAGCGCTCTGGGCCAGGCTCCGCGACTCCATGTCACGCCAGGAGACTTCGGTCAGGAAGTCGTCGGCGTTGGCGGGCAGGCCGAGCATCTCGGCGGCGAGACGGAAGACGCGCTCCCAGCTCTCGCCGAAGCCCGTCTTGAACTCGGTCACCATGCGAGCGAGCGATGTCTCGGCCGCCGCAAGCGCCTCTGCGGACAGATTCGCGATCTGACCCAACAGGTGGGTCGGGGGGACCTGAGACAGGGCCGACAGGTGCCTGACGGACATGTCGATGGACTCAATGAAGCCGCCGAGCGGCGTCTCGTCGAGGCTGCCGAACTTGGTATCACTGTCCTCCGCGAAGAGGAACCGACGCGCGTTGTGGTTGATCGGGAGCGGCTGCTCGTTGCCGGCGTCGTCGAGGACCGGCTCGCCTGTCTCTGGATCGCGCTTGATCGGAGGAGCCATGCCCGAGACCGTGCGCACCTTCACGGATGCGTACGTCTGGGCGACGAGCAGATCGAAGACCGTCTGGTTGATCCGGTTCTGAAGGGCGATCATGGGCTCGATCACCCCGACCGTCCGGCCTTCGAGGTCCACCGAAGCGGCAAAGCGGGTCACTGGGCATTCGCTCGCGCCGTGCGCCTTGCCCGCCGAGACGATGACGCCGTCCTGGCCGCCGTCGTCCTTGAAGGTGACCGCATACTCGCGCCGGCCATCCCACATACGGGCCTTGCCGACACTGCTCTCGGTCGGCCAGCGTGTGACGGTCAGCGCAACGTATGGAGTGTCGTCGTTGGCCGGATCCTCGAACAGCGCGGCAGTGCGCAGGGCGCTCAGGCCCTTCGTGCGGACCTGACCCGAGCGGACCTTCTCCGTCAGAGTGAAGGAGTGGCCGTAGGCCAGGGCGCCGCGATAGATGGCGGCCTGGCGGCTGTCGAGGCGGCTGCGCTGCCAGTGTGCCCACTCCGGAGTGGTCTCCGTGGCGTCGGGCTTGTCCTTGCTCGTGCGAACGCCATCGACGTACATCGCCTGTGCCGGCGTGCTGACGAGCAGGGGCATCCAGTTCGACACCGCACGCCTCGCAAGGAGGCGGTACTCGTCGTCAGCCATCGGTGGCATGTACGGATCGTCGTGGTGACCGTGCAGGTAGCTGTCGATGCGCTCCAGCCGGTCGCGGTCCTTGTGAAGGACGGCGAGGAGTTGCTTTGCCAGCGAGAGCGCAGAAGGCTCCGCCATCGTCTCACCATCCTTTCGTCACAGTAACACACACCTACATGAAGTAGCCGCGGCCAGTCCGCTTGCGGATTTTCTTGCCTCGGGCACGCAGCTCGATGAGGCACTCGTGCGCCAAGAGCAGAGCCGCGTAGGCGTCGACCTTCTTCGGGGAGTCCTTCGACTCCTTCCGGAAGCTGATGCCGTAGTTGTTGGTGGCGCGGCGCGCATTGAGCGCGTGGCGCCGGAGCTTCAGGTCTCCGTCGTGCTTCAGCTTCTGGTCGAAGACGATGCGCATCAGGCGCTCGTGCGCCAGAGTTGAGGTCTTCTGCGACGCTCGCATGTCCCAGCCGATCGAGTCCTTACCCAGCGGCGAGCGAACGGCCAGGCCCTCGCCGTATGCGTCGTCCCATTCGCTGATGTAGCTCTCCCAGAGGGCGACGTCGGCGAAGAAGCCCTGGACGCTGAACATGCGGAATGCGTCGTGCACCGCCGAGTCAACGGCAGCGCGAGGAACGCTCCAGTTCTGGCCGGCCTCGCCGTCCGGACGTTCCCACAGGCCGAGCAGGAAGGCGGCCATATCCGAGACGCGGACGGCCACTAGGCCAGTCGAGTCGTCCGTCTTGCCACCATCGAACCCGAGCGTGATCTCGTCACCGGGCCTCAGTATCAGCTCCTCGTCGCGGAGCACGTCCCACTCGGCTGGACCGTAGAGGGCGTCCTCCTCGGCGACGATCTGGTTCAGGTACATGCGCCTCGACCGCGAGGCCGAGATCGTCAGGTTCAGAACCGACTTGATGATCGACTCGACCTTCAGCCAGACCGCATCGCCCCGGATCTTCGGAATTACGATGCGCAGGGCCTCGGCCGTGAGCGGCGTCTTCGGGTGAGCCTCGATCGAGTCGTACAGGGCGCCAACGTCGGCGGCCTTGCCCTCACGGACCTTCTCGTACGCCTCGCGCATCCGCTCAGCGACAGAGTCCTCACCGGGCATGTACGCGTTGGTGATTGCCAGGTACCGCGAGTCCATCTTCGTCGCGTTACCGTCGATGGTCTCGTACATCTTGTGACCGCCGTTGCCGGCGATCCAGTGGTGCGTTTCATTGAGCAGCGTGAATGTGGTCCGCTTACCTTCGATCGCACGGTACGAGCTGGTGACCGCCTGGAGGCGCTTGCGCCCGCGGTCGGCTCGGATCAGCTCGGCGCCCATCTTGATGCCGTACGCCCTGATGAGCTTGTCGCTCATGAGGACGGGCAGGTAGGCCATCGTGTTCGTGGTCTGCTCTTGGCTGACGGCCGTGATCTGCACCCATGCTTGCGGATGCGACTTGGCTACCGGCTCGCCGGCCTCGTCCCAGTGGGAGAAGCGCGAAGGCCCGACGAACTCGACGAGCGAGATCACCGCGAGGAGCGGATCCTTGCCCCAGCCCTTCAGCCGTTGCAGGACGCCCGTCCTGTAGACGAACTCGCCGTCCCCGTCGATGGCGTACCACCAGAGGACGAAGCGGAGCTGTTCCTTCGTGAACTTCCACGGGACCGGCTTTTCGTCGGTGGAGCCCTCGCCGCTCAGGTACTCAGCGCACCAGCCGACGATCTGCCATCCGAGAGTGTGCTTCGGAAGGTGCCACTTACCCGTGAAGGGGTCGCGCTGCCATGTGGGACCGTGGAAGTCGGGCTCCAGAGCCTCGATCTCCTCGGCGGTGAGCGCCTTCTGCTGGGCAGCCATCGCTCACCCCCCTTGCGTTACCCCTCGTCGCCGGGTGGCTGGAAGCCGAAAGCCAGCTCCGAGGAGAGCGGAGGTGCTTCCTCCTCAGCCTCTACGTCTGCACGGGACAGCGAGAACGACAGGATCCAGCGGCCGACAACCAGACAGAAGCTCATTCGTCGACCCCGAGCTCGGCCTTGTAGTCCGCGATGGCCAGCACCGCGGCGGAAGCCTGTTCCTCAACCGGCTCGTCCAGCTCGATCCGAACGCGGCGCCGGTCCCCCTCGGTAACAAGGAGGTTCCCGAGGGCCGAGTAGATCGTCTGCGCCATCTGCGAGGAGCGCTTCGCACTCTTCTTGAAGTGGCTCAGGTCGTCGCACAGGCTGTAGAGGATGGCCCAGTCCGACTGCTGGTAGAAGTCGGTCTGGCCGGACTCCTTAACCCCATCCCACAACTTCTGTGCGATCGGGTGCCAGGTGCGGTCAGCGTTCGGGGCCTTGGCCGGCAGGCGCGTTCCCTTGGAAACCACCTGACCATCGCCACCCTTGCGCTCGCGGGGGCGAGCCAGGTCTTCGGAGCGATTCGGTACGGGTCCGCGTTGACCCACGGGCTCACCCCCCTTGTACTAGGAAACGACGAACTCCTCGGTGACTTCCGTTTCGATGTACTGGAAGGCGACTGCCGAGTCACCGATCGAGACAGACTGGGGACAAACCAGCGCGACGAGGTCGTGGTAGGCCCGTGCGGCGGTCTGGGCGGCGGCCTGGATTTCCGGCGTGTGCTCGACGTTCTGTTCGAACACCAAGGGGCTGGGTGCCAGTAAGCGGTATGAGCGCTCCATGGAATCACCTCCCCTCCTCTACGCCCGGGGCGGATTAACGTGCGGCCCCGGATGCACGAGCGAGCTATTTGATCGAAGGAGCATGGTCGCTATCCGCTCCTTGTTGGCCCGGTCGGACTTGAACCGACAACCTGCGGATTAAGAGTCCGCCGCTCTACCAATTGAGCTACGCGCCATTGCGCTCTCCCGGCTATCCAGGAGAGGCAGGCACCGCGCCGGGGAAGAGGAGGACCCCGGGGTGCCGACGCACTCGACCGAGACGGGCTTGCAGGCCGACTATCGGCTGCCGTCGCTTCTCGGGAGCGCGTGCCCTACAGCAGGCCGGGATGACTCTCGGTCCGCCGAAACTTCCTGTTGTTGCGCCGCCAGTTCGCGGCACGGGCCGCAGCCCCTTCAGCACCGCTCTTGCGGTCGTGGTGCCACTCACACAGCGACCTCAGGTTCGAGAGACTGTGATCGTCGCCGGCCTTGATGTGGTCGACGTCCGTGGCCAGCTCGGCGCAGCGCACTCCGTAGTCGTTCCGCTCGGTGCACCGTCCGCCGTCCCGCCTCAGGACCCGATGCCTGATCTGGGGCCAGTTGGCCGGCAGGCGATCTCGTCTGTCCGAGCCGGCCCACTGGGGCATCGGGTCACCTCCGCGGAAGTCTCGCCCCGACGACGTCCTCCCTGACGAGGGAGCTGTCCTATCGCTGTCGACTCGGGGCTGTCTCTGTACCTCTGCTGTTCTGACGCAAGCGCGCTAACCCGCTACGTTCAGCGGGCGCTTCGCGCCCCACTGGCCAAGCGGTCTAGCACTCTTCGACAGACGGCCCACGAAGTGGGCTCAGAAGCGCTGACCTGCACTTCTCAGTGACTTACACGCTTACATATATAAGTACCCAGCTCCGGCCTGAGCTTGGAAAGGGCTCTTTGTGTGACCTGGGCCACACTTACACAGGGGCGCCCCGAGGGCGCCACAGCGCGTACAGGCGGCGGCGAAGAGATGCAGGGCAGCGGCGAGAAGAAGCCAGACGGCGCCTGTCGCTGTACCCGGCGGGAGAAGGGCTCAGAAAGGAAGCGGGTAGGCACGATGGGGCGGCGAAGCCGCCCACTGCTCGAAGCTCGCTAGCGGTCGCGAGGTTGCGGTCGGGCAACGCCCGAGGAATGCAGGCTCGTTGGGCTCGTACGCTGCTCTAGCCTCCGACCATGGAGACTCTTGCCGGCGCCTGGTACCAATCGAGCCTGCTGTGGACGATCGTCGGCATCCTCGCTGGCGTGCTGGTTGGGGCGCTCGGAGCATGGGCCACCCTACGGGCCAGCTATCCGAAACTGCGGCTCAACATCCAGGTGGACTCGATCACACGCCTACTTGCGGCGACGAGTGTGCAGGACCAGCTCACAGTCTCCTACAACGGAGCCACCCTCCATGACCCCCACCTATTGGTGTTCGACATCACCAACACGGGCCGGCGGGATATCACCGCAGACATGTTCCACGGTGGCGAGGCGACCGCTTTCGACTTTGGTGAGCCCATCGTCGCCTTGATGCAGTGGCAAGGAGTCTCTCCGTCCGCCGGGCCGCGCTACTTCACAGCGCATGGGTCCGAACTATCCATGAAGCCCTTGCATGTTGCTCGGAAGCAGAAGATCAGCATCTCGATTCTCTTCGACGGACCGGTCGAGACGCTGGAGTCTCGGCCGTCTCTCGTGAACGTAGAGCTGACGACAACTAGGGAACGTGAGGTTAGTATCTGGGCCTTCGGGCTGGGCACGGTTACTCGGACGGGGCTCTACGGCTGATCGACCCCATAACCGTGGCAGAAACCGAGCGGCTAAGACGTGGCGGTACGCGGCCGGTCGGAACGGGGGTCAACCCCCACCCCTTCGCCTTTCCTCTTGACTCGCCGTCGCCTCGACGCATACCCTCGCGCGCTTGCCTACGCGCTCATCTCTAGGCCTTTAAGGCCAAGCCCTAGGGCAAGCGCCAACGCGACCGGTACAGCCGCTCAGACGGGCATTCAAGGCTCTTTGAGCCTTGCTCTGCGGATAGGCCTGACAGGCAGGTGCGATCTGCACTCTGACCAGCGCAGAGACTGATCGGCTGACCCCTGCAGAAGAGCTTCGAAACCATGATCATCCGACAGCTCAGAGCGGGCAGAGTTGACACGAGGTGTGATGGTGTGGCAATGTCTTCCTCGTCAGCAGGACAGGGGCAAGTGAGCATCAGCCAAACCGGGTGCGAGCGAAGCGGAACGGCGACTTAACGGCGAACCCCAGCGTCAAGCGGACAGCACGGCAGATTGACCGGCTACAGAAAGTGTGATGCTGTAGCTTCAGCAACACCGCAGGACAGCACAACGAAGCTTAGATCGTCGCTCTACCGGCCCCCGAAAGGGACGTCGCAGCCGACTAGTCGGTGTGGTGGAGTATGCAGGGCACAGCTCCCCCGAAACGGAAGGGCCTGGTAGGAGTGGGTATCCACTCCCGTGATCCGGGCAGGACCGCTAGGCAGAGAGCGAACCCCTGGGGTACAGCTACCGAATGCCGTCCAGTCCCATCGGACAGCATCGTCTAGGACGTACGCCTCCGAGAGGGATGCCACGATCGGGGGGTCTACAGACGCTGCCAGCGCTATTAGGTAACCAGGGCTCACCGTTCAGACGAACGGGCCGGAAGGCGCCAACCGCAAGGAAAGCGCCGAACGGGCCGGACGGGAACGGTGACAGGATGCGCAACCTGCCAATTGCGCACATGAACGATCCGCACCTAGTGCGGAGAGCGATTTGCAAGGATCGCTCACGAAGTCGCCCGACTCCCCTCTCGGTTCGCCGTTGGGGGAGTCAGGGAGGCAGCCTCGCCCATCAGGGGGCTGGGAGCGTCATAGCTCCAAGAGGTTCGAGGTCGCGACCATCCGGTCGCTTGACCTATAGCTCTCATACGAGAGTGTGAGCAAGTCCAACCGCCCAGGAGGGGTACATGTCCAACACCGCTACTGCCACCAAGAAGTCGGTCGTCTCACTGAAGAAGACCCCCGCCTCGATCGAGCTTCAGGGCTTCAGGGCGTCGGTGAACGCTGGCCTTCGGGCGAATGACCTGGAAGCCCTGGCGGATCACTACTGGTTCGAGAGCGTCATCATTCCGCAGCATGTGTGATACTGTAACTCCACTCTCACCCCACTGAGGAGGACGATGACCAGCGATTCCAAGGGGCGCGGCTTACTCGCACGGCCACGGAACCGCGAAGACTCCACCGGGTATCCCGGTGTGCACAGGAGGAGCCGCCGCCCCGTGTGGGGCGGCCGGTCATGACGACGGAGGAAGGCCTCATGGACTTGGTCGTGACGGTGCCGACGAACACCTACAAGCACGAGGGCGCGACGTGGAGGGTCGGAGACGTGGTGCAGTACCGCGGCGATCGAACCGACGTTGATCACGGCTTGACCGGCAAGCTCGTGGGCATCGACGTGGATGTTTACGAGAGCGGTGCAGGTGACGTGATCCTCCGCGTGCAATGGGAGGGTGCTAGTCGATCGGACACTCATGGTCTCGACGATCTAGAGCATCCCTCCGCCACGATGGGATAGTGTGGCGAAACGCCTCTTCGGGGGCGTCTGCCAGAACTGGGCTACCTGGCACTGATGAGCCAGCCCACGATGACGAGAGGGTCAGGCATGGCCGAGACGGACCGCATCACGATCAACATCAAGACGCACGGGCAGTACCAGACCGACGCGCATCACCTCGACTTGCTCATGGCCGAGTACCTTCCGGCGAGCGTCAAGGATCTCCGCAAGTTGATCGCCGAAGAGGCCGGGGTCGGCGGCTGTCAGGGGCACTGCGACGAGGACGCCGCCCTGATGTCCGTGGGTATCGGCGAGGCGATCTACTGTGACGGAACCTGCGCCAACCATCCGTACCACGACCTTCAGACGATCACGGAGTGCTTGATGATCCTGGCCGAGCTCCGCGGCTATGCGACCAACTGATTTGGCGAAACGCCCTTCGGGGCGTCGGGGTGGGGTGGTTCCCGCCTCCTGATGATGCCAGCCGGTTCATCAGCCCTACGTGGGATAGTGTGGCTACTATGCGTTTCGATCCGACCGAGATGGACAACCTCGACGCGGATACCTTGAAGGAGGCTGCGGAAGAGGCACACGACAAGGACAGTGGCGAGCCGTACGTGACGGTGTACAGCCTCGTCGAGAGTTCGGACGACCTGATGGCCGAGTCGAACTATTCATCCGCCCTGGAGCTGCTCAACGCTGCGGCGGTGTGGAATGACAAGGACGCGGACGAGTACGTGACTGACCAGCCGTGCCGAGACTGGCTCTTCGGTAACACCCGAGAGCTTCGTGTCCTGGTCTACGAAGAGCCGAACCAGTGCACGTGGGACGAGTGCGGGACGCCGGCCGAGGTGGTGGTGAAGTCCGACGTGCACGAGGGCGGCGCTCTGTGCCAGTGGCACGCGGACTGGATTACCCTCGGAGACCCGTTCGACACAGGGTGGACGTGGGAGCGTGGTGAACCGGTCGACGCGAACGCCACAGTGACGCCGTACGAGCCCGAGTTCTCTGCCGCGTTCAAGATGGCCGTGGTCATCGCTCAGCACCTCCGCGACTACCCGTTCCTCGACGAGGACGACTACAGCGAGCGGGAGTGGAAGGCCTACGAGGCGGTCCTGACTGAGGCCGTGGAGTACGCCCAGCGTGCATACGCCGAGGACTCCGACAGCGAGGTCGAGACGATCGCACAGCGTTTCTACGAAGAGGGTCACCACCGTGACCAGTGGTGCCGTGCGGAGGATGTCAATTGGAGTGAGGTGGCAGACGAGTACCGGGAGATCCGAGACGAGCACTTCACCTCACAGGCGCAGGAGATTGCCGACGAGCTGAGCGCGCGGAGTCTCTTGGTCATGGACGGCCGGGGGTACCCGGGTCCGGGACAGCTCGTCCTTCCGGGGGTGTGACGACATGCCGAAGATGCCCGTCGAGAATCCGACTGTGCGGGACATGATCGAGGAGTGGCAGGCCTGGCAGCAGGTAACGCCCTTGGCTCTGCGTGGAGCGAAGTACGACGGCCCTTATCGGCCGGTCTACGGGGAGCGGACCCCGCTTCCCTACGAGGCGATGACTCCTCGCCTGCTGTGGCTTGATGAACGAGAGATCGTCGAACGGCTCTGCGTGTTGAGTGGCGCGAGCCTTCGGGGGCTTTCGGTGCAAGAGAAGACGAGCCTCTTCGACTACGGCGACAAGCTCCGAAGGGCGCTTGCTGAGCGCCAAGTGGGATAGTGTGGCGAAACGCCCTGCGGGGCGTCGAGTAGGGGTGGTGCCCTACTCCTGATGATGCCAGCCTGCATCCGATTGTGAGAGTGTGACGAGTAATGGAGCTTCTCTGCGATCCCTCCAGGATGATGAAGCGCGACGCGCTGACCGAGTCCCTGGCGATGATGGCGGACGTGTTCGGTGACGGCATGTTCGCAAGCCACGTTGGGGGTTTCTTCACCTGCTCGGAGGCGGACAGTATCGCCCGTGTGCTTCTGCTCAGCGGGCACAGGGACGAGGCGTTGACGTGGCTGTCCTGCCACGCAGACGGCGACGAGGTCGACGACTCCCACTTCACCTACGACGAGGACGACCCCAAGGACGAGGGGCGCGTCCTGAATGCCCTAGAGCTCCGCGAGTACGCAGGGTGGCTGGCGGCATGAGAGCAGAAGACATCAAGCCCGAGCACCGCGAGCGCATCGTGCGGGACATGGAGTCCACGGCCGGCATGGAGTTCGGCGAGCTGTGTGGCTACCTGGCGCACTACGGAAGCACGCTCTCGGGGATGGCCGACGAGTACGGCTACTTCGACTGGACGAAGGCCTACATAGCCCTTCGTGACTTCGCCGACGCCGAGTACGACCGCGTCCAGAACGAGCAAGGGGAGACCTCGTGACCTACACCGTGCGGTGGACCGAGATCAGCACCCATGAGCGCGAGCTGAGCGACGAGGAAATGGCCCGGATCAAGGGCGTGAGCCTCGAAGACCTGGCCGAGATGGACGAAGACGACGTCTTCGAGGGCCTGGAGGAGGAGCTCGCCGAGATAGGCGACGACGACGGCTTCGAGGGCCTGGAGCGCGAGGTCGAGGAGTGCCTGAAGCACTGAGGCGAAACGCCCTACGGGGCGTCCGTGAGGCCTGGCGACCTCGCGCTGATGAGCCTGCCGAGAAACGAAAGCGAGACCCGCAACTATGACTCCGAAGTTCCGTGACCCCGAGCGCAAGATCCGCGACAGCCGCCGTAAGGACAAGGCCGTAACGCTGCACCGCCGGGCAGTGCGTGACGCCAAGTACGTGCCGGCCGAGGACGTCATCCAGCGCGCTGCGGGGATCCACTGAATCGAGGTGGTGTGATACTGTGACTATGTCAAGGCGAAACCCCCGCGCGGGGTCGGTCGGAGTGGATCTCCGGCCCTGATGAGCCAACCTGATGTGATAGTGGGGCGAAAGAATGAGCGACGCAAGGGTCTGGATCGGCTGCCTCGGTTGCTACAACGCAGGCGAGTTGGTGGGCAACTGGAGCGACGCCGAGTTCGCGGGGGACGTCACGCCCGAACAGGTGCACGGAGGCGAGACAGACCATGAGGAGTTGTGGGTCTTCGACCACGAGGGCTTTCTTGGCGCGCTGACGGGAGAATGCTCGCCGGGCTGGGCGCAGCAGGTCGCCGAGGGTCTGAGCGATATCCCCGAGGACGGGGCGCCGGCATTCGCCATCTGGCTACGCTTGGTCGAAAGCGAGAGCTACAGCCCCTGGGAGTGGGCGAACAAGTTCCGCGAGCAGTACCGCGGGGAGTGGGGCAGTCAGGCCGACTACGCCGAGAACTGGTTCTACGACACGGCGGAGCCGGAGTTGCAGCGTCTCGTCGCAGACAAGGTCTGGCCCTTCGACAGCATCGACTGGGACGCCGCCTCGGAGGACATGTTCGTGAATGGCTCAGAGGAGGCCGAGGCTTCTTCGAACGGTGGCGTGTACGTGTTCGTTCTGGATGACTGACCAAGGCGAAACCCCTTCGGGGGTCGGGGTGGGTGGCTCCTGCTCCCTGACGATGCCAGCCAGCATGTGTGATAGTGTGAGGTAAATCGATGGGTGCCGTAAGTCGAATGCGCAACGCGACGTTTCAGTGCGTCGAGTACGTCGCCGTGAGCGACGGAATCACCATCCCCGAGGCCGCAGAGTGGATGCGGCAGCAGCCGGAAGTGGTAAGGGGTCTGGCGACCAGCCTTATCGAGGACCCCGACCCGACGGATGGGGGTCCCATCCCCGCTCACTGGCTCGACATTGCCGAGGACTGGGTTCTCTCACTCCTCGGGCGAGTCCAGCGGGGCGAAACGGTGGTGCGGTGATGGATCAGAAGAAGGTGCTCTACGGCATCGGCGCCGGCCTGGCCCTGGTGCTGGCCGCACACGTCGGAGGAAGCTACAAAGTCGTGCACACGCAGGAGGCTGCCAAGGCGAAGCCCCGCGTGACGAGTACGGCGACGCCGGCTCATGGCATCCCGAAGACGGTCAAGGTGCCGAGCGTGAAGCTTCCGACGAAGGCCTGCGGCGACGACGTCACGCGCAACTGCTTCCACGACGCGGCTCGGTCAGGCGACGGGCGAGGTTACAGCTACTGGGTGGATGCGGTCGGCTGGGTGACCTACTTGGACCCGAAGAAGAACGACACCGCGCAGCGCCTCGCCTGGGGCGACGACAAGAAGGCGGCCGGCTGGGTGGCCTGGGGTGCCTACGACGGTCACCAGGACTGTTACGCGAAGGTCGGAGACACGACCTACATCGTCTGCTGGGACGACTTCCACACCACTAGCTGAAGGAGAGCAACTGATGCTGCGCGCTGACCGCATCGCGGCCCAACCGTGGCTCGCGGAGGTGGACGACATCATCACCATCGCCGAGCGCAAGGGGGTGACGCTCACGCCTGGCGACATCAAGGGACAGCCGGGCGACTACACCATCGACGGCCTGGAGTGGTGGGCGTGGCTCGACGCCATGACCGAGGACGAGGGGAAGTAGCCGATGTTCGTAGCGACGATCAGCACCCCGGGATACCTCCCGATGGACGACGAGCCGCCCACCTTCGAGACGGCAGGAGAGGCCTGGGCCTGGCTGGCGGAGGAAAGAGAGCGCGAAGAGGACTCGGCCGAGTACGGACCCGACGACCTGGGTCAGTTCGAGTACAGCGACACCCTGATGTACCTGCGTTACATCGCGGGTAGTGACCTGCGTCTGACCCGCGAGACGCACGAGCACGGCAACCCGCACGAGGACTGGCCGACCGCCTCGGACGGCACGGGCACGATCTACGGAGACACGCCCGGGTACGACGGAGAGCACGACCTTGGCCAGGCCTACTCGGTGAGCCTCATTGTGGGGGTGCTCGCGTGATTGAGCGTGAAGCCTTGTGCGCGGGGTCGCAGTGCGCGCATCTGATCGGCCGCGTGGTCCTGGTGGACATCGAGTACGCGAGCGATGCGCGGGTGGTGGCCGGCACGCTCGAACGGGTCGAGGACGACTTCAAGGATTCCAGCATCGTGCGCACCCTCCTTGTGGTCGGCGGAACGCGAATCGTCATCGACTGGGACGAACTCCCTCCCGAGGAAGTGTCCATCCAAGTGGTGGCGGAGTGATCGAGCGTCGAACACTCACGCACAACGGCAAGGACGACGGCCGGCCCATCGGGGTGGCGTTCTATCACCCCGGCTGGCGGTGCCCAATCAGGCAGGCGCGTCAGCGAGTCCTTCGCGTGGAGTTCCCGAACGGGATGGTCCGGCGCGTGTGGATGGACAAGGACGGCAAGGCCTACATGACCGGCTGGTTCAAGGAGGATTGGTGAGCGACGCGAAGATCCTTCACCTCGATACGTCCGAGCTGCGCAAGGGGGACATCGTCCTCAGCTACGGGATGCGCACCCGCCTGGACGTCGAAACCTCAAAGACACCGGGCGTATGGCACTGGGAGGGGACGGTCCTGAACCTGGATGAGGTCCTGGAGGAGGGCTTCATCCCCCCATCCTTTCTCCGTACGCATAAGTGGGAGGGCGGCTGGGTTACCGACCGCGAGGACTACTGGGCGGTGCAAGGGAACGAGCTGGCCTTCTGGAGCGTCGAACGTCAGGAGCCAGTGTGATAGTGTGAGCTACGGCGAACGCCCTACGGGGCGTCGGATGGATTGGCATTCCATTCCCGATGAGCCTGCCACCCGTGTGATAGTGAGGCAAGAGATGTACATCATCGAAACCGTGAAGGACGACGGCAAGGTGCGAGTCCGCATCGTCATCGACCCTGCTCCAAGCAACCCGCGCGGCGCTGCGGGAGCCCTGGACTGCCACGCGCTGACGATCGATACGCACATGGGCCACTACGTCGAGGTCGACCCGACCGGTGGACCTCTCGAAGAGGGGTGGAGCCGGATCTCGTGGCGGGCCAAGGACGCGGTCGACATCTTCGAGCGCTGGGCGCGCATCTATCACGGCGCCGTGACCCACTTCAGCCACAAGATCGACGGTGCGGTGGTGATCTGGTACTCGCTGCCGAGTTACTGGCGCCACCAGGAGTACGACCGCGAGACGGTGCGGAACTACCTGATCCGGACCGACGACGAGTACCGGGCGTGGGCATCCGGAGAGGTCTACGCAGTCGTCAAAGAGCGGCTCGTCATCTGGGTCAACGAAGAGACGGGTGAGGAGCGCCAGGAGTGGACGCCCGTTCACTCCGTTCGGGACATCTACAGCCTCGACAGCGCCCGGTCCCTCGCGAAGTACAGCGACACGTGGCAGTGACCCCGGAGCCACCGCGAGCCCTACAGGCTCGGGTCGACGAAGAGCTCGCGTACGACATCGGCGTCCTGACCAAGGCTGGCCTGTCATACGCCGACATGGTCAAGCAGGGAGTCTCGGTCCTGCGTGATCTCCACGAACAAGCCTGGAGAGCCGGCGTAGTTCCCGAGGGGCAGACGCCTGAGCTGCTCGAATACGTCTTCGCCCGGCCTGTCGTACAAGGCGAATGACATGGCGAAACCCCTGTCGCACAGGGGTCTGCGGGGCCTGGCGATCCCGTACTGACGAGCCGCCACCCAACCCAAGGAGTCACGCATTGAGTAGCACCGCGACCGTCGAGGCTGACGAGTCCTGGAGGACCCTCGCCTTGTCGACCATCGAAGACCTGGCCCTGAAGAAGACCGAGTTCTCCGCCGACGACGCCTGGCTTTCGGGCCTGCCCCGGCCGGCCAACCCGCGCGCCCTCGGCCCCGTCTTCATCCAGGCGCAGAAGGCGGGCGTGATCGAAGACACCGGCCGCCTGGTGAAGTCCGTCTACGCCTCCGGCCACCACGGACCGCGGCGCGTCTGGCGCTCGCTCGTGGCGGTGAGCCAGTGATGCGCCGGCCGTCCGTTGCGGAGGCGAAGGGCGCGATCGTTGCACTGCTGGACGGGACGGATCTCTGCGAGCTGCACGAGCTGTTGAGCGGGCTCGTTCAGGCGGGTGCCAACGAGATCGCGGACATCGTCCGGGAAGAATTCCCCGACCCCAACCCGCTCGGCTCGCTCTTCGGCGGCTTCGTCGGCGAGGACATCGTCCAGCGCATCCGCGACTACGGGGAGCGTGAGTGGTGAGCCGGGAGACGGACGGCTGGGAGTACGTGAACGGTGAGGCGCGCTGGGCGCCGACCGTAGAAGTGGCAATGGCGAACATCCTCGTCAGCAAGTACGGCGAGGAGTACGACCAGGCTCGCAAGGAGCTGGAATACCTCGTGCGGGCGGCGCAGCGCGACGCGGCGGAGAAGCTGTACGAGGAGTCGTGCCGCGAAGAACTGGATCTCGGTCAGTGCATCGGCTTCCAGAAAGCGGCCGACACCATCTTGCCCAACTATCCCAAGGTGGACGAGTGACCGAGCGAGTGCAGATCGGCAGCGTGGGAGTGGATTCGGGAACGGTGTTCATCGGCGACCCCTGCTACACGATCACGGGCGACGCGAGCCATCACATCAAGACATGGTCCGAGTTCTGCGACAGGACGCCATGGGGCGAGAAGCCGTACGACGTGACGGAGCCTGCCGGACCTGGCGTTGGCCTGTCCATCCCGACCTTCTGGGGTGACGGTTCCTGGCCCGTGCACGCCGAGATCGTCGATGGCCGCATCGCCCGCGTCATCGTCGACTTCGACCCCGCCTACGACGAGGACGAGGAGGACGGCGAGTGATCATCGGATTGAGCGGCTATGCCCGCTCGGGCAAGGACGAGACGGCGAAGGCACTCGGCGAGTGGGGCTGGAGGCGGGAAGGCTTCGCTGACCCCCTGCGGGCCTTTCTCCTCGCCGTCGACCCGCTGATCCCCGGAGCTCCTGACGGCGGTCCCTACCGGCTGTCCCTCCTCGTGGAGGCGTACGGCTGGGAGCGCGTGAAGGATGAGTTCCCGGAGGTGCGGGCGCTACTTCAGCGGACCGGCACTGAGGCCGGCCGTACGATCCTCGGCGGGGACGTCTGGATCAACGCGCTTTTCCGTGATCACGAGGTGGGCGAGAAGCTGGTCATCCCGGATGTCCGCTTTCCCAACGAGGCGATGGCGATTCGCAGTCGTGGGGGAGTGGTGCTTCGCATCGAACGCCTCGGGGTCGAGCCTGCGGTCGGCGAGGACGGCGAGGTCCACGACAGCGAAACGGCCCTAGACGACTGGGCCTTCGACGGCCGCATCCACAACGACGGCACGATCGAGGATCTGCGGGACGCGGTGCACGGCGAGTTGCAGTGGGTCGCCCAACTGCATTGACGTGGGATACTGTGTCTGAAATAGTGTGAGCAGTCAACGAGAGGGGATCAAACAGTGAGCGACAGCATCGAGATCACGGAGCACGAGGGCTTCAAGGTCGGCGACACGGTGATCGTCACGACGAAGGAGTTCGAGGACCCGGAGGGGACGACGGGGAAGGTGACCTCGTTCCACCAGGACCGCGGCGACACCTTCATCTTCGTCACCAAGGGCGCGCCGCCCTACGACAACTTCCCGTACATGGCCGGCGAGCTGGAGCGGCGAACCTTCAGGGTCGGTGACCGAGTCAAGGTCGCGGCGGAGGCGGAGACCGCGCACGGCGACGAGGTCTACTTCGGTGGCGAGATCGTCGGCGAGGTGATCGAGGAGGTGAACGAGGACGGGGACATCGGGGTGCGGGCGGACTATGGCCTCGACCAGGTCGTCGGCCCGCAGTACCTCATGCTCCTCGCGGAGGACCCGGCGGAGGTGGCCGCCTGATGGAAGAGAAGGGGGTGCCCTGGTGGCACTTCATCCATCGCTGGCCGTAGTGGATCGAGGAGGTGCCGAGGACGTACTTCGGTCCCTTCAAGGCCTACGGACAACGTCGAGTCTGCAAGGTCTGCGGCCTGATTCAGAGGCGCGCGATCTGATGGCAGCACGTGTGATGGTGTAACTGCCGAAACCGCCCTTCGGGGCGGTCCACGGGAGATGGCTTCCCCGTGCTGATGAGGCAGGCCGCAGAGAGAGGAGTCTGACAGTGGCACGCAAGTTCTTCGTCGACTGGAGCGACGCGGCATTCCCCCGGATCCTCGACATCAAGTTCGCGTCCGAGTACGCCGAGCCGCTGTCGTTGGCGGAGGCGAAGGCCGAGGTCGTCGACCACTTCCGCCACGACATCGACCACGCTCGCGAGCAGATCAAGAAGGCCCGTGAGCTCCGAGTCGCCGACATCGCGGCGGGCTGACATGAAGAGGTACGTGAAGGTCGACATCGAGGGGAAGTTCGTCGGCACTGACGTGACGGTCTTCACTCCGCTCGACGACGGCAAGGAGTACAGCCCGGATGAACTGGAGGAGATCGCACAGGACGTCGTCAACCAGGAGTACACCTGGGGCTTCGACGTGGTGGACGAGAGCGAAGTCCCCGAGGGCGAGCGCCAGTGAGGATCACTCCGAGGTCTGAGGAGATTGCCGCGATCGTCACCATCCTGACGAGCCCCGGCTTCGATACGCCGGCAGACATGGCGAAGGCGATCCTCCGTGAGGCCGCGGACATCTATGGCATGCGCGACACCTTCGCGCTCGTGCACACCTGGAGCGACGGCACGAGGGGGCTCAACTTCGGTCCGTTCGGCGCGGAGACCGAGGCTAAGGCATTCGCGGGCAAGCTCTCGATTGGCGGCACTGGCCACCTCGTGAAGCTCTACTCGCCCGGCGTCATGCTCGCCAACGCGGAGGGGCGAAAGGGCTGGAAGGGCTACTGCTTCCATCCTGAGTGCGGTCATGCGCCCTTTACGCACTCCTCTCGGGGCGCAGCCCGAGGCGAGTGCCAGCTCACCGGATGTCCCTGCGATGCATGGCAGTCCGGAGCCCCGAAGAAGACGAAAAAGGCGTCGGGACTGACCGCGTAAGGCGGTCTGCCCTTCGTCCGTTTGTGATACTGTAGCGAAAGGAGATCGAGGTAATGGGAACCAAGACGGTCGAGTGGCGGCCCTGCGAGTGCGGGATCAAGCGGGGCTTTGGTAGCCGCCGCGATGCGGAGAAGGCTCTCGGCCGCGCCAAGGCCAAGAGGACCAGGCGCGCGGACGCTCACGGAACCAGGCGAGGCCTGGAGATCGAGAACCGGCACTACCGATGTGACTACGGCTTCTTCCATCTGACCAAGGAGAGCCGGAAGTCCTTTGAGGAGCGACAGGCGGTCTCCGCGTGAGCGAGGAGACCGAGGTCCGACTAAGCGACTACGTCTGGAAGGGCGGCCTTCGCCACGAGGTGGTGGACCTTCCGGGCGAGGGGGGCTTTGCCCTGCTGACAGACGACGAGTGGGTCGCCACCCTTCGCTTGCGTCACCTCGGGGGGCGCACCTGGCGCTACGTCGAGGACGATGAGCTCGGAGATCAGGGGCGTGAACTCGCGGAGCTGCGTGAGGCGCACGCGGTCTGCGGGCGCGGTCACTGCGACGCGGCGTACGCGCAGAACGAGGAGGGCGGGCACGCCCGGCAGGTCGTTGCGGCGACGGCGAAGGCGCTCGGCTTCGATCTCTGGGACGACAAGCCCACTCGGGATGTCTGGCACCCGGCGAACATGCAGCGCGTCGTCTATCGGGCTCGGGGCGCGGCCATGGCGATCGAGGCGCAGAAGCAGTACATCGCCCACCTGAGCGCCGTCCTCGTCGAGGTGAGGCCCCCGGCTTTCAGCAGCCTCGCCTTCCTCCAAGCGTCGCTGAGCACGCGGGGTTTGTGATGGGGCAGGTGGACCCCGACGCCATCCTGCTCGCCTCGAAGTCCCGCTTCGACGGCGAGGCGGACGGCTCCGCGACTGGCAACGGGCCGAAGGCTGCCGGCCGGTGAGTGACAGGCCCGCGGTGACCGTGGAGTGGCGCAAGACGACGTGGACGCCGGCTCAGCGGGAGCTCCTCGCCCGCATCCTTCTTGGCCCAGTAGCAAAGTGACAGTAACACAGGTACAGTAACATGAACCCGAAAAGCCCCCCGGTCAGCGACTGGGGGGCTTCGCGGGCAATCGCCTAACCAAGGGGGGCAACCATGCGAAGCAAGACGTTGCCGCGGAAGCATAAGACGCTCCGCGTTGCCATCTACCTGCGCGTCTCCACGGCGAAGCAGGTCGACGGCTACGGCCTTGACGACCAAGACGAGCGCTGCCGGGCGTGGGTCGCCTACAAACTCCGGAACTTCCCGCACGTCATCGTCGACACCTACTGCGACGGGGGAGTGTCCGGCAAGCTCGCACACCGCGAAGACGTGGACCGACTCATGGCCGACATTCAGGCCGGCCTAGTCGACGTGGTCGTCTTCGGCAAGCTGGACCGTATAGGCCGAACGATGCGCGACATCCACCGCTGGGTCTATGACGCCACTGACTTTGGCGTACGCGTCGCAACCGCTGACGGCCGGATCGACTCTGAAGACTCCATGTTCGGCATTCAGCTCTCTCTCCTCGCCTACATGGCGGAAGTTGAACACGCCCTGATCCTGGAGCGCACGATGGGCGGCCGAATCAAGAAGGTCTCCGGGGGTGGCTGGGCCAGCGGCACGCCGCCGTACGGCTACATGCTCGACGAGGAAGGCGAGCCCATCGTCAACCCCCACGAGCAGAAGGTCATCTTCAAGGCCGCCGAGTGCCTGATCGACGGCAAGATGAGCCGAGGAGAGGCCGCCGAGACGCTCAACAGCCTCAAATACCTCACCCGGACGGGCAAGCTCTGGACGGGCGACAATCTGGTCCTTCGCCTGCGACTGGCCGTACGAGGCTACGTCGACTTCACCTTCGCTGGCGTGAACGAGGACGGCGAAGAGATCACAACCTCCTACCGCCTGGAGCTCCCCCCGCTCTTCGAGTCCGAGGACCGCCGCAAGGCGCTGCAAGCAGCCCTGGACGACATGAAGGGTGCCCCCCGAACCAACTACAGCTCCCACCTCCTCTCGGGCCACCTGTACAGCACCTGCGGCCACAGCCGCTACGGCGTCCGCCGTCAAGACATCGACGACTTCTCCTATAAATGCTCGAACTCCGCCACCGCCGCCAAGGGGCACACCTGCAAGCCGATCCCCGGCGAGGAGGCCGAAGAACTGGTGTGGGGCGAGGTCTCCAAGCTCCTCTCCGATCCCGACGCCATCATGAGCCTGGTCGACGAATGGCTGGGGAGCGTCCCCGAGCGTGCCGAGTCCTACCGGGCTCGCTCGGAGGAGATCGACGCCAAGTTGAACACCCTGCGCAACACCCGACGCAAGAAGATCGCCATGCTGGTTGCCTCGCTCGACGAGGATGACGAGCAGGATCAGCAACTGATCGTCGAGCTGAAGGAGGAGATCGCAGCCAAGGAGAAGGAGCTCCGCCAGGAGCAGGAGCGCATCACCGAGTGGCTGGAAGAAGCCGAGCACAAGGGGCAGCGCGCCGACTCCATGCGCAAGCTGATTGATCAGGTCAAGGTCAACGTGACCAAGCTGGAGCCTGGCGACAAGAAACAAATCCTGGAGCTCCTGCGGGTGCGGGTCGACATTGTCGGCGACACCGCCACGCGATCGGGCGGCAGCAAGAACCCGATGTCGGAGTGGCACCGCAAGAACAAGATCAAGGTCCCGATCAGCGTCTCCGGAGGACAATGGGAGCAGATAAAGAGCATCCTGGAAGCGGGGTCGAATCCGAAGCCGGAGGATAGCGCGTGCTTCGAGATGCTGCTGGAGAAGTTGCGTCACGACAAGTCGTGGCACGACTACAACCATGACGAGCGCATGGGCGGGAAGGGCTGGGCCTACTTCTACCGCGTGGCTCGCCGGTGGTTCGACGAGGGGACGTACGCCCTCGCGCTGAAGGCCCTGGGTGACTATGAGGGGGTCGGCGTGCCGGATGGCTACACTCTGCCACCCATGAAGATTTACGGTGCGATCGACGATACCCCGGAGGGTTTCGTGAAAACTGGCGCAGGCGGAGCTACGGCCTCCACCAAGGGGATCACGGGCGACAGCCCGGTACGGAGCGCCGCGTGACCGGTGCGGCCGAGGAGGCGGACATGACGACGGACACGTATTCCGGCGGTCTGGATGGAGCGGTGATCGCGGTGGCGGGCGCCGGCGGACCGGCAGGCCGGGCGGTACTGCAGCGGCTGGCCAGGGAAGGCGGCCATGTGATCGCCGCGGACGCCGACCCCGAACGGCTCGCCGAGGCGGTGGACGCGGCCCGCTACGACGCCGGCGGCGCCGACATCACCGGGGAGATCGTCGACCTGCTGGACCTGGAGGCCACCGAGGACTGGGCGGGCCGGATCGAGAAGGACCACGGCCGGGTCGACGGCCTGGTCCACCTCGTCGGGGGCTGGCGCGGCTCCGCCTCCTTCCCCGAGACCGAGCTCGCCGACTGGGACGTGCTGCACAAGCTGCTGATCCAGACGGTGCAGCACACCTCGCTCGCCTTCCACGACGGCCTGATGCGCAGCCCGGGCGGGCGCTACGTGCTGATCAGCGCGGCGGGCGCCAGCCGGCCTACGGCGGGGAACGCGGCCTACGCAGCGGCGAAGGCCGCCGCCGAGGCCTGGACGCTCGCGCTCGGCGACTCGTTCCTCAAGCTCAGCGGCGACGAGGGCCCCACCGCGGCGGCCACTGTGCTGGTGATCAAGGCGTTGGTGCACGATGGGATGCGGGCCGAGCGCCCGCAGTCCAAATTCGCCGGTTTCACCGATGTACGCGATCTCGCCGACGCGATCGCGGGCGTCTGGAACCGCACCGCCGACGACCTGAACGGGACCCGCCAGTGGCTGACGCCCCAACCCTGACCGAACCGACCGACAGGACCGATCCCGCGGACCGGGCGGCGTCGCCGACCGACGCAGCCCGGCGGCACGACCCGGCCGCGCGCGGCTTCGCCAGCGACAACTACGCGGGCGTGCACCCCGAGGTGCTCGCCGCGCTGGCGCTGGCCAACGGCGGGCACCAGGTCGCCTACGGCGGGGACGCGTACACCGCGCACCTGCAGGAGATCTTCCGGCAGCACTTCGGCCCGACCGCCGAGGTCTTCCCGGTCTTCAACGGCACCGGCGCCAATGTCACGGCGCTGCAGGCCGTGACCGAGCGCTGGGGCGCGGTGATCTGTGTCGAGTCCGCGCACATCAACGTGGACGAGTGCGGCGCACCCGAGCGGGTCGGCGGGCTGAAGCTGCTGACCGTGCCCACCGCCGACGGCAAGCTCACCCCCGAGCTGATCGACCGGCAGGCGTACGGCTTCGACGACGAGCACCGGGCGCAGCCGCAGGTCGTCTCGATCACCCAGACCACCGAGCAGGGCACCTGTTACACGCCCGAGGAGGTCAAGGCGATCTGCGACCACGCCCACCAGCTCGGCATGGCGGTGTACATGGACGGGGCCCGGCTGGCCAACGCGGCGGCGAGCCTCGGGGTGCCGCTCGCCCGCTTCACCACCGACGCAGGCGTCGACATCCTGTCCTTCGGCGGCACCAAGAACGGCCTGCTGCTCGGCGAGTGCGTGGTGGTGCTCAACCCGCAGCGAGTGCGCTCCGTGCGGTATCTGCGCAAGCTGTCGATGCAGCTGGCGTCGAAGATGCGGTTCGTGTCGGTGCAGTTCGAGGCGCTGCTGGCGGGCGACCTGTGGCTGCGCGGCGCCGAGCACGCCAACGCGATGGCCCGCAGGCTCGACGCGGCGGTGCGCGGCATCGACGGGGTGCGTGTGATGCGGCCCGTGGAGTCCAACGCGGTCTTCGCGCTATTGCCGCGCGAGGTCAGCGAGCGGCTGCAGAAGCGCTTCCGCTTCTACTTCTGGGACGAGTCGACCGGCGAGGTCCGCTGGATGTGCGCCTTCGACACCACCGAGGACGACGTGGACGGCTTCGCCGCGGCGATCGCCGAGGAGATGGCGTCCGGCGCGTGAGGTCCGGCGAGCCGACCTCTGAATAAATATACGAAGATCAGTAAATCGATTGATGGAGAGGTCCGGGGTCTCTAGGGTCGGTCCATGGAACCGATTCCGGAGACCCCGGACCTCTCCGCGTACCTAGCCGCCGGTGATGTGATCGACCACCATGACCCGCAGGTCCTGGAGACCGCCGCGCTGCTGGCCCAAGGCACTCACAACCCGCATGAGTACGCGGAGGCGGCCTTCGAGTACGTCCGCGACGCGATCCCGCACTCGTTCGACTCGGGCGATCCGCGGGTCAGCTGGCGCGCGTCCGACGTGCTGGAGCAGCGCAACGGCATCTGCTACGCCAAGTCGCACGCCCTGACCGCGCTGCTGCGGACCCGCGGCATCCCCGCCGGCCTCTGCTACCAGCGGCTGACCGAGGACGACGGCTCGGACCCCGCCCTGCACGGCCTGATCGCCCTGCGGCTGCCGGGCACCGACCGCTGGAGCCGGCTGGACGCCCGGGGCAACAAACCCGGTGTGGACGCCCGTTTCAGCCTGGCCACCGAGCGGCTGGCCTTCCCGGTGCGCCCGGAGCTGGGGGAACGTGACTACCCGCTGGTCTACGCGTCCCCGCTGCCGGCCGTGGTGGCCTGCCTGCGGGCCGCACCGGCCAGCACCGCGATCGTGGTGCCCACCGAGGTATCAGACGGTTCCTAGCCGGCCGCCTGCTGCTCGCGGTCCCGCTCCGCCGCCACCTCGGGCGTCGGGGCGGTGCCGCCCAGGTGGGACGGCAGCCACCACCGGTCGTCGGGGCCCGAGGGGCGCCCCGGGTAGGCACGCTGCGCGTCCTCCAGCAGCTCCTGCACCCGCATCCGCAGCCGCCGGGTCAGCGCGCCCGCCTTCTCGTCGGGGTGCGGGCGCATCTGCTCGCCGATCCGCAGCGAGATGGGGAACCGGGTCCGGCCGAGGTTGCGCGGGTGGCCCTTGGTCCACAGCCGCTGGGTGCCCCACAGCGCCATCGGCAGCAGCGGAACGCCGGCCTCCATCGCCAGCCGGGCGGCGCCCGACTTGAACGACTTGAGGGTGAAGGACTGCGAGATGGTCGCCTCGGGGAAGACGCCGATGATCTCGCCGCTGCGCAGTGCCTCCAGCGCGTGCGCGTAGGCGTGCATGCCCTCGGAGCGGTCCACCGGGATGTGCTTCATCGCGCGCATCAGCGGACCCGACACCTTGTGCCGGAAGACCGACTCCTTGGCCATGAAGCGCACCAGCCGCTTGGCGGGCAGCGTCGTCAGCCCGCAGAAGATGAAGTCCAGATAGCCGATGTGATTGCTCACCAGCAGCGCGCCGCCCTCACGGGGCACGTTCTCCGTGCCCCGGATGTCGAACCGCAGGCCCTGCACCTTGAACATGGTGCGGGCAAAGCCGATCACCGGCGGGTAGACGAGTTCGGCCATGTCAGGGCACCTGCTCTCTCCGGGGCGGCGCTCCCGGTGGAAGTTACGCGCCCGTAGGTTGTCCGGCCGCTGAGCGATGGTGCCCTGGCAGCGGGCCCGCTGTCACCCCGGGCGACCCTGCCACGGGGAGATTCTTCTCACGTCATGCCGATGTCACCCTCGCGCCGGTTCCACGTCGGAGGCCGGCCTTCCGCTCAGCCGAGCGTACGCCTCAGGGCCAGGTACATCTCGCAGCCCAGGCAGTAGGCGAAGGCCGCGTTCAGGAAGGCCGCCGCCAGGGCGCAGCCGGCGGCGGCCATACCCAGCCACCGCGGCCCCGCCAGATAGCCCACCACCCCGATGACGGCGAAGACCAGGCCCACGGCCTGCGCGAACCGCGGCGGAGCCGGATCCTCGGTGGCCGGCGGCGGGCCGATCCTCGGCCGTACCACGGCGCGGAAGAGCCACCCGTACGGCGAGCGCTGCACGCCGGCCGCCGCGCCCACCGCGAACAGCGCCGCCTGCACCGCGAGCAGCGGACCGCTGCCGGTGATCAGGACCGCCGCGAGCACCGCGGTGGTCAGGGCCGCGCCGAACCGGGGGCCGCGTACGTCGATCTCCATGACGGGAATGATGACGCACCGGCGCGCGACCGGGTCCGCGGGAATCATTGCGTTCGTATGAACGCTGACGTGCGGGAATACAGCGCCCCTCGGCGGGTGGACAATGCGGTGCGGCAGCGGAGGAGGGCGGCGATGACGGGTCTGGTGGTCTGCCTCGCCGTGCTCGCGGCGGCGAGCGTCTTCGGCGTGCTCCACCGGCGGCGCGACGGGAGGATCAGGGTGGGTGCCAGGGCCGGCGAAGAGCGGCTGACGGCGGCCGATCTCGGCGAACCGCTGGGGGAGCGGGCGACGCTGGTGCAGTTCTCCAGCGCCTTCTGCGCGCCCTGCCGGGCCACCAAGCGGGTGCTCGCCGAGGTCTCGGGGATGGTCGAGGGGGTGCGCCACGTGGAGATCGACGCCGAGGCGCAACTCGACCTGGTCCGGCGGCTGCACATCCTCAAGACCCCCACCGTGCTGGTCCTGGACGCGGGCGGCTCGGTGGTCCGCAGGGCGTCAGGACAGCCCCGGCGCGCCGACGTGATCGCCGCCCTGGGCGCCGCGGTCTGACGGCGCGGCCGGCGGCGCCGGCACGGGCGTAGGACAGGTCACAGCGCGGGAACCTTGCCAACCGGCCGCACGGTCTGTGTACTGACGAGTAATATATCTGCCGGGGTACTCGCCGCGACGCGTGCTGCGTTCCGGCGGGGAGCCGCGGCCGCAGGCGCCTATGCTGCCAATTCCGGGGCACTTGCCAGGGCGCTGCCGGTGCAGTTGACGAAGACGTGCAGGACGAAGCAGTAGGAGAGCAGGCGTGAGCTTGAGGATCGTAGTCGCTGTGAAGTACGTGCCCGACGCCACCGGCGACCGTCACTTCGCCGATGACCTGACCACCGACCGCGACGCGGTCGACGGCCTGCTGTCGGAGCTGGACGAATACGCCGTCGAGCAGGCGCTGCAGATTGCCGACGCCGCCGACGAGGCGGAGATCACCGTGCTGACGGTCGGTCCCGCGGACGCCAAGGACGCGCTGCGCAAGGCGCTGTCCATGGGGGCGGACAAGGCGATCCACGTCGAGGACGACGCGCTGCACGGCACCGACGTCTTCGGTACGTCGCTGGTGCTGGCCAAGGCCATCGAGCGCGCGGGGTACGACATGGTCGTCACCGGCATGGCCTCCACCGACGGCACGGCCGGTGTGGTGCCCGCGCTGATCGCTGAGCGGCTGGGCATCCCGCAGGTCACGCTGCTGTCCGAGGTCGCGGTGGCCGACGGCAAGGTCACCGGGCGGCGCGACGGCGACGCGGCCAGCGAGCAGCTGGAGGCGTCACTGCCCGCGCTGGTGTCGGTCACCGACCAGTCGGGCGAGGCCCGCTACCCGTCCTTCAAGGGCATCATGGCCGCCAAGAAGAAGCCGGTGGAGGCCCTCGGCCTGTCCGACCTGGGCATCGAGGAGGACCAGGTGGGCCTCGGCGGCGCCTGGACCGCCGTGCAGGAGGCCACCGCGCGCCCGCCGCGTACCGCAGGACAGATCGTCAAGGACGAGGGCGAGGGCGGCAAGCAGCTCGCTGCCTTCCTCGCGGAGCAGAAGTTCATCTGATGAACGGCCCAGCCCGGCGCCGCGCGCCAGGGCCGGGCAGCGACCGCAGGCCCGCCCCCGCCCCTCACTTTCCGCAGGAGAACGATTCCCATGGCTGAAGTCCTCGTCCTCGTCGACCACGTGGACGGTGCCGTCCGCAAGCCGACCCTCGAACTGCTGACCCTGGCCCGCCGGATCGGCGACCCGGTCGCCGTCCACCTCGGCCCCGGCGCCGACGCGGCCGCCGCGGTGCTCGCCGAGCACGGCGCGCTCAGGGTGCTCACCGCCGACGCGCCCGAGTTCACCGACTACCTGGTGGTGCCCAAGGTGGACGCGCTGCAGGCCGCGGCCGCCGCCGTGTCGCCCGCCGCCGTCCTGGTGGCGTCCTCCGCCGAGGGCAAGGAGGTCGCGGCCCGCCTCGCGCTGCGCCTCGGCTCCGGCCTCATCACCGACGCCACCGACGTGGTGGCCGGCGACGATGGGCCGGTCGCCACCCAGTCGGCCTTCGCGGCCGCCTTCACCACGAAGTCCCGGGTCAGCCGCGGCGTCCCGGTGATCACCGTCAAGCCGAACTCCGCGCCGGTCGAACCGGCCCCCGCGGCCGGCACCGTGGAGCCGCTCGCGGTCACCTTCGGCGAGCTGGCCACCGGCACCAAGGTCGTCGCCCGCACCCCGCGCCAGTCGACGGGACGCCCCGAGCTGACCGAGGCCGCGATCGTGGTCTCCGGCGGCCGCGGGGTCAACGGCGCCGAGAACTTCTCGGTCATCGAGGAGCTCGCCGACTCCCTCGGCGCGGCCGTCGGCGCCTCCCGCGCCGCGGTGGACGCCGGCTGGTACCCGCACACCAACCAGGTCGGCCAGACCGGCAAGTCCGTCTCGCCGCAGCTCTACATCGCCAACGGCATCTCCGGCGCGATCCAGCACCGGGCCGGTATGCAGACCTCCAAGACCATCGTGGCGGTCAACAAGGACGCAGAGGCGCCGATCTTCGACCTGGTCGACTACGGCGTGGTCGGCGACCTCTTCCAGGTCGTCCCGCAGCTCACCGAGGAGGTCAAGGCCCGCAAGGGCTGACCTCCCCCGCAGCGCCGCCGCCCGGCCCCCGTACGCCCCGCGTACGGGGGCCGCGGCATGCGCCCTGCGGGTGTTGACCCGACGGAAGGCCCCGGGCTAGCGTCACTTCAACGATTTGTTGAAGCCTGGGAGGGTGGCCCATGCGGCAGCCGGCCGGTACGACACTCGCGGACTCCTACGTCGCCGGGATCGGCGCGTCGCTGGCCGCCACGGACGCCGAACTCGCCCGCCGCTACCCCGGCGACCCCGGTACCCGGCAGCCGGTGCACACCGTCTACGTGCCCGCCGACGCCTTCACCGCTCGGACCGTGCGGGAGTGGGGCGACCGGGCGCTGGCGGCCCTCGACGAGCACGCCCCGGACGCCGGGACGCTCGCCGGGGTGCTCGGGCTGCCCGGGCCGCTGGCCCGCGAGGTCCACGACCGGGTGCGCGAGAAGCTGCGCCGCGAACCGGTGGAGGACCTGCGGATCGACTTCGAGGACGGTTACGGCGCCAGGCCCGACGCCGAGGAGGACGCCGCCGCGCTGGCCGCCGCGCGCACCGTCACCGAGACGACCGCGGACGGCGCCGCGCCGCCGTGGATCGGCATCCGCATGAAGTGCATGGAGGCGGCCGTGCGCGAGCGCGGCATCCGCACCCTCGACCTCTTCCTCACCGCCCTGCTCGACGGCGGCGGACTCCCCGACGGGCTGGTGCTCACGCTGCCCAAGGCGACCTTCCCCGCGCAGGTCGCCGCCATGGCCGCGCTGTGCGGGCAGTTCGAGCAGGCCGCGGGACTGCCCGAGGGCAGGATCGGCTTCGAGATCCAGATCGAGACCACCCAGGCGATCCTCGGCCCGGACGGCACCGCCACCGTGCCCCGGCTCATCGACGCGGCGGCCGGCCGGGCCACCGCGCTGCACTACGGCACCTTCGACTACAGCGCCGCCTGCGGGGTCAGCGCCGCCCACCAGGCCCCCGACCACCCGGCCGCCGACCACGCCAAGGCCGTGATGCAGGTGGCCGCGGCCGGCACCGGAGTACGCCTCTCGGACGGTTCCACCAACGTGCTCCCGGTCGGCCACACCCCGGCGGTGCACGCCGCCTGGCGGCTGCACCACGGGCTCGTACGGCGCTCGCTGGCCCGCGCGTACTACCAGGGCTGGGACATGCACCCCGCGCAGCTGCCGACCCGTTACGCGGCCGTCTACGCCTTCTACCGCGAGGGTCTGGACGCGGCGGCCGGTCGGCTGGCCGACTACGTCGCCGGGACCGCGGGCGCGGTCCTCGACGAGCCGGCCACGGCCCGCGCGCTCAGCGGGTACCTGCTGCGCGGCCTGGACTGCGGCGCCGTGGACCCGTCCGAGGTCGCCGACCGCACCGGGCTGACCCGTGCCGAACTCGACGCGCTGTCCGGCCGCTGACGCCGCCGGGTCCGGGCAGGCCTTCCGGTCTGCCCGGTCCGCCAGGTCAGGCGGGTGGCGGGATCTCGCCCGAGCCGCGCGGGATCAGCCGGGCCGGCAGCTCGATCCGGCTGGGCTCCTCCGAGGTGGCGCCGTCCAACCGGCGGAAGAGCAGCTGCGCGGCGTTGCGGCCGAGGCCCGGGGCGTCCTGGGCCACGACGGTGACCGGCGGGTCGAGCAGGTCGGCGAGCTCGAAGTCGTCGAATCCGACCAGCGCCACCGGCTGCGGGCGGCCGGACAGCACGCGGACCGCGGTGACGGTGACCCGGTTGTTGCCCGCGAAGAGCGCGGTGACCGGCTCGGGCCCGGTGAGCATGGTGGCCAGCGCCGCCCTGACCCGCTCGGGCGTGGTGGGGCCCATCGCGTACCAGTCGGGGCGTACCGGCAGCCCCGCGTCGGCCATCGCCTCGCGGTAGCCGCGCAGCCGCTCGGCGGCGGTGTGGATGCCGGGCTGGTCGCCGATGAAGCCGATCCTGCGGTGGCCGTGCGCGATCAGGTGGGCGACGCCGGTGCGGGTGCCGCCCGCGTTGTCGGTGAGGACGACGTCCGCGTCGATCCGCCCCGCGGGCCGGTCCACGAACACCGTGGCCACCCCCGCGTCTATCTCCGGGGTCAGATAGCGGTGGTCGTCACCGGCGGGCACCACCACCAGGCCGTCGACCCGGCGGGCGCAGAAGGCCAGCACCAGCTCCTGCTCCCGGCGCGGGTTCTCGGTGCTGGAACCGGTGAACAGCAGCGCTCCGTGGGCCCGGGCCACGTCCTCCACGGCGCGGCTCAGCGACCCGTAGAAGGGGTCCGCGAGGTCTTCGAGCACCAGCCCGACGCTCGCGGTCCTGCGGGTGCGCAGCAGCCGCGCGCTGTCGTTGCGCCGGAAGCCCAGGGCGTCGATGGCGGACTGAACGCGGGCCACGGTGTCGGGCGTCACGCCCGGCTCCTCGTTCACCACCCGGGAGACCGTCTTGAGTCCGACGCCCGCCCGGGCGGCGACATCCTTCATGGTGGGCCGGGGAACACGTCCAGGAGTATGGGTCACGGTCGTAGTATTCCCTGCGGCAAGAGATGGACAACGTTGTCACGGTCAGGCGAGACTACCCTCGGGGCCGCCGTCGCGGAACCCGGGCGACACAACGACGAAGGAGACCCCCGAACGATGCACCCCCACGGCGCGACCGGTCCACTCGTGGCCGCACTGGACATCGGCGGTACGAAGATCGCCGGCGCGCTCGTCGACACCGAGGGCCGCCCCGTGGCGCGGTCCCTGCGGCCGACTCCCGCGGGCCGGGACGGCGAGACGGTGATGCGGGCCGTCGCCGAGGTCGTCGCGGAGCTGCGCGCTGCTCCGCAGTGGCCGGCCGCGGTCGCGGTGGGCATCGGGAGCGCGGGTCCGGTGGACGCCCTGCACGGCACGGTCAGCCCGGTCAACGTGCCGGGATGGCGGGACTTCCCGCTGGTCCCGCGGGTCGGCGAGGCGGCCGGCGGCCTGCCGGTGGTGCTCACCGGCGACGGCGTGGCGATGACGGCGGCCGAGCACTGGCAGGGCGCTGCCCGCGGCTACGACAACGCGCTGTGCATGGTCGTCTCCACCGGAGTGGGCGGCGGCCTGGTGCTCGGCGGCGCCCTGCTGCCCGGGCCGACCGGCAACGCCGGCCACATCGGCCACATCAGCGTCGACCTGGACGGCGACCTGTGCCCCTGCGGCTCCCGGGGCTGCGTCGAGCGGCTCGCCAGCGGCCCCAACATCGCCCGCCGCGCCCTGGAGTCTGGCTGGCTGCCGCCGGCCGGCACGGAGCCCACCGCGGCGGCCGTGGCGGAGTCCGCGCGGGCCGGGGACCCGCTCGCGGTGGCGTCCTTCGACCGCGCCGCCCAGGCGCTGGCGGCCGGGATCGCCGCCACGGCGACCCTGGTCGAAATCAACGTCGCGGTGATCGGCGGCGGCGTCGCGGGCGCGGGGCCCGTGCTCTTCGACCCGCTGCGCGATCACCTCACCCGTTACGCCACGCTCTCCTTCGCCGCGGGCGTCGAGGTGGTCCCGGCCAAACTGGGCACCGACGCGGGCCTGGTGGGCGCGGCCGCCGCGGCCGCCCAGATGCTCGGGCTCGCCGGTTTCGTGGCCGGCTGACCGTACAGGACCGCGGGTCGCGGGTATCGGTCGCCCGGGGTCCGCACCCCGGGCTGCCGGCAGGCTGTCCCGGGAGGACTCGGTACGGTCCGCGCACGCGGGACCCTCTTGTCGCCACGCTCAGAGGCGGCAGGCACCCGGCCGGCGACGAGCGGTGGCTGCCCGCCGCGCGGGTGGCGCGGGTGGCCCCGCCGGCATCGCGATGCGCTTCCCGGTCGCGCTGCCCTCGCGGCGCCGAGGGGGCAGCGCCGTCCCGCCGGTGCGGGCGCTGCCGCGGGCGGCGCGTTTGCCGGGGGCGAGGATCCGGGCAATTCGTAGGGGTCTACGGAGAAGGGGGCACCGTGATCATCTGGGTGAACGGGGCGTTCGGCGCCGGCAAGACCGCCGCCGCGCGGGAGATGCTCGACCTCGTACCGGAAAGCACCCTGTACGACCCCGACGCGATCGGGAGCTGTCTGCGGCAACTACTGCCGGAAAAGCGGCTCCAGGAGGTCACCGACTACCAAGAGCTTTCCATCTGGCGGCGGTTGGTGATCGAGACCGCCGCCGCGCTGCTGGCCGAGGTCGGAGGGGTCCTCGTGGTCCCGATGACCCTGCTGCGGCAGCAGTACCGCGACGAGATCTTCGGCGGGCTGGCCTCGCGCGGGATCGAGGTCCGGCATCTGCTGCTCGACCCGGGAGAAACGATCCTGCGAGCCCGGATCGCCCACTGGACCGAATACCCCGACCGCTCCCCGGTGGGCGACGCCGCCCGCCGCTGGGCACTGGAACGCATACCCGACTACCTCGACGCGCTGCCCTGGCTGGCGCAGGACGCCCAGGTGCTCCGTACGGACGGCCTGACGCCGCGGGAGACGGCGTTGCGGCTCGCCGAAGCGGTCGGCAGCGGCGCGGGGGCCTGCGGCATCGTCCAGACCCCGGAACCGCGGGCCGAGACGGTGGCGGCCGGCGTGCTGCTCTTCGACGACGCCGACCGGGTCCTGCTGGTCGACCCCACCTACAAACCCGGCTGGGAGTTCCCCGGCGGCGTCGTCGAGCGCGGCGAGTCACCGGCGCGGGCCGGACGCCGCGAGGTCGCCGAGGAGTTGGGCATCGAGCTGACCGGCGGGCTCGAACTCCTGGTGGTCGACTGGGAACCGCCGCACCCGCCGGGCCACGGCGGGCTGCGGCTGCTCTTCGACGGCGGCCGGGTGCCGACCGCCGACATCGACCGGCTGCTGCTGCCGCCCGCGGAACTGCGCGACTGGCGCTTCGTCACCGAGGACGAGGCCGCCGACCTGCTGCCACCGGTCCGGCTCGACCGGCTGCGCTGGGCACTGCGTGCCCGCGAGCAGGGCCACCCCCTCAATCTGGAAGCCGGTCACCCCGCGGAATGACCCGCCGCCGGTCCCGCCCCGCCGACCGCGGGGCGGGACCACGCGAGCGCGGCCAGGCCGGTCAGCCGGCCGAAGCGGGCGCCTTCGAGGCCGCATAGCGCTGCAGGAAGACCGCCTCGGCCAGCGCGAGCCGCTCCAACTCCTGCGGCGACACGCTCTCGTTGGCCGCGTGGATCTGCGCCTCCGGCTCGCTCAGCCCGATCAGCAGGATCTCCGCCTGCGGATACAGCGTCGCCAGCGTGTTGCACAGCGGGATCGAGCCGCCCTGGCCGGCGATCGCCAGCTCCTGCCCGTATGCCTCCTGCATGGCCTCGGCCATCGCCGCATAGGCCGGGCTCGAGGTGTCGGCGTGGAAGGGCTGGCCGCTGCCGCGCTGCGTCACCTGGACCCGGGCGCCCCAGGGCGCCGCCGACCGCAGATGCGCCGTGAGCGCCGCCGCGGCCTGATCCGCCGTCACGCCCGGCGGGACCCGCACGCTCACCAGCGCGCCGGCCGTGGCCTGCACGGACGGCGTGGCGCCGATGACCGGCGGGGCGTCGATGCCCACCACCGTCACCGACGGGCGGGCCCAGATGCGGTCGGCGACGCTGCCGGTACCGACCAGCTCCACGCCGTCGAGCACCTTGGCGTCCCGGCGGAAGTCCTCCTCCGGGTAGCTCAGCCCCGTCCACGCACCGGAGCCGTCCAGGCCCTCGATGGTGGTCGCCCCCGAAGCGTCCCGCAGCGAACCGAGGATGCTGATCAGCGCCGCCAGCGCGTCGGGGGCGGCCCCGCCGAACTGGCCCGAGTGCAGATTGCCCTCAAGAGTGGCGACCCGCAGCTCCAGCAGCACCATGCCGCGCAGCGTCGAGGTCACCGTGGGCAGCCCGAGGCGGAAATTCCCCGCGTCGCCGATCACGATCGCGTCGGCGGTGAGCAGGTCCGGGTGCGCCTCCGCGTACCGCTCAAGCCCGCCGGTGCCCTGCTCCTCCGAACCCTCCACGATCACCTTGACGGTCACCGGCGCACCGCCGTGCTCGCGCAGCGCACGCAACGCCGTCAGGTGCATCAGCACCCCGCCCTTGCAGTCCGCGGCGCCCCGGCCGTACCACCGGCCGTCCCGCTCGGTGAGCTCGAACGGCGGGGAGAGCCACGCCGACTCGTCCAGCGGCGGCTGCACGTCGTAGTGGGCGTAGAGCAGCACCGTCGGCGCGCCCTCGGGGCCCGGCAGCAGGCCGTAGACCGACTGCGTACCGTCCGGGGTGTCGAGCAGGGCGACGTCCTGGAAACCCTCGTCCCGCAGCGCGCCGGCCACCCAGGCGGCCGCCTTCTCGCTCTCGCTGCGAGGGAACTGCCGCTCGTCGGCCACCGATGCGTAGGACACCAGCTCTGCCAGTTCGGTGCGGGCACGGGGCATGAGCGAGGTCACGGTCTCGGACAGCGGAACGGACGGCATGGGCTGCTCCTCGCAGGAATCGGGGGACTGCTGTGGTCGTTGGTGCCGACAAAGGGTCGCTGCCGATGGTGCCACAGCGAGCCGACCCCGACGGGCGCAATAGGATGCCCTGAGCAGGGGCGACGACAGCCGGACGGGCCGAGCGGGAGCGGAATCAGACGTGAGCGGTGAGCAGGCGGCGCAGGACAGCGGTGCGGGCGACGACGAGGCGACGACGGTGTGGGACGTCGTGGTGATCGGTGCGGGCCCCGCGGGAGCGTCGGCGGCCCATGCGGCGGCTGTCACCGGCCGCCGGGTCCTGCTCTTGGAGAAGGCCGAACTCCCCAGATACAAGACCTGCGGCGGAGGCATCATCGGCCCGTCGCGGGACGCGCTGCCGCCCGGTTTCGAACTGCCGCTGCGCGACCGGGTGCACGCGGTGACCTTCAGCCTCAACGGCCGGCTGTCCAGGACCAAGCGCTCCCGGCAGATGCTCTTCGGGCTGATCAACCGGCCCGAATTCGACGCGGCCCTGGTCGACGCGGCCCGTGAGGCCGGCGCCGAGGTGCGCACCGGCGTGACGGTCTCCCGGGTGGAGCAGCACGGCCCCGGTGTCCCCGACCGGCGCACGGTGGCGGTGATAGTGACCGGCAGCGGGGCAGCGGCGGGCAAGCGCGAGGAAGAAATCATCTACGCCCGCGCGGTGGTCGGCGCCGACGGCAGCGCCAGCCGGATAGGAGCCCACGTCGGGGTCAAGCTCGACCAGGTCGACCTCGGCCTGGAGGCGGAGATCCCGGTACCGCCCGCGGTGGCGGAGGACTGGACCGGCCGGGTGCTCATCGACTGGGGCCCGCTGCCCGGCAGTTACGGCTGGGTCTTCCCCAAGGGCGACTCCCTCACCGTGGGCGTCATCTCCGCCCGCGGCGACGGCGGCGCCACCAAGCGCTACCTGGACGATTTCATCGCCCGCCTCGGCCTGGCCGGCTTCGAGCCCAGCGTCTCCAGCGGGCACCTCACCCGCTGCCGCGCCGACGACTCCCCGCTGTCCCGCGGCCGTGTGCTGGTCTGTGGTGACGCGGCGGGCCTGCTCGAACCCTGGACCCGTGAGGGCATCTCCTACGCACTGCGTTCCGGTCGGCTCGCGGGGGAGTGGGCGGTGCGCATCGCCGAGTCGCACGACGCGGTGGACGCCCGGCGGCAGGCCCTCAACTACGCCTTCGCCGTGAAGGCCGGCCTCGGCGTCGAGATGGGCGTCGGCCGCCGGATGCTCACCCTCTTCGAGCGGCGCCCCGGGCTGCTGCACGCCGCGCTCACCACCTTCCCGCCGGCCTGGCGGGCCTTCGGGCGCATCACCCGCGGCAAGAGCACGCTCGCCGACCTCGTCCGCACCCACCCGATGGCCCGCCGCGCGCTGGACAGCGTGAGCCGGGCCTGACCGCCGGAGCGGCGCTGGTGGGAAGGCGTCAGGCGTCGGGTGACAACCCGGCGCCGGGCGTCGCGTGCCGTCCGGCGCCCCGGCGCCGTCACTCGCCGCTGCTGGCGCTCGCCGGGGCACCGTCCACCTCGCCTGCCTGCCGTATCCGGAAGACCGGGTGCCTGGGCGCTATCGCCCGCAGTTCCTCGTCGGTGGAATCCGGTCCGACGCCGCCGAAGAAGACGCCCACCTCGGCCTTCCAGCGCTTGAGGTAGCCGCGCAGGATCTGGGCCTTGCCGTCGTCGGCGACCTCCACCGCGGTGAACTCCTCGACTGTCTTGCCCAGCAGCAGCCGGCCGCCGCCCGCCGCCCGCATGTTGTACGTCCACTGGACGTGGCCGCGTGGCGCCACCAGATAGCGCTCGCCGTCCAGCGTGAGCACATTGACCGGGGTGGTCCGCCACTCGCCGCTCTTGCGGCCCCGGACGGCCAGCACCCGTGAGCCCCAGACGCTGACGCCGCGGCGGGTCATGAAGGCGACGAGGCGGTTGGAGACGTTGACCGTGATCCAGCCGGGCTTCTGCACGTGCGGGGCCTGCTGATCCTGCGGTACCTGCTCGGACATGATGACCTCTCCCGAATCTGTGAACCGAATCTGTGAGCGGTGCTCTCGCTTGAGAACAGTGTGACCGACCTGCTCGCTCAAAAGCAAGAGCACCGCTCTCTTTTTTTTCCAGGGCTCGCGTTCTTGGGCATCGCTCTTGGAGCTGGCACACTGGACCCCATGAGTGCGATCAGAGGAGCCAGGGAACGGGCCAGGGCGGAGATCACCGCCGCCATCAAGGAAGAGGCGGCGCGGCAGCTGGGCGCGCACGGTCCCGCCGGTCTGTCGCTGCGCGCGGTCGCCCGCGAGCTCGGCATGGCGTCATCCGCCCTCTACCGCTACTTCCCCAGCCGCGACGACCTGCTCACCGCCCTCATCATCGACGCCTACAACGCGATAGGCGCCGACGCCGAGGAGGCCCTGGCGGCCCTCGACGCCCGGCTCCCCGCCGCCAGGCCGGTCGACCGCTGGGTCACGGTGTGCCGCGCGGCCCGCGACTGGGCTGTCGGCCACCCGTATGAATACGCCCTGATCTACGGCTCGCCGGTGCCCGGCTACTCGGCGCCCGCTGACACCGTCGGGCCCGCCTCCCGGGTCGGTCTCACGCTGGTCTCGGTGGCCCGCGACGCGCACGCGGCCGGTCTGCTCGGCGAGCCCGCCGGCCGGCCGCTGGCCGGTCCGGTGCGCGCCGACGCCGGCCGGCTCGCCGCCGAACTGGCCCCCGAACTGCCGATCCGGGCGATCGCCGCGCTGATCGCCGCCTGGGCCCAGGTCTTCGGCATCGTCAGCTTCGAGGTCTTCGGCCAGTTCAACCAGGTCGTCGAGGCCCGCGACGAGTTCTTCGACCAGGCCGCGGCCGCGCTGGCCGAGCAGGTGGGGCTGCGGACGGGCGCGGATGCGGCGGACGGTCCGATACCGCTGACCGCCGCGGCGGGCACCCCCGGCGGCGTACTCCCGGCGGAGTAGCCGCGGTGCCCCCGAGCAGCGGACGCCGCTGCCGCGGGCAGCGGTCTAGCGTGGACGCATGACGTACGAGGTGCAGCCGGGGCCGCAGCAGGGGAGCTTCCCCGCAGGCCGGGGCCACCGTGGACGGCCCTCGCTCTGGGTGCCCGCGCTGGCCCTGGCCTTCGTCCAGGTGGTCGGCTCCAGCGTGGCCGGGCGGCATCAGACCCTACGCGTCGACCTGGACTGGCTCGGCTGTCTGCTGCTGCTCGCGGGCCCGGCCCTGCTCCTGCTGCGCCGCCGCCGTCCGGTCGCGGTGGCCGCGGGCACCGCCGTGGTGACGGTGCTCTACGTCGTTCTGGGGTATCCCTACGGGCCGGTCTTCGCCAGCCTGGTGGTGGCCGCCTTCAGCGCGGTGGCCGCCGGACACCGCCGAGCGGTGCTGATCGTGGCCGGCAGCGCGTTCGCCGCCCACGCGCTGGTCGGGGAGTGGCTCTACCGCTGGCTGCCGCCCTCCGGCGACGGCCGGACGTCCTGGCAGGAGCTGTCGGGTGCCGCGGCCTGGCTGCTGGCGGTGCTGGCAGGGGCGGAGCTCTTCCGGGTGCGGCGCCAGCAGGTCGCCAGGGAGCGGTGGGAGCGGGCCGAGGAAGAGCGCCGCCGGGTGGACGAGGAGCGGATGCGGATCGCCCGCGAGCTGCACGACGTGCTGGCGCACAGCATCTCGGTGATCAACGTGCAGGCCGGAGTCGCACTGGAGCTGATCGACGAGCGGCCGGAGCAGGCCCGCACCGCGCTGACCACCATCAAGGCGGCGAGCAAGGAGGCGCTGGGTGAGGTGCGGCAGGTGCTCAGCACGCTGCGGGCACCCGGCGAGGCGCCGCGAGCTCCGGCGCCCGGCCTCGACCGGCTCCCCGAACTGCTGGAGCAGGCCGCCGCCGCGGGACTGCACGCCGAGGTGACCGTCGAGGGCGACCCGGTCCCGCTGGCCCCGGGCGCCGACCTGGCCGCCTTCCGTATCGTCCAGGAGGCGATGACCAACATCGTGCGGCACTCCGGTTCGCGCGCCGCGCGGATCCGGCTCGGCCACCTGCCCGGCTGCGTCGAGGTCCAGGTGGACGACGACGGGCCGGCGGTGGCCAGCGGCGACAGCGGCGGCGGCAACGGGCTGGTCGGCATGCGCGAACGCGCTGCCGCGCTGGGCGGCACGGTCGAGGCCGGGCCGCGCCCCGACGGCGGCTTCCGCGTACGCGCCCGGCTGCCCCTCGGCGCCCCGCTGCCTCCCCTCCGGCCCGGCCCGGCAGCCGGTGGCGAGCCCGGTCCGAACGCCCCGTCGGACCACCCGCCCGGTCGCCCCCTCGCGGACCCGGAACCGACGTCAGTACCCGACGCCGCCCCGGCCGCCGGTCTCGGCGAGCCCTCCCCGGCCGCCGATCCGGCCTGCCACGACCGCGCCCCCGGAGCCCGGCGGGCTCACGGCACCCCCGGGCCCGACCAGGGTGGCCCCCCTGTCACCGGGCGGGACCGCGGCAGCGCGGATCCCGCGGCCGGCATGACCGCCGCTGAGGAGCGTCCATGATCCGAGTTGTGCTGGCCGACGACCAGGTGCTGGTGCGGGCGGGATTCCGGGCGCTGCTGGACGCGCAGAGCGACATCGAGGTCGTCGGCGAGGCGGCCGACGGGCAGCAGGCGCTGCACGCGGTGCGTGAACTGCGTCCGGACGCGGTGCTGATGGACATCCGCATGCCGGTGATGGACGGCCTGGCCGCCACCCGCCGCATCACCGAGGACGCCGGCCTCGAAGCGGTGAAGGTGGTCGTCCTGACCACCTTCGAGCTGGACGAGTACGTCTTCGAGGCGATCCGCTCCGGAGCCTCCGGTTTCCTGGTCAAGGACACCGAGCCGGCCGAACTGCTGCGGGCGGTCCGCGCCGTGGTGGGCGGCGACGCGCTGCTCTCGCCCGGTGTCACCCGCCGGCTGATCGCCGAATTCGCCGCCCGCTCCAAGGAGCCGGCGGTGGTGAGCGCCCTGGACCAGCTCACCGACCGTGAACGCGAGGTGATGGCCCTGGTCGGCATCGGCCTGTCCAACGACGAGATCGCCCGCCGCCTGGTGGTCAGCCCGCTCACCGCGAAGACCCACGTCAGCCGGGCCATGGTCAAGCTCGGCGCCCGCGACCGGGCCCAACTGGTCGTGATGGCCTACGAGTCCGGGCTGGTACGCCCCGGCTGGCTCGGCTGACCCCGTCCCGCCGAGCCCCGCAGCCCACCGCCGGCCGCGCCCGTATCGCGGAGCCGACCACCCGCGCCCGTGCGCCGGCGGCCCGGCCCCGTACGAGGAACGTACGGGGCCGGGCCGGCGCGGGAGGCGCGCCCGCGGGCGCGTGGTCACTCGGTCGTGCGGTCCGTGCCTCCGGCCCCGGAGGGCGTCACGGACGGCGAGGCGGGCGAGGCAGCGGCAGGCGCGACCGCGGCCACCGGTGTGCCGCCGTCGCTCTGCGCGGCCCGCCGCGCCTCGTCCTCGGCCGAGGACGCGACGAGGATCCCGTACGAGGGCCGCCGGGTGCGCAGCCCCGACAGTGTGAGCAGCAGACCCGCCACGCCGATGCCGGTGACCACCCACAGGGCCGGCCGGTAGCTGTCGAGCACCGCCTGCTTGCCGCCGCCGTGGCCGTCGGTGTGGGCGGTGACCACCGCGGTGACGACGGCGAGGAAGATCGCGCCGCCGACCTGGAAGGAGGTGTTGAGCAGGCCGGAGACCATGCCCTGCTCCTCGTTCCTGACGCCGTTGGTGGCCTGGATGTTGAGCGAGGGGAAGGCCAGCGCGAAGGCCGCGCCGAGCAGCAGCATCGACGGGAGGATGACGGCGGCGTAGCCGGGGTGCAGGTCAATCCGCAGGAAGAGCGCGTAGCCGGCAACCAGCGACGCGAAGCCGGCCGCGATCACCCGCGGGGTGCCGAACTTGTCGACGATCGGTCCCATCCGGGTGGACAGGATGGCGACCAGCGAGCCCGCGGGCAGGAAGGCGAGCGCGGTCTGCATGGCGCTGTAGCCGAGCACGTTCTGCAGGTACTGCGTGACCAGGAACTGGAAGCCGATGTACGAGCCGAAGAAGGTGGCGCCGCCGAGGTTGGCGCGGACCTGGTGGGAGGAGCGGAGCACGGCCAGCCGGATGAGCGGGTGGGACGAGCGGTGCTCGATGGCGACGAACGCGACCAGCAGCGCCGCGACAGCGCCGAAGGACCCGAGCGTGCGGGCCGAGGCCCAGCCGGCGCTGGACGCCGAGACCACGGTGAACACCAGCAGCAGCATCGAGGCGGTGCCGGTGAAGGTGCCGGGCAGGTCGTAGCCTCTGCCCTCCGTGCTCTCCCTCGGGGTCCTGGGGATCAGCTTGAGGCCGGCGATCAGCGCGATCAGCGCGACGGGCGCGGGCAGCAGCATCGTCCAGCGCCAGCCCGCCTCGGTGAGGAAGCCGGAGAGCACCAGGCCCATCGAGAAGCCGGTGGCGCCGCAGCTGGAGTAGATGGTCAGGGCGCGGTTGCGGATCGGGCCCTCGGCGAAGGTGGTGGTGATGATGGACAGGCCGGCCGGCGCGGTGAAGGCGGCGCTCAGGCCCTTGATGAAGCGGGTGGCGATCAGCAGCGAGCCCGAGTCGACGAGGCCGCCGAGCAGCGAGGCGACGGCGAACACGCCGAGCGCGATCAGGAAGACGCGGCGCCTGCCGAGCAGGTCGGCCGCCCGGCCGCCGAGCAGCAGCAGGCCGCCGTAGCCGAGGATGTAGCCGCTGACGACCCACTGCAGCGAGTTGGTGGACAGGTCGAGGTCGTCGCCGATCGACGGGAGCGCCACGCCGACCATCGAGACGTCGAGCGCGTCGAGGAAGAGCGCGCCGCAGAGCACGAAGAGCGTGCCCCACTGCAGGGCGCTCCAACGCTCCTCGGTACGGGGGACGGTGGGAGACGGAGAGGTCATGGTCGGTAGATTACATGCACGCGCATCTGATGCAAGTGCATTTAATGTCCATGCATCAGGGTCCGTTTCCTGCTACCCTGCGAACATGGCCGTGGACAGGAGTGAGCGGGCGCTTGAGCGCGAGTGGCGGGAGATCCTTGCCATCCACGCGCGGACCGCGTGCGAACTCGACCGGGAGCTCCATCAGTACGGGCTCTGCGCGAGCGATTTCGAAGTGCTCGACGTCCTCGCGGGCGACCCGGAGGACGGCAGCTGCACCTTCCGTGTGCAGGAACTGGCCGACCGGGTGCACCTCAGCCAGAGCGCGCTGTCCCGGCTGGTCGCCAGGCTGGAGAAGGAAGGCCTCGTCGACCGCGGCATCTGCAGCGAGGACCGCCGCGGTGTCTATGTGGGGATCACCGACGACGGCCGCCGGCGTTTCGAGCAGGCCCGCCCCGGCCACCGTGCCGTCCTGGAGCGGATGCTCGCCAAGCCCGCCGAAGTGTGAGCCTCCTTCGCGGGTGACCTCGCGTATTTCGCTGTGGCCGCGTCAGCCCTGACGGCCGGTGTTGCGCACGGCGTAGGCGATCGCCGCCGCGACCGCCGCCAGCCCTGAGACCGTGGTCAGCGCGATCGGCAGGCCCACCGCGTCGGTGAGGAAGCCGATCGACGGCGGCCCGAGCAGCATTCCCCCGTAGCCGAGCGTGGACGCGGCGGCCACACCGCTGGGCCCGGTCAGCGCGCCCGCCCTGGCGATGGTGGTCGGGAAGCTGTTGGCCAGGCCGAGGCCGGTGAGCGCGAAACCCAGGATCACCAGCGGGATCACCGGCGCGAGTGCGCCGAGCAGCATGCCCGCGGCCGCGGTGAGGCCGCCGAGCACCAGCACCCGGGTCTGGCCGAGCCGTTCCAGCAGTGCGGTGCCCGACAGGCGGCCCAGTGTCATGGCGGCGGCCACCGCCGCGTATCCGGCGGCTGCGATCCCCGGGCCGCCGTGCAGGTCCTGCTGGATGTGCAGCGGCCCCCATTCGGCCAGCGCGCCCTCACCGTATGACGTGCAGGCCGCGATCAGGCCGAAGACGGCGACCAGCGGCCCGGTGCGCCGCACGCGGTCGGGCACGGCGGCGGATCCGGGAACCGGCGCCGCCGGCTCGGTTGCCGCGACGCGCTCCCGCGGTACCCCGATCGGGTGGGACAGCAGTACGGGTCCGGCCAAGCAGACGGTGAGCAGGCCGACCGCCGTGAGCACCAGCAGATGTGTGGCCGCCGACAGATGGGGTGCCAGCAGTCCGCCCAGCCCGGCACCGATCAGACCTCCGAGGCTGTAGGCGGCGTGGAAGCTGGACATCACCGGGCGGCGCAGCGCGGCGACCAGCTCGACGGCGGCGCTGTTCATGGCGACGTTCAGACCGCCGTACGATACGCCGAACACCAGCAGGACCAGGCCGAGCGCGAGTGCCGAGTGCGTCCGTGGCGGCAGGGCGATGCTCAGCGAGAGCACGACGGCGGTGGCCACGGTGACGCGGTCGCTGCCGAAGCGGCGGCACAGCCGGCCAGTGAGCACCATCGTCGCCACCGCGCCCGCGGACACGCCGAGCAGCGCCAGTCCCAGCTGGCCCGCGGACGCGCCGACCTGGGCTTTGATGGCGGGGATGCGGACCACCCAGCCGGCGAAGAGGAAGCCGTCGACGGCGAAGAAGACGGTGAGGGCGATGCGCAGGCGGCGCAGGGCGGGGTCGGTGGCGGGAGTGTGGTGGGATCGGCCCAGGGCCGTCCCTATTTTGTTTAGCGTCGGCACAAAGTCAGAATAGGGGGGTGACACAGATTCGGACAAGGCTTGAGCGGGGTCGCGGCGCACTCGGTCCCGCGCTCTCCCTGGTGCACACCGGCCGCGCGGCGACCCGCGCACTGCTCACCGCTGAACTGGGCGTGACCCGCGCGACCGCGGGCGCGGTCGCCGCGGAGCTCGAGGCACTGGGGCTGATCCGGGTGGACACCCGGCCGAGCGGCCCGTCCGGGGCGCAGGGCCGGCCCTCGCACCGGCTCGACGTGGCGCCCGGGGGACCGGTCGTGCTCGCCGCGCAGGTGCACGCGGACGGCTTCCGGGCCGCGCTCGTCGGGCTCGGCGGGGAGATCGTGGCCACCAGTGCCGGCAACATGACCGTACCCGCCGATCCCGCGCACGTGCTGGGCGCGGTCGTGGAGGCCGGTACCGGACTGCTGCGCGAGTCCGGGCGGGTGTGCGTCGGGGCGGGCCTCGCGGTGCCGTCCGCCGTGGCGGAGCCCGAGGGCACCGCGCTCAACCCGCTGCACCTGGCCTGGCCCGCGGGCGCCCCGGTGCGGGAGGTCTTCGCGAGCCAGATCGCCCGGGTGGGCATTCTCGGCCCCGACGGGGAGCCGGTCGCGTCCTTCGTCGGCAACGACGTCAACGTGGCCGCGCTGGCCGAGCACCGGCACGGCGCCGGTCGCGGCGCGCAGCACCTGCTGGTGGTCGCCTCGGGGCACCGCGGGGTCGGCGGCGCGCTGGTGCTCGACGGCCGCCTGCACACCGGCAGTTCGGGGCTCGCGCTGGAGGTCGGCCACCTCACCGTGCAGCCGGACGGGCGCCCCTGCCACTGCGGCAGCCGCGGCTGCCTCGACGTCGAGGCGGACCCGCTGGCCTTCCTCGAAGCGGCGGGCCGGGTGCCGGGGCCGGAGGTGTCGCTGCTCGAACAGTGCCGCGACCTGCTCAGCACGGAGTACGCCGACCCGGCCGTCAAGGCCGCGGCGCACATGCTGATCGACCGGCTCGGCCGGGGGCTGGCCGGGATGGTCAACGTGCTCAACCCCGACCTGATCCTGCTCGGCGGCCTGCACCGCCATCTGCTGGACGCCGACCCCGAGGCGCTGCGCGCGGTGGTCGCCGACCACAGCCTGTGGGGCCGCAGCGGCGGCGTACCGGTGCTGGCCTGCGCCCTCGACCACAACAGCCTTGTCGGCGCTGCCGAGTTGGCCTGGCAGCCGGTGCTCGACGACCCGCTGGCGGCGCTCGGCGGCTGACCGGCCGCGCGGGACGGACGGGCGCTCCGGCCGGCCGTCGTCCGCCCTCCGCCCCGGGCGGCCGGTCACGCCCGCCCTCCTCCCCGGGTCCCGCCCGCCGCCGGCCGGCGCGGCGGGCGCAGTCCGCGGGCCGTCGGGTACTCCCCGCGGAGCAGCCCCGCTGCCGCTGGCCGTACGACGATTTCGGCGGCGGGGGAAGCCAGGCTCGTGGTGTCGGGAGAACCCGGCACGACCGAGGAGATGACGGACGATGAACACCCTGGCTTGGCATGACGGCGGGCCCGGCCCGTGGATCCTGTTCTTCCCGCTGATCTGGGTGTTCGCGGTGGCCGCCGTGGTCACCGTGTTGCGCCGCACGGTGTGGCGCGGCCGTGGCGGGCCGTGGCAGGTCAGGTCGGCGGCGACCGGCGAGCACAGCCCGATGGCGGTGCTGGGGCGGCGGTTCGCGGCCGGCGAGATCGACGAGGAGGAATACTGGCGCCGGATGTCAGTGCTCGAGGAGCACTTCGCCCGTGACCCGCGCGGCCCCCGCGGCGGCAAGGGCGGCGCGCTGTGAAGGAGGTGACGGCGCCTCACGGGAGCGCGGGGCCCGACAAAGGCCCCGACAAAGGCAACGGCAACGGCTCCGGCAGCGAGCGCCAGCGCGAGGGCGACGGCGGCCCCGGTCCAGGCAGCGGCACCGCGGCCCGGGTCGTGGACGCGGCCAAGGTGTACGGCACCGGCGACACGGCCGTACGGGCCCTCGACGGCGTGACGGTGGGCTTCCCGGCCGGCCGCTTCACCGCGATCATGGGGCCTTCCGGCTCCGGCAAGTCCACCCTGATGCACTGCGCCGCCGGCCTGGACTCGCTCACCTCGGGCACCGCGTGGATCGGCGACACCGAGCTGGGCTCGCTCGGCGACCGGCAGCTGACGCTGCTGCGCAGGGAGCGGATCGGCTTCGTCTTCCAGTCCTTCAACCTGGTCCCGACGCTGACCGTCGCGGAGAACGTCACCCTGCCGCTCGACCTCGCGGGCAGGCGCCCCGACGCCGAGTGGGTGGACGCGCTGATCGACGTCGTCGGGCTGCGCGACCGGCTGCGGCACCGCCCCGGCGAGCTGTCCGGCGGCCAGCAGCAGCGGGTCGCCGTGGCCAGGGCGCTCGCCGGCCGGCCCGAGGTGGTCTTCGCCGACGAGCCGACCGGCAACCTGGACTCGCGCTCCGGCGGCGAGGTCCTCGACCTGCTCGGCCGGGCGGTGCACGACATGGGCCGCACCGTGGTGATGGTCACCCACGACCCGGTCGCGGCCGCCCACGCCGACGAGGTGGTCTTCCTCGCCGACGGCCGGCTCGTGGACCTGATGGCCGCGCCCACCGCGGGCCTGGTGCTCGACCGGATGAAGGCCTTCGACGGCCGCCCGGCCGCCGGGGGAGGGGCGTCGTCGTGAGTACCGCGACCGGCGCGGGCCGGGCGTCGCTGCGCCTCGGGCTCGCGGGGCTGCGCGCCCACAAGCGCCGCTTCGCCGGCACCTTCGTCGCCGTCTTCCTCGGCGTCGCCTTCCTGGCCGGCACCATGGTGACGGGCGACACGCTGCGGGCCAGCTTCGGCAGGCTCTTCGCCGACGCCAACAGCGGTACGGACACCGTCGTGCGGGGCGCCGACGAGATCAAGGCGCCGGGTCTCGGGCAGGGCATCCGCGAGCCGGTGCCCACCGGCCTGATCGACGCCATCCGGCAGGTGCCCGGTGTCGCGGCCGTCGCCCCCGACATCGAGGGCGCGGGCGAGCTGGTCAAGGCCGACGGCAAGTCCCTGGACACCAGGGGCCCCACCGTCGCGGGCAACTGGATCGACGAACCCGACCTGAACCCGTACAAGCTCGTGCGGGGCCACGCGCCCAGCGCGCCGGGCGAGATCGTCATCAACCGCGGCGCGGCGACCAAGGGCGGCCTGAAGCTCGGCGACCGCACGCTGCTGCGCACCCCTGACCCGGTGCACGTCACCGTGGTGGGCGTCGCCACCTTCGGCAGCGAGGACGGCGAGGGCCAGACCACGTACGCCGGTATGACAAGGGCCGACGCCGAGCGGTATCTGATGCCCGAGCCCGGCAGGGCCACCACCATCAAGGTCAGGGCGGGATCCGGGCTGAGCCAGGAGCAGCTCACCGCGCGGGTCGCCCGGGTGCTGCCCGCGCGCTACGAGGCGATCACCGGCACCCGGGCGAGCGACGATACCCAGCAGGCCACCTCGGGCGCCTTCCTGGACATCTTCACCACCCTGCTGACGGTCTTCGCGGGCATCGCCCTGCTGGTGGCCACCTTCAGCATCCACAACACCTTCGCGATCGTGGTGGCCCAGCGCACCCGGGAGAACGCCCTGCTGCGGGCGCTGGGCGCGACCCGGCGCCAGGTGCTCGGCTCGACGATGGCCGAGGCCGCCGCCGTGGGCGTACTGGCCTCGCTCGCCGGGCTGCTCGGCGGCATCGGGATCGCGGCCGGGCTGCAGGCGCTCTTCCCGGCGGTCGGCTTCCCCTTCCCGGAGGGCGCGTTGCGGATCCACGCGCCGGCCATGGCCCTGCCGCCGGCCGTGGGCCTGCTGGTGTGCGTCGGCTCGGCGGTGGCGCCCGCCGTCCGTGCGGGCCGCACCGCGCCGCTCGCCGCGCTGCGGGAGAGCGCCACCGACGCCTCGGGCGCGTCCCGCCGCCGGGCGGCCGCCGGGCTGGGCACCGCCGTCGCGGGGGTCGCCCTGACCGCCGCCGGGGCCACGGCGGGCCCCAGCCTGCCGCTCACCGCGCTGGGCGCGGTCCTGACACTCGCGGCCTTCGTGGTGCTCGGCCCGGTCGCCTCCTCGGTCGCGGTGCGGGTGCTGGGCGCGCCGGTCGGCCGGCTGCGCGGGGTGACGGGCTCGCTGGCCCGCCGCAACGCGCTGCGCAGCCCCAAGCGAACCGCGGCCACCGCCACCGCGCTGATGATCGGGGTGGCCGTGGTGTCGCTCTTCACGGTCCTCGGCGCCTCGATGAAGGCGACGCTGCACCAGACCGCGGACCGCTCCTTCGCCGGTGACGTCGCCATCAGCGCCCAGCTCTACGGCGCCGGCGGCAGCGGCCTGAGCCCCGAACTCGCCCCGGCGGTGGCGAGGCTGCCCGAGGTCCAGGACGCGGTCGGCCTCGGCAGCGGCGTCGCCGAGGTGGACGGCGCGGGGCGCAGGCTCACGGTCACCGACCCGGCGGCGCTGTCCCGGCTGCTCGACCTCGGTGCGGTGCGCGGCTCGCTCACCGGTCTCGGCACCGGTGCCATCGCGGTGTCCGAGGACGAGGCGGACCGGCGCGGCCTGACCACCGGCAGCACCGTGCGGCTCACCTTCTCCGACGGCGATCGGGTGACCCTCACCGTCGGCGCGGTCTACGGCCAGGCCGGCCTGGCCGGCGACTACCTGATCACCCGGGCCGCCTGGGAGCCGCACCGGGTCCAGGACAAGGACACGCTCGTCGCCATCGGCTTCAGGGACGGCGTGTCCACTTCCGCGGGCAAGGCGGCGGTCACCAGGGCGGTGAAGGCCTTCGGGTCGCCCGACGTGCAGACCAGGAGCGAGTACGCCACGTCGTCGGCCGCAGGGGTCGACACCTTCCTCACCCTGATCTACGCCCTGCTGGTGCTCGCCGTGCTGATCGCGCTGCTCGGCATCGCCAACACCCTCACTCTCGCGGTGCACGAACGGACCCGGGAGCTTGGCCTGTTGCGCGCGGTCGGGCAGACCCGCGGCCAGCTGCGGGCGATGGTGCGCTGGGAGTCGGTCGTGGTGGCGGCCTTCGGCACCGCGGGCGGCCTGGGGCTCGGCACCTTCCTCGGCTGGGCCCTGGTCAAGGCCACCGACGGCTCGGCCACCGGCGCCTTCGCGATCCCGCCGCTGCCGCTGACCGTGGTGCTGCTCGTGGGTGTCGCCGCAGGCGTGCTGGCCGGCTGGCGCCCGGCCAGGCGTGCGGCGCGGCTGGACATCCTGCGGGCCATCGCGACCGAGTGACCGCTGTCCGCACGGCCGGGCGCCGCCTCCCTGACAGGGAGGCGGCGCCCGGCCCGCAGTCTGCTTGCGGGTGGCTTCGGCGAACGCGCCGCAGGTGCGGCGGTCAGGCCGCAGCGGCGACGGCGATCGGCTCGGCGACCGGCTCGGGCTCGGGCAGCGCTCGCTCGAAGGGCCGGGCCGTCCGCAGCGGAAGGAGCGTCGGCACCGCGAGCGGGGTGCGCAGGACGAACCACACGACCTTGCCCGTCTCCTCCGGCAGCAGGTCGGTGCCCCAGCTGTCGCTCATCGCCTCGACCATCGTCAGACCCCGCCCGGTGGTGGCCATCGGCTCCACCGGCCGCAGTTGCGGCAGTCGCGGGTCGTGGTCGGTGACGGCCACGGTGAGGCGGTCGCCGGCGAGGGTCAGCCGTACACCGCACTTCTTGTCCGGCTTGGCGTGCCGGTGCACGTTCGCCAGCAGCTCGCTGGTGGCGCTCGCGGCGGCTTCGACCAGCGGATCGAGGCGCCAGTAGCGCAGCTGCGCGGACACGATGCGGCGGATCTGCTGGATCCGGTACGGGTGCGCTTCGAGTTCGAGAGTGCACTCGCGTTCGGTTCGGTGGGTCGGGTCGGTCCTGTCGGTCTGATCGGCTTGCATGATCACGGCTGCGACTCCCTCCGCGGCTGGGCCGGGCCTCGCACATGCGGGGTTCCGCCTTGCGCCGCTCCGATGGGAACACCTGAGCGAAAATGCGTAGAGTGACTGCTACGACACTCCGTGATGCGATATCAGCGTCACCCGATGTGGCGAATCTCGCAACTCGTCGCGTAGGACGGCCGGGACCAGGCCTTTCGCCGCCCGCCGCGGGCCGACGCGGAATTCGGGGACGCCGGGCCGCACCGCCGACCGGCGGGGTCCTTACTCCGGCGCGACATCGTCGGGGCCGGTCCGTGCCAGGTCCGCCAGCGTGGCCAGTGCGCGGCGCAGCACCGGCGGCGGGGGTGAGGCGAGCCCCATCCGGACGGCGGCCGGCGTGCGGTGCGGCCCCACCACGAAGGACGCGGCCGGCGTGACCGCGATGCCGTGCCGGGCGGCGGCGGCCACGAAGGTGTCGGCACGCCACGGGGCGGGCAGCTCCCACCAGCAGAAGTACGATCCCGGCCCGGACCTCGTCGCCAGGCCGGCCAGGGCTTCCGCCGCGATCTGCTGCCGGTGGCGCGCGTCGGCCCGCTTGGCGGCGGCGATCGTCGTGGCGGTGCCGTCGGTCAGCCAACCGGTCGCCGCGGCAAGGGCGTAGCCGGCGCTCGCCCAGCCGCCGGAGCGCAGCGCGGCGCTCACCGCGGGGCGCAGCCCGGGCGGGGCGACGGCAAAGCCCACCGTCAGGCCCGGCGCGAGCCGCTTGGAGGTGCTGTCCACCAGGATCACCCGCTCGGGCGCGTAGGCCGCGAGCGGCGGCGGCGCGTCCTCGCGCAGGAAGGACCAGATCGCGTCCTCCACCGCGGTGAGCCCGGCCTCCGAGAGGGTTGCGGCCAGTTGGGCCCGGCGCGGGCCCGGCATCGTGACGCCCAGCGGATTGTGCAGGGTCGGCTGGAGGTAGACGCCGCCCAGCGGTGCCGCGCGGTGCGCGGCGAGCAGCGCACCGGGCAGCAGGCCGTCCCCGTCGCACTCCAGCGGCACCAGGGTGATGCCCAGCCGGGCGGCGACGGCCTTGACCACCGGATACGTCAGCGCCTCGACGCCCAGCCGTCCGCCCGGCCGCAGCAGCGCCGCGAGGGCGGCCGCGACGGCCTGCCTGCCGTTGCCTGCGAAGAGCACGGCCTCCGGGTCCGGCGCCCAGCAGGGCCCGCCGAGCAGCCCCGCGACCGCCGCACGGGCCGCCGGCGTGCCCGCGGCGCCGGACGGGCGCAGCGCCGCGGCCAGCACGTCGGGCCTGCCCAGCCGGGCGAGCCCGGCGGCGAGCAGCTCCGACTGTCCGGCGGTGACCGGGTAGTTGAGCTCCAGATCCACCCGTGCCGCGGTGGGTTCCGCGAGGGCCGGGTCCGCCGCGGGCGCGGCGGCCCGTACGAAAGTGCCGCGGCCCACCTCGCCGGTGACCAGGCCGCGGCGGGCCAGTTCGGCGTAGACCCGGCTCGCCGTGGACTCGGCGATCCCGTGCCGCCGCGCGAACGCCCGCTGCGTCGGCAGCCGGTCGCCCGGCCGCAGCCGCCCCGCGCTGATCTGTGCCGCCACCGCGTCGGCGGCCCGCCTGAAGTCCCGCGCCATGTCCCCGCCCCCGCCGTCAGGTCCTGCCCACGCGAGCTTATTGCACCGAGATCAAATCCGGTCATTGCCCTCGTGAATGCTCCGCACCTAGCATCGGGACGTCGGCCTGAAGAGGGGGAAACCGCAGGTGAGCACTGCTCTGGTCAACGGCGTCAGCATGAGCTACGACGACACGGGCGGCGGCGGTGAGGCGCTGCTGCTGGTGCACGGCCACCCCTTCGACCGCACCATGTGGCGCCCGCAGCAGCACGCGGCGCCCGGCCACCGGGTGATCACCCCCGACCTGCGCGGCTACGGCGGCAGCCAGGTCGTCCCCGGCGTGACCCCGCTCGACACCTTCGCCCGCGACCTCGCGGCGCTGCTCGACCGGCTGGACGTGGAGCGGGCGGTGCTGTGCGGGCTGTCGATGGGCGGGCAGATCGTGCTGGAGTTCCACCGGCTCTTCCCCGACCGGGTCGCCGGCCTCGTCCTCGCCGACACCTTCGCGCAGGCCGAGACCGACCAGGGCAGGCAGGAACGCAACGAGCGCGCCGACCAGCTGCTGCGGGACGGCATGGCGGGCTACGCGCACCAGGTCCTGGACTCCATGGTCTCGCCTGCGACGGTCGCGAACCTGCCGGAAGTGGCCGGGCACGTGCTGCGCATGATGCTCGCCGCACCCCCCGAGGGCGCCGCCGCCGCGCTGCGCGGGCGCGCGCAGCGCCCCGACTACACCGCCATGCTGCCGGCCGTCGCCGTGCCAACCCTCATCGTGGTCGGCAGGGAGGACGTCTTCACCCCCGTCGCCGACGCCGAGTTCCTGCACCGCCGCATCCCCGGCGCCCGGCTCGCCGTCATCGAGGGCGCAGGGCATCTGCCCAACCTGGAACGCCCCGCCGTCTTCAACGAGGCGCTGGCCGCCCTGCTCGCGACCGTACGGCAGGTCACACCGGCCCCGGCGGCACCGAAGATGTGACGGAATTCTGACGTCGCAGGACTGGCCCTGGTCAGATGGGCTCAGGCGTGCTCGAATCGATCCATGGACGACCGCACGCCACCGGTGAGGGCACCGGAGAAGCCCCCCACCCTCCCGCCCGGGCCTTCGGAGGAGGGACGGGGCGCACCCGTCGGACGGCGGGTGGTGCTCGGCATGCTCGGGCTCGGCGCGGTCGGCGTGGGCGTCGGCGGCGCCGTCCAGGGCAAGCTGGACTCCCTGCTGGCCTCGGTCAGCGCCGAGGACCCCACGGGCGTGACGGGACTGCTGCCCGGCGGCGGCGGATTCCGCTTCTACTCGGTGTCCAACTCCATCCCGCACCGCGGCGAGAGCGACTACCGGCTGACCGTCGGCGGCCTGGTCGACAAGCCGGCCGGCTACCGCCTCGCCGACCTGCGCGCCCTGCCGCAGACCCGGTTGGTGCGCGACGTGCAGTGCGTCACGGGCTGGCGGGTGCCGAAGACCGCCTTCTCGGGGGTCCGGCTGTCCACGCTGCTGGACGCGGCCGGGGTACGGGCCGGCGGCACCGCGATCCACTTCACCTGCTTCGACGGCGTCTACAGCGAGAGCCTGACCCTCGACCAGGCCCGCCGCGCCGACATCCTGGTCGCCCTCACCATGAACGACAAGCCGGTCACCGCCGCGCACGGCGGCCCCGTCCGGCTCTACGCGGCGCCGATGTACTTCTACAAGTCCGCGAAATGGCTGTCCGGCATCACCGTGACCAAGGACGTGGAGACCGGCTACTGGGAGCGCTACGGCTACGACGTGGACGCCTGGGTCGGCAAGTCGAACGGCCGCGGCGATGACCCCACGTCATGACGCCCCGGTGCCGACCGGACTGCGCCGCTTCACCCGCGCCGAGAGCTGGGTGCACCGCTCGGTGAGCTGGCTGCTGGGGATCTGCGTCTTCACCGGCGCCTGCCTGTACTTCCCGCCGCTCGCCGAGATCGTCGGCCGCCGCAGGACCGTGGTGACCCTGCACGAATACTCCGGGATCGCCGTCCCCGTGCCGGTGCTGCTCGGGCTGGTCTCCCGTGCCTTCCGCCGCGACCTCGGCCGGCTGGGCCGCTTCTTCCCGCACGACTGGCGCTGGCTGCGGGTCGCCCTGCGCCGGCGCAGGCGGGAGCCGAGCCTGGCGGGGAAGTTCAACGCGGGCCAGAAGCTCTACGCGGCCTTCGCCACCGGCGCGCTGCTGATCATGGCAGGCACCGGGCTGCTGATGTGGTTCCCGCGGCTCTCGCCGCTGGTGTGGCGCACCGGATCGACGTTCGTGCACGACTGGCTCGCCCTCGGCTTCGCCGCCGTGATCACCGGGCACGTCTGGTTCGCCAGCAAGGACCCCGAGGCGCGGCGCGGGCTGCGTACGGGATACGTACCGCGCTGGTGGGCGCGCGAGGAACACCCGCTGTGGCAGCCCGAGCCGCCGCAGGACCCGCCCGCGGAAGGCACCTGACCGGCCGTCAACCGCCGCCGCCCACACCGGCTTCGCGGCAGTTCTGTTACGGCCAGGACACCCGGCGGTCGCCCCCGGGTCACCCGCGTTTCGCGGTGCGCGCCTAGCTTCGCATCATGACGACGTCTCAGACGGCCCCGCCGGCGCAGGAGGTCACGGCCGCGGCGGGGGCCGCCACCGCCCCGGCGCCGCGGCCCGAGGCGTACCGGCCGCGCCGCCCGCGGCCGCTGGCGGCCGGCCCCCGGCGGCTCGGCCTTCGCACGGTCACCGCGCTGCTGGTCCTCGGCGCGCTGTGCGCGGTCGCCGTGCTGGGCGCGGTGGCGGTACGGCACGCCGCCGGACGGCTCGGCACCACCGTCGGCGACCGCGCCGCGGCTGCCGCGCAGCTGCGCTTCGAGCTCGCCGACCTCGACGCCCAGCGTGCCGACACCCTCGCGCCCGGCCGCTCCGCCACCGACCGGGACGTCATCGTCGGCAACCAGCTCAACGCCCTGATCACCGCACAGCAGCGCCGCGCCCACGTCAGCGACCTGCTCAGGCAGCTGGGCGCCGACCGGGACCAGGGCGCGCGGGTGGCGCAGCTGCTCGACGGCCTCGGCCGCTACGACGACCTCAGCGGCCGCGCCGCCTACGTCGCCGAGCAGGACCCCGACCAGGTCGCCGGCCACCCGCCGCGTTTCGCGGTGGCCCTGAACGTCCAGGCGGGCGACATCATGCACGACCAGCTGCTGCCCGCCGCCGACGCCCTGTCCGCGGCCTACCAGCGGCAGGCCGACGCGCAGCGGACCGCCGCCCACGACGCGGCGCTCCGCTGGGGTCTGGCGGTCGGCGGTCTCGGCCTGGCCACGGTCGCGCTGCTGCTGTGGTGGCAGTGGCAGATGGCCCGCGACTACCGCAGGCGGTTCAACCCGGCGCTGCTGGCGGCGACCGCCGCCGCCCTGGTCGTCGCGCTGGCCGGCGGGCTCGCGCTGACCGCCACCGCCGGCGCCGTGAACACCGCGGGGGAGCAGGGACTGCGGCCGTGGACCAGGCTGGCCGAGGCCCGCGCGGTCGCCGCGCAGGCAGCCGCGACCGAGAGCCGCTGGTTCGTGCACGACTCGGCGTTCGGCGCCGCCGACCAGCGGCAGTTCGACGCCCTCACCAAGCGGCTCGACGCCCTGCTGACGCCCGACGGCTACGCCACCGCCGCCGAGCGCCCCGCCTACCAGGACGTGCTGGCCCGCTACGGCCACTTCCGCGCTGACGACGACAGGTTGCGGGCGCTGAAGCGGGCCGGCCGCACCGAGGAGGCCGCGGCGGTGCTCACCGAGGTCGGCCGCGGGGACGTCGCCTTCGACTTCTGGGACTTCGCGACCACCCTCGACGTCCTCGCGGGCCGGCAGCTGGACGACTTCACGACCCACGCCGGCGACGCCCGGCACGCGCTCGACGGCTGGCCCGCGATCCCCGCAGGGGCGCTCGGCCTGGCCGCGGTGCTGGTGCTGCTCGGCGTACGTCCGCGGCTCGCCGAATACCGCTGAAGCAGCCAGGTACGGCTGGGACCGTACTTGTCACGTGCGGTGCGCGGCAGGTAGAAGTGGCGGGAAGTATCGATTCGCCGGTGGGGGACCGCGTGCAGCTCGCCGCCCCGGCCTGCCTGGACGGGACGAGAGCGCAGACCGTGACCACCGAACCCTCACCCGCGGCCGAGGAGCCGTCGCTGCCCGACGACGTATGGGAGCAGTTCGCCAACGACTCGGAGCGTGCGATACGGGCCACCGCCCCCAAGGAGCCATCCGCCCGCGCCAGGATCGTCGCCCGCCGGCTGCGAGAGGAGGACGAGCGGGCCGCGGAGGCGGAGCCGCGCCGCTGGGTGCGCCGCCGCCCGCAGCCGCCGCACACCCCCTCCCAGGCCGCCGCCGCCTGGCGCCCCGACAACCCCCCGCCCCGGCCCCCCATGTCGCCCACGGTCCGCCGCCTCCGCGCCCTGGCCGGCATCGTCGCGGTGGTCGCGGTGGTCCTCCTCGTCCTGGCCCCGGGCCGCGCCTGGTCCTGGATGACGCACTGACGCCCTGCCGTACTGAGCAGAGGCCGCCCAGGCGTCAGCTGGCGTGTTTGTCGGTCGGTCTTCCTCCTCGTTCCCTGCGCGGGCGGCCTCGTGCCTCGGCCGACCACTCCGGGAGCTCGGGCGTCAGCCCTCCGTGGGTTCGCCCGCCACGATCAGGTCCGACAGGTGCTCGGAGATCTCGGCCCTGAGCACCTCGGGGATGCCGGCGTCGGTCACCAAGGTGTCCACGTCCTCCAGGGCGGCGAAGGAACTCAGGCCGACGGTGCCCCACTTGGTGTGGTCGGCGATCACCACCACCCGGCGCGCGGAGCGCACGAAGTGCCGGTTCGTCTCGGCCTCCGCCAGATTCGGCGTGGACAGGCCCGCCTCCACCGAGATGCCGTGCACGCCGAGGAAGAGCAGGTCGAAGTGCAGTGCCTGGATGGCCCGGTCGGCCACCGGGCCGACCAGCGTCTCCGAGGGCGTACGCACCCCGCCGGTGATCACCACGGTGGCCGTCGCCTCCGCGTGGTTCGCGCCGGCCCGGCGCTGGCCGGACTGGAAGACGTCGGCGACCCGCACCGAGTTGGTGACCACGGTCAGGTCGGGGACGTCCAGCAGATGGTGCGCCAGCGCGTAGGCGGTCGTGCCGCCGGCCAGGGCGATCGCGCTGCCCGGCGGGACCAGCGCGGCCGCCGCCGTCGCGATCGCCTCCTTGGCGCCCAGCTCCAGCCCGGACTTCGCCTCGAAGCCCGGCTCGTGGCTGCTCGCCTCGACCACCGGCACGGCGCCGCCGTGCACCTTCTCGACCACGCCCTGCCGGGCCAGTGCGTCCAGGTCGCGGCGCACGGTCATGTCCGAGACGTTGAGCCTGCGGGTCAGCTCGTTGACGCGGACCCCGCCACGCCGGCGTACCTCGTCCAGGATCAGTGCACGGCGCTGCTCCGCGAGGAGGTTCTGGTTGTCGCTCACCCGTGACCTCGTATCGTCCGTCTCGTTGTGTGCGATGCCGTCTGCCGGCGCGCTGCGCTCATCCTTCCACGCACCGCGCCGTGCGGTGTATGCCGGGCCGCGGGTCGCAGCGTCCGTCCGGCGGCGGGGCCGCCACCGCTCAGGGCAGTTCCGGCAGATCCTCCGGGTAGAGCAGCTGCAGCTCGTCGTGGGTCGGCTCGGCGACGTGGGCGAGCCGCATCGCGTGCCGCTCCACCATCGCCTCGAACGTCTGCCGGGCCGCCCTGCCGTTGCCGAAGGCCGGGCCCTTGGGGAGCGCGGTGAAGTACTTGAGCAGCGCGTCGCCCGCGTCCTCGCCCAGCCGGTACTCGTGCTCGGTGGCCTGCGACTCCACGATGCTCAGCAGCTCCTCCGAGGTGTAGTCGCCGAAGGTGATCGTCCGCGAGAAACGCGACGCCACACCCGGGTTCGACGCCAGGAAGCGCTCCATCTCCGCGGTGTAGCCGGCCACGATCACCACCACCGCGTCCCGGTGGTCCTCCATCAGCTTCACCAGGGTGTCGATGGCCTCCCTGCCGAAGTCCCGCCCGGCGTCCTCCGGCGCCAGCGCGTAGGCCTCGTCGATGAACAGCACCCCGCCGCGCGCCCGTTCGAAGGCCTCCTGGGTCCGGATCGCGGTGGACCCGATGTGCTCGCCGACCAGGTCGACCCTGGCCACCTCCACCAGATGGCCGCGCTCCAGCACGTCGAGCGAGGCCAGGATCTCGCCGTACAGCCGGGCCACCGTCGTCTTGCCAGTGCCTGGGGAGCCGGTGAAGACCAGGTGCCGGCGCGGGGACGGCGCCTTGAGCCCGGCCTGCTGGCGGCGACGGCCCACCGCGATCATGTCGATCAGGGTGCGCACCTCGCGCTTGACGCTGTCCAGGCCGACCAGGGCGTCCAGTTCGCCGAGCACCTCGTCGCTCTCCCTGGCCGCCGGCACGACCGCCGTCTCGGCCTCCGCGGGGCGCTGTTGCGGCACCCCGCCGAGCAGGCCGTACGACTGCGCCGCGGGCTGCCGGTCGGGTGCGGCGGGCATCGGGACGGGCGCGGGGGCGGGTTCCGGCTCGGCGGTACGGTCGCTGGTGCAGCCCTCGGTGACCGGGCCGGGCTCGGCGAACTCGTAACCGCCGCGCGCGCAGCGCTCGGTACGGCAGCGGGTCAGCGTGGACCTGCAGCCGTCGATGACGTGGAAGCCGTAGCCCTTGCTGCCGGTCACCCGGCAACCGGTGAAGGTGCCGCGGCCCTCGGCCGACACGTAGATGCCCGACTCGGTGGCGTTGGTGACCGTGCAGCGGTCGAGCGCGGGGTCCGCGCCCTTGGTGACGATCACGCCGGTCGCGATGTCGTCTATGGTCACCTGCGCGAACGTGCCGCCGCTGCCGTGGTCGCGGAACCAGGCGCCGGTCGCGGCCTCCTTGATCCGGCAGTCGTCCAGCTGGACGTTGGCGCCGTCGCTGACCGACACCGCCGTGTTGCGGATCTGCGTGAAGTCGCTGTCCACGACGTCCGCGCGGGAGCCGCGGTCCAGGACGAACAGCGCGTCCGGCACGTCGTGCACCCGGCAGGCGTCCAGTATCGCCACCGCGCCGTCGCTGACCCACACCGCCGGGTAGTCGCCGGTGCTGTCGTGGATCTCGCACTGGTTGGCGTCGGCCCTGGTCCCCGGGTCCCACACCGACAGGCCGTTGCGGCCGAAGCGGCGGACGGCGGAGCGGGTCAGCGTCAGCACCGAGCGGGCCCGCAGGTCCACCGCGTTCTCCGGGATGTCGTGGATGTCGCAGTCGGACATCGCCAGCACCGCGTCGGTGTCGAGCGAGACGCCGTCGCCGGTGCTGCGGTGCACCTGGCAGTCGGTGAGGTGCCCCGACGCCCGCTGCGACAGATGCACCCCGGTCCCGTGGATCTCGTAGATCTCGCAGCCCAGCGCCTCGATCGAACTGTGCTCGCCGGTGACGGACAGACCCGAGCCCGAGGCGTGGTGCACCCGGCACCGCTCCAGCCGGGGGCTGCCGCCGCCGCGCACCGAGACACCGCTCTGGCCGGCCGAGACCACCTCGCAGTCCTCGAAGAGGCCGCCCGCCTCGTCCAGCACGCTGATGCCGAGACCCGCCGGGTTGTCGACCGTGCAGCGCCGCACCGTCGGGCGCGCGCCGTCCCGCACTTCGAGGCCGACCGCGGAGCGGGTGCTGATCCGCAGGCCCGTCAGCTCCGGGGCGCAGGCCTCCACCAGCAGGGCGGCGGCGGTGCTGTCCTGGCCCTCGACCAGCAGGTCGTGCACGCCGGCCGCCGCGCGTACGGTCAGCGCCACGCCGGAGGCCGGCGCGATACGGACGGTGCCAGGCCCCTCCGCGCAGCGCAGGGTGACCGCCTGGTCGATCACCAGATTCTCCCGGTAGGTGCCGGGGGACACCGACAGCACGTCGCCGTCGCCCGCCGCCTCCAGGGCGGCCGCCACGGTGCCGTACTCACCTGTGCGGCGGCGCCACCGCGAACTGCTCGGGTTCGTGACCTGCACCACGCCATGTGCCATCGGGCTGCTCTGCCCCCACCTCTTGCGTCTGCCGACCGGGGGATCAACCGTAGCGCGCGCGGAGGCCGCTCGTTGACGACAACCCGTCAGGTGGACACCGCGGGCCGCCGCGGCGGCCTGGGCGGCCGCTCAGCCGCCTGCGCCGGCCCGGCCCCAGTCCTGGCCGACCCTGGCCCATTCGCGCTCCCAGGAGTCCATCCTGCGCCGCATGAGCCGCCACACCAGCAGCTGCCGGGACATCAGCAGCAGGCCGCCGACGGCGGAGCCGGTGGCCACGCCCGCCAGGATGGCGTGCGTGGAGGCGGTGGCGTCGTCCATCGGTGGCGGAACGAGCGTGCCGGCCCGGTCGGTCCACAGCAGCAGCTGGTCGCCGTGCCAGACCTCCAGGCCGACCGGCACCTTCGCGGTGTGCGGCGAGTTGTCGGGGGCGATCCAGTGCAGCTCGTCGCCGTGGCGCGGATCGGAGTCGGCGCCGGCCGCGGCCACGGCGGCTGCCGCCTTCGACGACCCGGGTGCCACGCCGGCGCCGGCCGCGGCCGGGGACTGCACCACGGCGGCGGGCACCAGGCTGCGCTCGACGCGCTGCGTGCGCACCACCCGTTGCAGGGTGCGGTCGACGGACTGCCCCGCCCACCAGCCGATCAGCGGGACGGTACAGAGCAGGAGGGCGGTGACCACGCCCAGCCACGCCTCCACGACGTCGGAGCGCCGCCGCAGCGGATTGCGCCGCCACCGCCACCCGCGCTTGGTGAGCCTTGTGGGACGAGCCATGGCCGACCACCCCCTTCACCCGTTCAACTACCGCAAACGGCGCGACTCATGCGTGTGGTCCGGCATCCATCCCCCCTGGGGCCGCGGGGGATGACGCATCGACGCGTTACTCCAGTGTGGTCAACGGATCGCCCACGCGCAGGGTTCCGGAATGTTCGGGAATCAGATTCTGGCCGAAGATGAGCCCCGAGCCGATCCTGCGGTGCCGGGCAAGGGTGCGCAGCGGCTCCTTGCCGCGGGCGCCGCTGCCCTGGTCGGTGGTCGTCACCACGCAGCGCGCACAGGCCTTGGGCACGCGGAAGGACACCTCGCCGATCCGCACCCGCCGCCAACCGTCCTCCGTCCAGGGGCCGGTGCCGTCGATCACCGCGTTCGGCCGGAAACGGTTCATCGGCAGCGGGCCCTCCACCGCCCGGTCGCCCGCGGCGATCAGCGCGTTCAGCGCGTCGAGCGAGGCGGTAGTGGTGATCAGCAGCGGATAGCCGTCGGCGAGGCTGACGGTCTCGCCGTTCGACGCGTAGAGCGGGTCGATCGGCCGGCGGACCGCCGGGTCGTCCAGATGCACCAGCCGGACCGGCGTACCGAGGAAGCCGGAGAACCACGCGTCGGCCTCGTAGCCGGCCGGCAGCACGTCGATCTTCCCGGAGAAGAGCCGCACCGTCCGCAGCGGCCCCGCGGCGGGCGGCACGACGGTGAGCGGCGGTTGTCCGGGCCCGGTCAGCCGCAGGCCGCCACCCCCCACGGGCAGTGCGGCGAGCAGCGTCAGACGTGGTTGTTCACGCTGTGTCAGTGCGGTGTCGGTCTCGGCGTCGACCAGCATCCATCGGCGGTCCCCCGCGAGCCCCCACGGCTCCACGACCGCCTGGTGCACGTCGACAGCGCGCAGCGACTTCACCGGGTAGATGCTCAGCGCGCTGAGCCGGGGCGTGGTCATGACGCCATCCTGCCAGCCGCCGTGGTGGGATCAGCCCTGGTAGTAGCCTCCGCCGCCCTGGCCGAGGTTGCGCCTCGGGTACTGCTCCTCGGGGTGTCCGCCGGGCACCTGGCGCGGCGGTACCGGACGCGGCGGCACCGGACGGGCCGCCTCGTAGCCGCTGGGCGAGGGCTGCGGCGGCATCGCCGGGTAGCCGTTGCCGCCGCCGTTCCCGTTCGGGTAGCCGTTGCTGCCGTTGCTGCCGTAGCCGCCGCGCTGCGGGGCCTGCTGCGGGATGTACGGCGCCGGCGGCTGCTGGTACCCGCCGCCCGGGTAGCCGCCCTGCGCCGGCTGCGGCTGCTGGTACGACGGCGATGACGGTCCCGACGGCAGCGCGGGAAGCGCGGGCAGGGCCGGCAGGTTGCTTCCTCCGCTGTACCCGTTGCTCAGACCCGTGTCGTAACCGGAGTACGGCGACGGTACGCGGATCGGGGCGATCTGCGGGGTGCCGCGCTCGGCCACCAGGCTGTCGTAGATCGGGGTGTCGGGGAAGGACGAGGACGAGGGGTTGTAGCCGCCGTAGCCGCCACCGTACGAACCGCGGGGGGTGGTCATGAGCCATAAGTTAAGCCCACGATGTGGTCGTTGGGGAGACCGATTAGAGGGTTGTTTGACGGTCGGGGAGTGACGTCAAGTCCCCAATATGAGCGAATCCCCGGAAACCGGTCAGGTCGGCATGGTGTGATCAGGTAAAAGGCGTGCGTCCGCAGGGTCGCAGGGGGGTCGTGACGCACCGGGGGAGGGATCGTCATGTTGCTTCGCAGGGGGGAGAGTGTCCGGTTGCCGACCGCCGAAGTCCGATTGGAGTTCGGTCGGGGGACCGGTCCTGGCATACCCCGGGCCGACATGTGCGCGCTTCTGCTCGCCGGCCGGGCGCCGCGCGGCGCCGGTGATCTCGTGGACGCCGAGGTGCCGCGGCACGAGTCGGGGGCGGTCACCCACCGCCGCGAGAGCGCCGGCGACGGCGGCGTCCTCGACACCCTCGTCCTCGATCTCGCGTCACTCGAAAGAGCCGTCACCGCGGTGCTCGTGGTGATACGCGCCGAGGGCGGACCGCTCGGCCGCATCCCCGCCCTGCGGCTGCGGGCGCTGGCCGAGGGCGTGCGGCCGGTGCGGCTGGACTGCGGCGGGGTCACCGGCGGGCGGATGCTGGTCGTCGGCGAGTGCTACCGCGACGCGGAGGGCGGCCGGTGGCGGCTGCGCGCGGTCACCCTGACCGCCCCGCTGCTCCCGTCGGCGCCGCGGCACGCGCCGCCCGCACCCGTCGGGCTGCCCACCGCCGGCACGTGCGTCGGGCCCGGGCTGCTGCGGATCGGCTTCCGCGCGGAGGGTGGGTCGGGCGAGGACGTCGACCTGTGCGCGCTGTTCGAACTCGCGGACGGCCGCAAGGGGGTCGTCCAGCCGCTCGGCGGCGCCGCCGGGGCGCTGCGGCTGCCGCCGTACGTCCGGCTCGACGACGACAGCCTGACCGTCAACCTCGACCAGGCGGAGCGGTTCCGGCGCGTCCTGGTCTTCCTCACGCTGCGCGGCGCGGGGCGCAGCTTCGCGGACGTGCGCGGCACGGTCACGGTGCGGCCCGACCACGGGCCGCCGCAGGACTTCGCCCTGGACCCCGGAGGGCCCGACTCGACGGCCTGCGTACTGCTGCTTCTCACCGGGGAGGAGGACGCCCTGCGCGTCCGGCGCGAGGCGCGGCACCTCGCGGTGCGGCGGGGGGTCAGCCCGCAGCGGATCGTGGACTACGCCTACGGCTGGGGTCTGGTCTGGACCCCGGCCGATGTCTAGGTCGCGAGGAGCCCGCACGTCCTGCGTCCGCTGCCCCGGCGGGGTGCCACTTGGGAGGGGCGGCCCAGGGGTCAGGTCAGGTCGGGGCGGGAGTAGGTGCGGCCCTTCCAGGCCGCACCGCGGCCGCGGTAGTGCTGGACGGCGGAGTCGACCGTCATCAAAAGGTAGAGCGCCGCGGTGTAGGGGAGCGTGGGGGCGAGCCACCACCGCTGGCCGTAGTAGCGCAGCATCGGCAGATACGTCGCCGTCATGACCGCCCACGCGGCGACGCCCAGGCCGCACACGGCCCAGGCCCCGTCGGCGGCGCCGCCGACGGCTGCGACCGGCGGGACGAGGTAGATCAGCGCCAGGCCGGCCACCGTGCCGGCCAGCAGTGCCGGGCTGTGGCGGAGTTGGGCGTAGGCGCTGCGCGAGACCATCCGCCACAGCTCGCCGAGGTGCGGGTAGGGCCGGATGCTGTCCACCTGGTCGGCGAGGCCGAGCCAGATCCGGCCGCCCGAGCGCCGTACCGCACCGGCGAGGGCCACGTCGTCGATGACGGACTGCCGGATGCTGTCGGGGACGCCCGCCGCGTCCACGGCCGTGGCGCGGATCAGGACGCAGCCGCCGGCCGCCGCCGCGGTCCTGGACCGCGGGCGGTTGATCCAGCGGAAGGGGTAGAGCTGCGCGAAGAAGTAGACGAACGCCGGGACGATCAGCCGCTCCCACCCGGTCTCGACCCGCAGCCTGGCCATCTGCGACACCATGTCGAGGTCCGCGCCGACCGCCGCCGCGACCAGCGCGCGCAGGCTCTCCGGCCGGTGTGCGATGTCCGCGTCGGTGAGCAGCAGGAACTCCGCCCCGGTGCGCTCGCGTGCGAGCGCGACACCGTGGCGTACGGCCCACAGCTTGCCCGTCCAGCCCGCCGGCGGCTCGCCGGGGGAGGAGACCGTCAGCGGCAGCCCGCCGTGCCCCGCCGCCAGTCCGCGGGCCGTCTCCCCGGTGCCGTCGGTGCTGCCGTCGTCGACCAGGAAGACCTCGGCCCGGCCGGGATACCGCTGCGCGAGCAGCGACGGCAGGCTCAGCCCGAGCACCGCGGCCTCGTCCCGCGCGGGCACCACGACGGCCACCGCCGGCCAGGCGGCCGGCTCGGCGGTGTGCCGCGGCAGCCGTACGTCCGTGCGCCAGAAGAAGCCCTGTCCCAGCAGCAGCCACACCCACACCAGCAGGGACAGCCCTGCGATCACTGTCATCACCGTCACTCGCCGCAGTCTGCCGCACGCCGGGTGCCGGGCGGTGGTGCGGTCGCCGCGCCGCATAGGGTGAGGGGGTGAAGATCGCACTCGTGGACTCCGGTATCGGACTGCTGGCCGCCGCCGCGGCCGTACGGCGGATGCGGCCGGACGCCGATCTCGTGCTCTCGTGCGACCCGGAGGGCATGCCCTGGGGACCGCGGACCGCGCAGGACGTCAGCGACCGCGCGCTGCGGTGCGCGCTGGCAGCGGCGGAGCGCCGCCCCGACGCGCTGATCGTGGCCTGCAACACCGCGTCGGTGCACGCGCTCACCGCAGTGCGGGCCGCCCTGGAGCCGGCCCTGCCGGTGGTGGGCACGGTGCCCGCGATCAAGCCGGCCGCCGCGGGCGGCGGCGCGGTCGCCATCTGGGCGACCCCGGCCACCACGGGCAGCGCCTACCAGCGCGCGCTGATCGCCGAGTTCGGCGGCGGCGCGGAGGTCACCGAGGTCCCCTGTCCCGGTCTGGCGGCCGCGGTGCAGGCCGGCGACACCGCGGCGGTGGCCGCGGCGATCGCGGCGGCGGCGGCGTTGACCCCGGTGGGCGTACGCGCGGTCGTCCTCGGTTGTACGCACTACGAGCTGGTCACCGACCGGATCGCGGCGGCCGTGCCGGGCGCCGCCCTGTTCTGTTCCGCCGACGCCGTGGCCACGCAGGCCCTGCGCAGGATCGCCGCGGTGACGGACTCCCCGGACACCCCGGCCTTCCGGGCACCCTCGGACGCCGTGTCCACCGGTCACGGCGGCCTAGAAGTGCTGCTCAACGGGCGCGCCGCCGCGCTGCCGGCCGTGGCGACGGATTACGCCGAGGGCGCGGCGCTGGCCGTGACGCCCGCCACGGCCTGACGTCACAGGGCTGCCCATTGCGTGCCGTATGAGTACGCTTCGAGCATGACGCACGCTCCCCGACCGGAGTCCGTCGCGCCCCAGGTGTGGACGGGCCGCGCCAGCAACCGCATGCAGTGGGTCCTCGCCACAGTGGGCGCGGCCTGTCTCGCGCTCGGTATCGAACTGGCCGTCGACCAGCCCGCCACCACCGATCTGGCCCCGCTGGTGATGTCCGTGGTGGGCTGCCTGGCGATCGGGCTGCTGATCATCTTCGGCACGCTGGCCTTCACGCATGTCAAGGTCCAGGTCGACCGGGAGTGCGTCGAGGTGCGCTGCGGCCACATCGGGCTGCCGCGGCGGCGCATTCCGCTCGCCGACGTCAGCGGCGCCAGGCTGGTCCCGCTGATCAGCCCGCGCAGCTGGGGCGGCTGGGGGTATCGCTGGCGCCCGGAGAAGGGCACGGCCGTCATCGTGCGCCGCGGACCGGGCATCATCATCGACCTCGGCGCCGGGCACCGCTTCACCGTCACGGTCGACGACCCGGAAGGGGCCGTACAGGCCATCGGGGAGTGGCTCCGGCTGCGGGCCAGGACGCTGGCCGGCAGCTGAGCCGGCCCGCCCGGGCGCTCAGTCCGCCGGCGGGAAGGGATCCGCGGGAAACGGGTGCGCGGTGGCCAGGCCGGACAGGAAGCCCGCGCCGGCCGTCACGACCGCGTAGCTCAGCACGTGGTCGACGGTGGCGAGCATGGCCAGGCCGGTCAGGGTCGCCGCGGCGGTGAGGACCACCGGCGTCGGGCGGGGCGAGCGCCACAGGGCCGTGAGGACCCAGCAGAAGGCGGCGGCGAGCAGGGCCACGCCGGGGATGCCCTGCTCGGCGGCGAGCTGGAGCGGGGCGGACTGCGGGGACTCGGAGCTCGGGGCCGGCTCGGGCGCGGGCGTGGCCTCGTCGGCGAAGCGCCCGGGGCCTACACCGCGCAGCGGGTGCCGTTCCGCGAGGTCCACCGCCTGGTGCCACAGGTCGACGCGGGGCTGGGTCAGCTGGCCGGTGAGGGATTCCGACAGGCCGGCCGGCAGCGCGTCCGCGGCCACCGCGCAGCTGCCGCCGGCCACGAGGGCCGCCGCCAGCGCGAATCCCGCCAGGCCGAGCAGCCGGCCGCGCATCCGGGCCGCCGCCAGCGAGCACAGCACGATCGCGACGCCCGCGGCGAACCCGGCCGCCGAGCCGAGCGCGAGCGCCGTCACGGCCGCGCCCGCGCCCACGCAGCGCAGCACGATCCGCCAGGCCCTGCCCCGGGCGGCCCCGGCGGCGCAGCAGGCGGCGCCGGCGGCCAGCACCAGCAGCGCGGCGTCGGCGTTCGGGTAGCCCAGCGGCGGCGCGTCCGGGTGCGCGGACAGCCGGGTCGGCGGTATGAGCACCAGGGACAGTACGGCGGCCGCCGCGGCCGCCGGCGCCAGGACAGGCAGCAGCGCGCCCAGGATGCGGCCGAGCGCGTAACCCGCGGTGACGGCGAGCAGCGCGAGCAGCGTCCCCTCGGGCCGGGCCGACCGCCCCGCGGCGGCGACCAGTGCCCAGACGGCGCAGCAGGCCAGCAGCGTGATACCGACCGCGTCCACCACTGCGGCGCGGTCGCGCCCCGCGGCGGCACGGTCCTGCGGCGGACCGTCACCGCGGCCCGCGCGAGTGGCGCCCGGCGTGCCGCCGGCCGTCGTGTCCATGCCCCCGCCACCCCCTGACGCCACGCGGACGCGACGGGGTGCCGTCACACCCGCGTTCCCCGCATGGGCGCTACCTGTCGGGCCACCGTAACGGCTGATGGAGCCGGTGTGGACACCTGTGCGGCAACGAGGTCGTCGTTGGGAAACCTGGTGCGGATGTGGCGTTCACCCGGCTTCTCGTAGGCTCGCGGCATGGCGACTCCGCAATTCATCCTGGACATCCGCGCCAAGGCGGGCGACACACTGCTGCTCATGCCGGGGGTGGTGATGGTGGTGTTCGACGACCGCGGCCGGGTGCTGCTGAACCGCCGGGCCGACACCGGGAAGTGGGCACTGATCAGCGGCATCCCCGACCCCGGCGAGCAGCCCGCGGAGGCGGCCGTGCGGGAGATCGAGGAGGAGACCGGTGTCGCGGCGCTCGTGGAGCGGGTGCTGAGCGTCTTCACCAACGAGCCGGTGGTCTACGGCAACGGCGACCGGGCGCAGTACATCGACATCGTGCTGCGCTGCCGGGCGGTCGGCGGCGAGGCGCGGGTCAACGACGACGAGTCGCTCGACGTGCGGTGGTTCGCGCTGGACGAGCTGCCGCCGCTCGGGCCGATCGCCCGCGGCCGGATCGAACTGGCGCTGCGCAACGACCCCACCTGGTTCGCCCCCGCGCCCGTCCCCGGGCTCACCGACCGCGGTTACCAGGCGCCCTGAGCCCGCCGCGGCGGGGCAACAGGGGCGCACCCGCGGCCACCTGACGGTACGGCTGTACGGCACAACCGTGGTGCACACTGGAGGGGACCGCACCCTGCGCCGGGGCAGGGGCGGACCCGCTCAGCTGTGCGTGCGCCCGCACCCCGACGCGAGGGGAGTCCCCGCCATGCCCGACGTCCCGTACGAGACCGCGATCAACGAGGCACTGGAACGACTGGAGCACGCCGGCTTCTTCCTCGGCGCCGGTGGCGCCGGGAACCAGCTGCGCGGCTTCGCCATCCACGCCCCGATGGGCGCCGAGGCGCTCGCCGTGCTCGGCCACGGGGAGCTGGTGCCCGACTGGGTCGACGGCTACGCCGTCCGCCGCGGCTTCGGCGCGCCGCCCGACCCGTTCGAACCGATCGACCCCGCAGATCCGGCGTCCTGGCAGGTCGCGCTCGGCGAGACCCGGCGGCTCGCGGACTGGGCGACCCTCTTCCGGCACGGCATCGACGAGGCCGGCTGGCACGAGACGCTGGTGACCTGGTGGCCCCGGCTCACCCCCGGCATCATGGCCGGTCTGACGCACGGTCTGATCCGTACCGCGCACGCCGTACGCAGCGTGGCGGCCGTACCCGAGCCGAGCCCGCTGCAACTGCACGAGGTCGCCAACGGGCTGGCGTTCTGGGCCGCGATGTACCAGCTGCCCAGCAGCGCCATGGCCCGTGGGGCCCGCGCCATCGGCACCGTACGGACGCTGGGCAGGCGGCCCGCCGACCGGCTGTTCGCCGACGCCGACGCCCTGCTGGAGAAGTCGGTGGACGCCGCGCTCGCCGAACTCGCCGCGATCAGCGCGGGCCGCTACCTGACGGTGTCCGGCCGGGTCCCGGTGCCTGCCGTGCACACCGTGACCGCGCCCGCCGCGCTGCGCCTGGTGCTGCCGCAGCTGCCCGCCGAGCTGGCGGCGCCGTCGTACGAGGCGATCCGCGAGGTCTGCGGGACGCTGCTGAACCTCTTCGCCCCCGGCGGGCCCGACGACCGTCCCGAGCCCGCGGTGGACGGCGCCGACCCCGGCGTCCAGCAGCGGGTGCTCGACGCCGCCGTCGAGCTGGGCGACGAGCACGCCATCAAGATCTCCGAGGCGGCCCGCCGCGAATTCGCCGACCACCCCGACCCGCGGTGTTTCGCCGCGGCGCACCACGCGGTCGCCCTGCTCGGCGGGTCCCCCGGCTGACCGGGGCGCCGGTCGTACACGTATTCGCCAAATGCCGTCTGGCCAGCGGACTTTGTCAGTGCCTGGCGGTAAAATGGACAGTGTTCGTCAGGGTTCGTCAGGGTCGGCCGACGCCGCAGGAGGATGCCGATGGCCGTTGCCGTACTGTCCGCGCCGAAGTCCCCACTCCCCAGGAAGCCACTCCCCGCCGGCCGCCCGCGCGCCTGGTATGTCGCCCACAACCGGCGGCTGAAGACCATGCGTCTGGTGATCGCCCTGCTCGACGCCGGCGTCTACGAACCGGCCCAGGCCGGCAACCAGCGGATCCGCGACACCGCCGAGCGGATCGGCGTCCACCAGCCGTCCGACACCACCTGCCGCATGGTCCGCACCCTGCTGGTCTACGGGCGCTGACCGGCACGCCGACGGCCCCCGCTGCCCGGGCGGGTTCTTGGGGTCCTCGCAATACCTGATGGCTTACGTGGTCGTCAGTAGATCACGCAGGCGCTCGGCTGGAGTTTTCCAGCCGAGCGTTTTGCGTGGTCGGCCGTTGAGTTGCTGGGCGACGTGTTCGAGGTCTGCGGGGCTGTGCGCGGACAGGTCGGTGCTCTTGGGGAAGTACTGCCGCGGCAGACCGTTGGTGTTCTCGTTCGATCCGCGCTGCCAGGGTGAGTGCGGGTCGCAGAAGTAGACCGGCACTCCCGTGGCCACGGTGAACTGCTTGTGTGCAGCCATCTCGCAGCCCTGGTCCCAGGTCAGCGAGCCTCGCAGGTGCCCGGGCAGGGTCTGGATCAGGGGCACCAGCACGTCGCGGGCTTCCTCGGCGGTCTGCCCGCCGGGCAGATGCCCGAGCATGACGTAGCGGGTGGAGCGCTCGACCGGGGTGACGATCGCGCTCTCGCTGCGGGGGCCGATGATGAGTCGGGTAGCGGGGACGCATTACTGCGTCCCCGCCCCCTCAGAACCGTGCAAGCAGCTTTCACCGCACACGGCTCAAGCAAGCCCCCAAAAGCTCGTCGGCAGACAAAGGTGCTGGACTTCTCATCGCGGCGGCTCCATTCCGCCGTTGACAATGGGTGTGGAGGAGACGGATTCGTTAACCGTCCTGCGCGCTCTCGTCCGGGAACGCGATGTATTTCTTGGAGATCGCTTTCCGGATGACGGCCCGCCACGTTTCCCATTCTTGTGGGCTTTGCGGCGGGTGATCGGCGTGCAGTAGGAGTCCTCCGCAGATCGAGCAACGGCCGCGCTGTGCCTGTAGCAGACGCACGGTCATAGCATCGACCGGTAGAGGGTTTCCCTTGCGGCGCCGCTGAGCCCAATATGACTCCAGGGCAGGGTCGTCCGGGGACGCCTTCCCCTTGACCAACTGGTGCCGGACTATCTTCGTCCAGGAGAACTTGAGCAGGTAGGCGCCGCTGTCGCGGTCACCGAACACCCACCGGTCGTTCCTGGTCCTGTTGAACCGGCCGAAGTACTCGTCGGAAATCCAGTGCTTCGGCTTGTTCGGGTGACTGTGTTTGGCCCACTTGTAAGCGAGCTTCCACATGTGATTGTCCAGCGCCGTGAAGATCTCGCTGGACACCACCGTCCGGTAGTAGGCCGACCAACCCCGCACGATCGGGTTGATCTTCTTGAGTACCGCACCGGCGTTGGCCCCTCGCAGGGCCACCATTTCGGTGCTGAGCCGTTCCCGGATCCGTCTCTGAGCCGCTTTGCTCGGCTTGATTAGCAATTTGCCGTGATAGCGGCGGACGTTGAACCCCAGGAAGTCGAACCCGGTCTCCGCGTGGACGATGCGTGTCTTGTCCTCGTGGAAGGCGAGTCCCCTGGGCGTCAGCCATGCAGCCAGCCGTTCCTTGACCTGTTCGGCCTGTTCACGGCTGATGCACATCGCGACAAAATCATCTGCCAGTGGGTTCAGCACCGTGCCCGGCCGTGGATTCCCAAGCCCGTCAGGCGGGTGTTCATCCCCAAACCGGGGACCATGAAGAAGCGCGGACTCGGGATTCCCGTGATTGTCGACCGGTGTCTGCAAGCTGTGGCGCTGGGAGCATTGGAGCCCGAGTGGGAAGCGCGGTTCGAGCCGAAGTCCTATGGCTTTCGGCCCGGCCGCGGCTGTCACGACGCGATCGGGGCCATCTACTCCACGCTCAACGGGAAGAACCCGCAGCGTGTGTGGGTACTCGACGCGGACCTGACGGCGGCGTTCGACCGTATCGACCACGCCCGGCTCATGGCCGCACTCGGCACCTTCCCCGCCCGGGGACTGGTCCGTCAGTGGCTGAAGGCCGGGGTCGTGGATCGCGGTCGGTTTGCCCCGACCGAGGAGGGAACTCCGCAGGGTGGGGTGATCAGCCCATTGCTCTTCAACGTGGCCTTGCACGGAATGGAGGAAGCCGCAGGGGTCCGCTATTACACCGCCGGCAGAGATGCCGGGAGTGCGCAAAGCGGCAGCCCCGTGCTGGTGCGGTACGGGCCAATGCGGCCTTGCTCTGGGAAAGCAGCACCACCTTTCCATCGACTCCCGCCGTCGCACGTCCAGCATTGATCTCCGTAACCCGCCGCACGCTCACGAGCGTGTTCGAGCGGGACCGGAGCATCAACTTCTGCAAATTGCGGACCTTCTTCAGATCCCCTGCCTGCGATGCCGTGAAGATTCTCTGCCGCAGACGCCGTACGTCTTCCTCGACCCGCCGCCAGTGAACCGACGCCCAGTCCAAGTCTTCGCCCTCGGGTCCGTTCACCGGAACAGAAGCAGCAGGAAGGGCCGAGGCCGATCCGTCCACGATCTGCAAAGTGCCCAACTTGCCCCTCGGTTCCGTCGTCTTTGCTCAGTGATTCCGCACAGGCTCACCCGGCCCACGTCAGCACCCTTTCGGGTCGGGCAGCACCCGTATCCGGACGGTTATGCGGGGCGACCGGCGGAGAGGCCGGTCGTCGTGCTGCCCCGGGTTCCCGCTTCCTTTCGGCTTCCGGCATTAGCTTGTTGGGCCGTCCTGTTCCCGCTGGGGAGTTGAGCCTTCCTTGTGGTCGGCCGACCGAGCCAAAGCGGCCCGGACCCCAACGGGGTTTCCACGTTCCACACGAATGAGATACGACCGGGGTGGGTGCTCCCTTTACCCCGAGGCGACGGTGTCGACCTGGCCGGAGTGACCTCTACCGGCCAGCGCCTGCCGCTTCTCAACGGCTAGCCATGCACCCCACTCACGCATTCCATCGGCGGGACTTGGGATCGCGAGGCATCGTCGGGAGTTCATGTACTTCACCCGTCCGGTCTTCCCCTTGCCGGTAACTCCCGGATGGAACGGAAGTCCTTGGGCTTTCCCCTGAGCTTCGCACCACGCCGTTACCGGCATCGCACGTCAAGGGCGGGGACGGGTCATACGGACACGGACCCGTGACTGCACCTACGGCTTCATCAACCGCCTCTCCAATCGGTCAGTCCACTCAAATTCGTGCAACTTCGTGTCGCACGATCGCCTTCCCAGTGACCGGGCACCGCCCGGTCCCCGACCTCGGCAGGACGCTCGGAGATCATCACCATCTCGTCGACGAACCGGCGCGTGCGCTGCTCGGGGCTGCGGTGTGGCGTGCGGCGGGTGCGCCCGGTGCGCAGCGCGAGGGCGACCTCGCGGCGCAGCCCGCCACGGGCCTGGACGTAGATCGCCTGGTAGATCGTTTCCGGACTCACCCGCATGCTCTCGTCGTCGGGGAACTCGATGACCAGAGCGTGGCAGATCCGCTCGGGCGACCACTTCTCCCGCAGCCTGTCCGCAACGAACTCGCGCAGCGGACCGTCCTGGGCGAGCCTGGACCCTTTGGGGCGCGACCGGCTCTTCGCCCACGCCCGCTGGGCCCGATGCGGCTGATAGACACCGTCGACAGCACGTGCGTCGATCTCGCGCTTGACGGTGGACGCCTGCCGGTCCAGCGCCCGTCCGATCGCCCGCAGCGACCGGCCCTCACGACGCATGTCGGCGATCAACTCCCGCTCGGCCACCGTCAGGAACCGCGGGTGCAGCTCGGCCTCGACCGCCGCAGGAGACGGCGCTAACGTGGCGGCGACGGTGCTGGTCATGCCCGCTGTGTAGTCGATCCTGCGCCCATCGGGGTGCAGGCGCGCGTTGCCGATCTTCCAGATACCCCGGTCCCAGTCCCGGGCAGTGCGTCCGTGGACCCCGACCTGTGCGGCGGCCTCCCGCCGCCGGACCCCGGACGCACGAAGCCGGTCGTACTCCGCCCGCCCCGGATGCCCCTCCGTACCGGGCTTCCCGCGACCACGGACCCCGGCCTTCCGCGCCCACGCAGCCGCCGTGTGAGGGTTCGCCCCGACCACGCGAGCCGCACCCGAGATACTGCCGTTCTCCCGGCCCAGCGCTTCGAAGAACCTTGCCTTCAAGTCCCCAAAATCCACGATCCCCGCAACACCCTGAACTACAGGGTGTTGCGGGGATCGCTAGAACCCGCCCGTGGGAGGGGGCCGTCGGCGTGCCGGCTCAGGTCTTGCGGTAGGTGTACGCGTCCGCAGCCGCCGCGGCCACCGCGTCCAGGTCGGCGCCGGTCGAGGCGGTGACCACCGCGGCGACCGCGCCCTCCAGGAAGGGGGCGTCCACCAGCCGTGCCCCCGCGGGGAGTTCGTCGTCGGCCAGCAGCGCCTTGACGGTGAGGACGGCGCTGCCCAGGTCGGCGAGCACCGCCACGCCCGACCCGCGGTCCACCGAGCGGGCCGCGGCGGAGATCAGGTCGGAGCTGGTGCCGAGGCCGCCGTCCGGTCCGCCGCCCGCCGGGGCCACCGGGACGTCGCCAGCGCCCCCGGTGAGGCCCACCGCCAGGTCCGCGACGGCGGAGGCGACCTGGGCGCTGTGCGAGACCAGCACCACTCCGACCAGCGGGGCGCTCATCCGTCCCCCCGCGCGGTGTCGGCCAGCGCCGCGAGCAGCAGCGCCGACGAGGTCGCCCCCGGGTCCTGGTGCCCGACGCTGCGCTCGCCCAGATAGCTCGCGCGACCCTTGCGGGCCCGCAGCGGGATGGTCGCCGTGGCGCCCTCGTCGGCCGCGGCCGACGCGGCGGCGAAGGCCTCCGCCGCACCGCCGCCCGCGTCCAGGGCGCCGGTCAGCGCGTCCAGGCCCGGCAGCAGCGCGTCCAGCATGGTCTTGTCGCCCGGCACCGCGCCGCCCAGCGCCGCCACCCCGTCGACGCCGGCCCGCAGCGCGTCCCGCAGCCGGGCCGCCGACACCGCCTGCTCGTCGCCCAGGTCCTTGCCGGCCCGCCGCAGCAGCGTGCCGTACAGCGGCCCTGACGCGCCGCCGACCGTGCTGATCAGCGTCCGGCCCATCAGCACCAGCACGGCGCCGGGCGTCTCCGGCGGCTCCTGCTCGACCGCCTTGCGGGCCGCCACGAAGCCGCGGCGCATGTTCGTCCCGTGGTCGGCGTCACCGATGGGGGAGTCCAGCTCGGTCAGCCGGGCCGACTCCCGCTCCAGGCTGCCGGTGGCCAGCTCCAGCCAGCGGCGCAGGAAGGCGGCGTCGACCGGTGTCTCGGGGTCGGGGTTTGCGTTCATCGCGGTCGCGCGGTCCTTTCACCGGTGGTACGGGATACGTGCCGGTCCGCCGCCGGCGCGGTAGGCGCCGGCGGGGAGGGCGTCAGCAGCCCCAGCGCAGGCCCGGGGTCGAGACCGGGGCGTCCCACAGCCGCAGCAGTTCCTCGTCGGCCTGGCAGATCGTCACCGAGGCGCCCGCCATGTCCAGCGAGGTCACGTAGTTGCCGACCAGGGTGCGGGCCACCGGGACCCGCCGCTCGGCGAGCGCCCGCTGCACCTCGGCGTTGAAGCCGTAGAGCTCAAGCAGCGGCGTCGCGCCCATCCCGTTGACCAGGACGAGCACCGGGCCGTCCGGCTTGAGGTCGGAGACCACCGCTTCCACGGTGACGTCGGCGATCTCGCCTGAGGTCATCATGGCCCGCCGCTCGCGCCCGGGCTCGCCGTGGATGCCGACGCCCAGCTCCAGCTCGCCGTCCGGCAGGTCGAAGGTCGGGCCGCCCTTGGAGGGGGTGCTGCACGCGCTGAGCGCCACCCCGAAGGTGCGGGAGGCGGCGTTCACCCGGCGGGCCAGCGACGCCACCGTGTCCAGCGGCGCGCCCTCCTCCGCGGCCGCGCCGGCGATCTTCTCCACGAAGAGCGTCGCGCCGGTGCCGCGGCGGCCCGCGGTGTAGAGGCTGTCGGTGACGGCCACGTCGTCGTCCACCAGGACGCTGACGACCTGCACGCCCTCGTCCTCGGCCAGCTCGGCGGCCATCTGGAAGTTCAGCACGTCACCGGTGTAGTTCTTCACGATGAAGAGCACTCCGGCGCCGCTGTCCACGGCCGCCGCCGCCCTGACCATCTGGTCGGGCACCGGTGAGGTGAAGACCTCACCGGGACAGGCCGCGTCCAGCATGCCCTTGCCGACGAATCCGCCGTGCAGGGGTTCGTGCCCGGAACCTCCGCCGGAGACCAGTCCGACCTTGCCCTCGTACGGCGCACCGCGCCGCACGATCACCCGGCGTTCGACATCGACGGTCAGGTCCGGATGTGCGGCGGCGAAACCGCGCAGCGCATCGGCGACCACGTTCTCGGCGACGTTGATCAGCATCTTCATCGGCTACTCCGTCCGCACGACGCATGGAGATCTCCAGCGTACGTTTCCGGCGGCCGGCGGGCACCATGGGGCGGCCGCCCGTCCTGTCCCCGAGGCCGGTCGCGAGCGGCCCGGAGGCCAGACTTCCGGTGCGGGGCCTGGGCTGTGGCGCCGCCGGCGGTCCCTGAGGCGTTATGCCCTGATGCGAGGTGCCGTGCGCCGCCCGGCGCGGCCATACTGGGTGCGGGGAAGCACCGATGACCACGGGGGCGGCACGCGATGGCGGCGGGAGATCACCGGAACCACCAGGAGCAGGACGGCGCGGCGGCGGAGCACAGCACCCTCATCCAGGGCCGCTACCGGCTGCATGAGCTGATCGGGCGGGGCGGCATGGGCGAGGTCTGGCGCGCCCTGGACGAGTCGCTGGGCCGCAGGGTCGCGGTGAAGTGCCTCAAACCCGCGGGGCAGGCCAGGGACGCCGGATTCACCCGCATCCTGCAGGAGCGCTTCCGGCGCGAGGCCCGGGTCGCCGCGGCACTGCAGCACCGCGGCATCACCGTCGTCCACGACTTCGGCGAGCACGACGGCGTGCTCTACCTGGTGATGGAGCTGCTCGACGGCCGCAATCTGCTCCAGGTGCTCGACGACGCCCGCCGGCACCCGCTGCCCGTCCCCGACATCATCGACATCGCGGAGCAGGTCGCCTCCGCCCTCGCGTACACCCACGCCCAGGGCATCGTCCACCGCGACCTGAAACCGGCCAACATCGTCAGGCTCAGCGACGGCGCGGTGAAGATCTGCGACTTCGGCATCGCCCGGCTCGGCCACGACATCGGCTTCACCTCGCGGCTGACCGGCACCGGCGTGGCCATGGGCACCCCGCACTACATGTCGCCCGAGCAGATCGGCGCCTCCGGTGAGGTCGACCACCGCAGCGACCTGTACTCGCTGGGCTGCGTCCTCTACGAACTCGCCACCGGCGCACCGCCGTTCGACCTCGGCGACACATGGGCGATCCTGGTCGGCCACCGTGACAACGTGCCGGAGCCGCCGCGGGCCCGGCGGCCGGAGCTGCCGGTCGACCTGGAGCGCCTCATCCTCGACCTGCTCGCCAAGGCACCCGACGACCGCCCGCAGGACGCCGCCGACGTCGGCGGCCGGCTCAAGGCGCTGCTGGCGGGCACGAGCAGCCTGCACGAAGCCACCGGCGCGGCCCCCGCGGCGGGCACAGCCGGCCGGTCCGGGGAACTGCCCGGCTGGGCGCGGCAGTTGACCACGGGCACGGCGGCCGCCTCGACCCGCCCCCGGCACACCGTGAACGCGCCCCGCCACGAGCTGACCGGAGCCTGGTCCACCCGCGGCCTGCAGGCTGAGCCGCGCCCCGGGGTGCTCACCGAGCTGGCCGACCGGCACGCGGAGGGTATCGACCTCGCCCGGGTCGGGAACTGGCGACAGGCCTACGACCTGCACACCGCGGTCGCCGCCGCCCGTGACCACGCCCAGGGCACCGACCACCCCGACACGCTGGACAGCCGCTACGAGGCCGCGTACTGCCTCACCGGACTCGGCCGCACCGAGGAGGCGCTGCAGCTCTACGCCTACGTCGGCGAGACCCGCGCCCGGGTGCTCGGCCCCGACCACCTCGACACGCTGGCCGCCCGGCACGAGGCCGCGTACGCGCTCGGCGTGCTCGGCCGCCACCTGGAGGCCCACCAGGAGTACGCCGAGGTGCTGGCCGCGAGGATCCGCACCGCGGGCCCCGACGACCCCGACACCCTGCAGTGCAAGCACAACCTCGCCTTCAACCTGGGCCGGCTCGGCCGTACCGCCGAGGCGCACGCCATGGCCGTGGAGGTCGCCGAGGCCCGCACCCGGGTGCTCGGCGCGGAGCACCCGCAGACCCTGGTCACCCGCTTCGAGGTCGGCCACATGCTCGGCACGTCCCGCCACTGGGCGGAGGCGCTCGACGTCTACCGCGAGGTGGCCGCGGTCAGGACCCGGGTGCTCGGCGCCGACCACCCCGACACGCTCGCGGTGGACTACGAGATCGGCATCTGCCTGGGCCGGCTCGGCCGCAGCGCCGAGGCGCTGACCCTCTACGAGACCCTGGTCGAGGCCAGGACGAGGACCGCGGGCTCCGCCGACGCCGAGACGCTGCGCGCCAGGCACGCCCTCGGCGTCAACCTCGGGCGGCTCGGCCACTGGGAGCGGGCGCTCGCCGAGGCCCGTGACGTGGCCGCGGTGCGCGAGCGCGTCCTCGGCCACGTCCACCCGGACACGCTGGTCAGCAAGCGGGAGATCGCCGTGGGCCTGGGCTGGCTGGGCCGCTGGGCCGGCGCGCTCACCGTCTACCACGAGGTCGCCGACGCACGCGAACAGGTCCTCGGGGCTGCCCACCCGGACACCCTCACCAGCCGCAACGACGAGGCCCAGTGCCTGGAGCAGCTCGGCCGCAGCGCCGAGGCGCAGATCCTCTACGACCGCGTCGCCGCCCAGCAGAACGGCCCGCAGCGTCTGTGACGGCCCCGCCGTTGGGCCCACCGCGAACAGCCGGGCTCCCGGCGGCGGCCGGCCGCTACTGTCGCCGTCATGAGTGACGTGCACGAATACCAGGTCAACGGGCTGCGGCTGGTCTGCGACGTGGCGGGCCCCGCCGGCGGTCCGCCGCTGCTGCTCCTGCACGCGCTCGGCGAGAACCGCGGCTCCTGGTCGGCGGTCGCCGCCGCCCTGGCCGCGGACGGCCGGCGCACCGTCGCTCCCGACCTGCGCGGCCACGGCGACAGCGACCACCCGGGCGACTACGCGTTCGAGGCGATGCGGGACGACGTCTGCGCGCTGCTCGACGCGCTCGCCATCGACGAGGTCGACATCGTGGCCCACTCGCTCGGCACGTTCCCGGCCTCGCTGGTCGCGATGGACCGGCCCTCGGCCGTGCGGCGCCTGGTTTTGGAGGAGGGCCCGCTGCCCTTCCCCGCCGAGCCGCCCCGCGAGGTGCCCGCGGGACCCGGCCCCGACCCCGTTCCCTACGACTGGCGGGTCGTCGCCGACGTCGCCCGGCAGCGCAACGCGCCCGCCGCGCGGCACTGGGACGGCCTGGCGGAGATCACCGCGCCCACCCTGCTCATCGCCGGCGGCCCGAGCAGCCACCTCCGCCAGGACCAGCTCGCCCAGGTCGCCGTCCGCATCCCGGGCGCGCGACTCACCACGATCGAGGCGGGCCACATGATCCACGACACGCGCCCGGCGGAGTACCTGTCCACCGTCCGCGAATTCCTCCGGTCCTAGAGCGGGGCTCTCACGACGGGGCGCCCGGCGTGGGCCATGGTGCGGACAGGGCCCGGGACGGGTTCGCGCGGAAGACGGTGTCGGCCGGGCCCTCGCCCAGCTCGCGGATCAGCCGGGGGCGCAGGGTCCGCAGCAGGTAGGGCGCGCCGGGGCCCGCCCCCGGCGACGTGGTGTCCGCGCCGAGCAGCAGCTGCTCGGTGTGGCCCGCGGCCGCGAGGGCGACCAGGCTGTCCACCAGCCAGGGATCGGTGGCGTGATACGCCCTGCTCGGCCCGTCGAAGGCCAGATACGCCCCGGCGGCGGCCAGCTCCCGGTGCACCCCCGGATCGGGGAAGCGGTTCAGATGGCCGAGCAGCAGGCTCCGCGCGGGCACTGCGAGATCACCGTGCAGCAGGGCGAGCACGTCCACCGCCGAGGTGCCCAGCTCGTGGTGGATGCCGATCGGCGCCCCGGTGGCGTGATGTGCCTGCGCCGCCGCCGTCATGACCCACCGGGTGTGGTCGTCGAGGGTGTGGAACATCCCGGCGACCTTGATCATCCCCGCCGGGACAGCGCTCCGGGGGCCGTCCGGATCGTCCCCGGCGATCATCCCCTCGGTGAGCTCCGCGACGAAGAAGGCCGCCAGGCGGTCGCCGCCGCGCAGCCGCCGCAGCACCTCGGGGTCGTAGTGGACCTCCTGGTGCAGCCCGGTCGCGGCGATCAGGTGCACCCCGGTGGCACGCGAGGCGGCGACGACCTCCGCGACCCTCCGCCCCATCCCGAACGGCGTCCACTGCGCCAGCGCCCCGCCGCCGAGCGCGCGGAAGCCGCCGAGCCGGCCGGCGGCCTCCGCCGGGTCGTCGAGCGGCGGCCCGGGCAGCGCGGGGCTGCGCAGGAAGAGGTGGTCGTGGACGTCGCACACTCCGAGCGCCCCGGGGTCGACGTCGCCCAGCACCGTGCGCACCGCGCTCATGCCGGCTCCTGCTGCTCGCGGAGCACCGCCGCCGCGACCCGCAGCCCGGCCAGCGCCTTCGGCACCCCGACATACGGCGCCAGATGCACCATCACCTCGACGATCTCCCGTGCCTCGACGCCGATCCGCAGGCTGTTGCGCACATGGTCCTCCAGCTGCAGCTCCACCCCGCCGAGGGCGGTGAGCGCGGCCAGGGTGGCGATCTGCCGGTCCCGCAGCTCCAGCCCGTCGCGCTGGTAGGTGCCGCCGAAGAGGCTGGTCACGATCCAGTCGGGGAAGCCGGGTGCCAGGGCGTCGAGCGCGGCGAGCGTGCGCTCGACGGTCTCCGGGCCCGCGAGCTGCCCCATCAGCCGGTAGCCCGCCTCGCGGTCGATCGCCGCCTTCTCCATCACCAGTGCCGTCCCGTCCTGATGTCGTCCAGTCCCGGCCTGGACAGATGCAGCACCTCGTGCCGCTCCTCGCCGGCAGCCTCGGGTGCCGCGTCCTGCCACAGCGTGAAGCGCAGCAGTTCCCAGTGCCGCGGGTCGACCAGCAGCGCGGCCGAGTGCAGTCCGGGACGGGTGGCCGTGGCGGTCAGCTCCGCCAGGGCCCGGGAGATCACCGCCGCCGGGTCCTCGCCCGGCGCGACCGGCTCGGAACGGCGGGCCGCCGCCCGTGGCTCGGCCCGGAAGGACGGGCCGCGGACGAAGCCGACGCCTGTCCAGTGCTCCACCACCGGACGCCCGAAGTCGTTGACGAGGCCCTGGAATCCGGGTCCCCACAGGAAGCTGTTCATGCCTTCCGCGGTGTTCCAGAGGTAGAAGGGCGTGTACTGGTTGACCGGCGAACCGTGCACGCCCCGCTCCCGGATCAGGTAGGCCTTCTGGCCGAGCCCGGGGAAGTCGTCCAGCAGGTGGCCCTTGGCCGCCACCCGGTCGCGGATGATCGTCATGTCGTAGTCGGCGGGCAGGGTGATCCGGTAGTTCATCGCATGCACGGGTGCTTGCTCCCACGGGGATATGACGGGCGTACGGACGGGACACCGGGAGTCGGGCGGGCGCCGGGAGTCGGGCGGCGCCGGGAATCGGCCGAGGGCCGGGGCCGGTCAGGCGTCGGCGGTCGGCCGGGAGGCGCGCGCGGCTCCGGCATCAGCCTCGGCCGGGGTCACGGCCTGCGCGGCGAGCAGTGCCACCGCGCCGCGCACCGCCCGGTCGAAGGGCTCCTGCGCGTCGGCGGCGCGGGCCAGGACATAACCGCCCTGGACGACGGCGACGATCATCGCGGCGGTGTCCCCCGGCTCGATGCCCGGCCGCAGTTCGCCGCTCTCGATGCCGTCGGCGATGACCGCCGTGAGGCGGCCGGTCAGCCAGTCGAAGGTCTCCCTGACCGGCTCGCGCAGCTGCGGGCTGGCGACGACGTCGGGGTCCATCGCCATCCGCCCGACCCGGCAGCCGCGCAGCGCGTCGCGCTCGCGCAGCAGATAGCCGGTGGCCTTCTCCACCGCCGTGCGGCCGGTGGTCAGTTGGGCCTCGGCCTGGGCGCGCAGCTGGGCGGCGCTGCGGCGCATCGCCGCCACCGCGAGGTCCGGCTTGCCGCGGAAGTGGTGGTACATGCTGCCCTGCCCGGCGGCGGCCCGCTCCTGGATGGCCTTCGGACTGGTACCGACGTAGCCGCGCTCCCAGAGCAGTTCCTGGGCGCTCTCGATCAACCGTTCCGACGTCTCCATGGCCACTACTGTACATACTAGTAGGTACAGGAACCACCGGTGGGCCGAGGCGGCCCGCTGTCCCGGCCGTACGCAGGCCGTTCCGGCGGCAGCCGGGGGCCGGCCGGGGACTCACGCGGCGGCGAATTCCACCTCCGCCGCCGTGACCACAGTGCCGAATCGCGGGAAGTCCAGCGAGACCGCGGCCCGGTGCTCCGCCGCGGTCAGACCCGACATGGCGTCCTCCGCGAAGACCAGCCGGTAGCCGAGGTCGGCGGCGGCCCGCGCGGTGGACTCCACGCCCAGGTTGGTGGCGACACCGGCCATCACCAGGGTGTCGACGCCGAGCGCGCGCAGCCGCTCGTCCAGGTCGGTGCCCTGGAAGGCGCCGATGGTGTGTTTGACGACGACGATGTCGCCGTCGTGGACGACCCCTTCGGCCAGGCCGCTGCCGGCCGGCTGCTCGGCGGGCCCGGGGCGCTGCCCGCGGACGGCCACCACCGGGGCGCCCGCGCGGCGGAAGGCGCCGGCCAGGTCCGTCGCGGCGGCGAGCACCGCGGGGCCCGGGAGCGGCGCGAGGGGTAAGGCCACGATCCGGTCCATGAGGTCGATCATCACCAGCGCGGTGCGCGCCGGGTCGAGGCCGGGGGCGAGCGGCGACTCGCGGGCCGGCCGGGCGGCCGCCGCGGGCCCGGCGTGAGGACCCGCCGCCGGCCCGGCTCCCCGTTCGTGATCATGTGCTGTCATGACCGGACCCTACCCGCAGGGCCGGGCCGTCCGCCCGGTGTTCACAAGGGTGCAGGCGCGCTCGCGACCGGTCGCGGAACCGGCCCCCTGACGATCACGAACGGGCGGGCGGCGGGCGGCTTCCGTCATCTTGTGTCGGCGTGCGCCACGGCCGATAGGCTGGACGGGAAGGACGATGCGGGAGGAGAGCGGACGTGGCGGATAGCACCACAGGACAGCCGTTGGCCAACGGGAAGAAGCCCCAACTGGATCTGACGGATGCGGACTGGCTGTCCAGCAGCCAGGGCACCGGAGATGTGCAGATCGCCTTCGTCGAGGGCTACATCGCGATGCGGGACGGACGCCACCCCGACGGTCCCGCGCTGATCTTCACCCCCGCCGAGTGGCGTGCCTTCGTTCTCGGCGCGCGGGACGGCGAGTTCGACCTCACCTGACGAGCGGCCCCGGGCGTACGACACGGTATCCGCCGTACGCCCGGCAGGCCTCGGCCGTCGGCGGAAGGCCGTTACGGCCAACTGCCCAGCACTGGCAGCGGATCGCCGGTCAGCGGCTGCTGCGGCGGCCGCCCGGCCAGCCAGGCCGCCAGATCGGTGAGCCTGCCGCCGACCGCCACCGGCCGGCCCTCGCCCAGCGTCCAGGAGCGGTCCGCGTCCACCGCGGTCAACGTCACCGCGGTCCCGTACGGCACCCGCACGGACAGGAAGTCCAGCAGGTGGAAGCACAGTTGCGGCGGCCAGCGGTCGGGGCCGGCGCCCAGCAGCGCGTCCGAGGTGTGGATCTCCACTTCCCGCCACCAGGCCAGCCCCGCGGTGCGCAGGGTGCCGTCGCGGTAGGTCACCGGCCGCTGCCAGTCGTCGGGTCCGACACCGGACCAGGACGCCTCGGCCTCGTCCAGCGCGTCCTCCACCCCGGCGGCCAACTGCGCAGCGCTGCGGCCGTGTCCGGCCTCGATCGCCGCGTCACGGGCCGGCCGGCCGCCGTCGTAGACGTCGACCACCGTGCCGCGCAGCGCGTAGCGCGCCTGCCGGGCCAGCGCCCGCGCGACTCCCTCGATGTGGGTGAGCACATGGCCGCGGGTCCAGCCCGGCAGCGCGCTCGGGGCGCGGGCGGCGTCCTCGGTGAGGCCGCCGAGCAGCGCGCGCAGGCCGGCCTGGCCGGCCGCCAGCGCGGCCTGCAGGTCGACGTGTTCGGTGTGCGTCTGATCCGTCACGGCCACAGCAGTCCCCGCTTCCATCCGTCGTCCGTGCGCGTGTAGTCGACCCGGGTGTGCCGGCGGTCGCGGTCGCCCTGCCAGAACTCCACGCTGTCCGGCCGCAGGGTGTAGAGCGTCCAGCCGGGTGCGACCCGGCCCGGCTCGCGCGCGATCCGGGCGGCGGCCGCGCGGACGGCCGCGTCCCTGGTCGCCAGGTCGGGGAGCGGGGTGCTCTGCCGGCCGAGCAGCGCCTCGGCGCGGGCGCCGGGGGAGCGGGCCAGGAAGTCCGCCGCGCCGGTGTCGCCGGCGCCCGCGGTGACCCGGCCGCGTACCCGGACCTGGCGGGCCAGCGGGGACCAGTAGAAGGTGAGCGCCGCAGCCGGGTGCCCGGCCAGCTCGCGCCCCTTGGGGCTGCCCGCGTCGGCGGCGAAATGCCAGCCGTCGGGGGAGACGTCCTTGACGATGAGGACCCGGGCCGACGGATCGCCGTCGGCGCCGAGCGTGGACAGGGTCATGGCGTGCGGTTCGCGCACCCCGGCCCGTACGGCGTCGAGCAGCCAGTCGAGGAACAGCTCCCGCGGGTCGGCGGGCAGCGCGTCGAGGTCGAACTCCGGCAGATCGCCCGAGAACACGTCCAGTCCGCGCAGCAGTTCGCGGAGATCGGACACAGGCACCCCCTCAGGTGTAATGGTATGCGGTGACGATAGCATTAGCCCATGTCCGTTGATCATCTCGCGCTGGATCTCGCCGTCACGATCCGGCACGACGGTCACGGCGGTGTCGCCGACGACCTCACCGACCCGTCGGCGCTGACGAGTTGGGTGCGCGCACGCGCGGGCGCCCTGCGCGCCGACCTGGCGTCCTGGCCGCACACCGCCGCGACCTTCACCGCCGACGCGGCCGTGCTCGGCGCGGCCGTCGAGGTGCGCACCGCGGTCCGCTCGCTCTTCGCCCGCGCGGTGCTTCCAGGACGGCCCAGCTCCGCCGACGCCGACCGGCTGCCGACCGCCCGGCAGGCCCTGGACCGGCTCAACGCGGCAGCGGCCCTGGTCCCCGTCAGCCCGTACCTGGACTGGCCGCAGGACGGCGCCCCCACCTCGGCCCGCACGGTCGTCGGCAGCCCCTCCGCCGCCGACCTGCTCGCTGCCGCGCTCGCCCGGCACGCCATCGGCTTCCTGACCGGCCCCGACCGGGACCTGCTGCGCGCCTGCCCGGCGCCGCGCTGCGTGCGCTACTTCGTCAAGGAGCACGCCCGCCAGGAGTGGTGCAAGCCCTCCTGCGGCAACCGCGCCCGGGTCGCCCGCCACCACGCCAGACAGCGCGCCGCCGGCAACGGCGGCGACGCGAGCTGAATCGACCTGACGCGGGCTGAAGCGACCTGACGCGGGCCGACCCGGCCTGACGCGTGTTGCCGGCGGCGGCGACGGGGGATACGGGCGGTAACGGGGGCGCATCCGGGGCGCACGGGAGAACAGGCATGGCGCGTGGCCGGTGGGGGTCTGGCCGGGCGGACAGCCGCCGTGACAGGCTCCGCGCAGGCCGGCCGCGCGGGAGCGTCCCTCCCCGCAGGCCGCCGCCCCAGCGCCGTGCCGGCCGAGTCCCCTGCCAGTGGCCGACCGGCACGGCCGTTCATGCTCGCACACGCATGATCGGCACCGCTGTTCATGCTCACGCACCGCACCTGACGGCGTACGCTGTGAGGCCACCGGACGGGTGTCCGCATGGCACGGCGTGCGCCGGGCGTGCGCCGTCCGGCCGCCAGGGGGTGCACCATGCCGCAGCGCCAGACGCACAGCAGGCGCGCGCTGCTCGAACGCGAGGCCGAACTCGTCGCCGTCGACGAGGCGCTGAGCGAACTCAGCGGGCTGCGCCCGGACGGCACCGGGCACCCGGGCGCGCGGCGGCGCGGCGGTCTGCTCGCCTTCGCCGCCTCCGCGGGGCTCGGCAAGACCACGCTGCTCGCCGAAGTACGCAGGCGCGCCGCGGACCACGGCTGCACGGTGCTGTCCGCGCGCGGCGGCGACCAGGAGCAGCAGGTCGCCTTCCACGTGGCGCGGCAGCTGCTGCAACCGCAGCTCGCGGGTGTGCCCGAGGCCGAGATCAAGGCCACGCTGGGCAGTTGGTACGGCATCGTCGGGCCCGCGCTCGGCCTGTGCACCGCCGAGGGCCCCGCGCCCGACCCGCAGGGTCTGCGCGACGGGCTCGACTGGGTGCTCACCCACCTCGCGGTGCAGCGCGCCCCGGCCGTCCTGGTGCTGGACGACGCCCACTGGGCCGACCCCCAGTCGCTCAACTGGCTGGCCGCCTTCGCGCCGCGCGCAGACGACCTGGCGCTGCTCATCGTCGTCGCCTACCGGCCCGACGAACTCCCGGCCGGCGCCGAGTCCTTCCGCGGCCTGCCGGGCAGGGCCGGCCACCGCCCCATCGGCCTGGAACCGCTCACCGCGGCCGCCGTCGGCCGCCTGGTACGCGACTCGGTCGGCGAGCACGCCGACGAGGCCTTCTGCCGGGAGTGCTGGGCGGTCACCTCGGGGAATCCCTTCGAGGCCGTCGAGCTGACCGCCAAGCTCCGCGACCGCGGCGTCACCCCCGACGAGTCGAGCACCCACCTGTTGCGCGACCTCGCCGCCGCCACCAAGGGCCGCGGCCTGGTCAGCCGGCTCGAACGGCTGGGCCCCTCCACGGTCCGGCTCGCCTGGGCGGCGGCCGTCCTGGGCACCCAGGTGCCACCCGAGCTGGCCGCCGACGTCGCCGGGCTCGGCCGGGAGGAGGCCGCCGACTGCGCCGACCGGCTGCGCGAGGCCCGCATCCTCACCCGCAGCCGCACCCTGGAGTTCGCCCACCCGCTGATCGCCACCGCCGTCTACCACGCGATACCGGCCGCCGTACGGGTCGGCCTGCACGGCCAGGCGGCCTGGTCCGTGATGGACGCCGGGCTCGGGCCCTCGGTCGCCGCCCGGCACCTGCTGGAGACGCATCCCGAGGGCGACCCGTGGGTGGTGGCCCGGCTGCGGGACGCCGCCCGCGAGACCCTGCGGGCCGGCGCCCCGGAGTCGGCCCGCAGCTACCTCGGCCGCGCGCTGCGCGAACCCCCGCGGGAGGGCGACCGGGCCGCGGTGCTCTACGAGCTCGGCTGCTCCTCCCAGCTCCTCGAACCCTCCGTCACCGTCAACCACCTGCGGGCGGCGCTCGAGGAGCCGATCAGCGACCCGGCGATGCGCGACGGCATCGTCTTCCGGCTCTCGCAGTCACTGGCGCACAGCGACCGGCTCAGCGAGGCCGCCGAGGTCGTCGCGCACGCCGCCCGCACCGCCACCAGCGCGCGCACCCGGCTGCGGATGCAGGCCGAGCAGTTCATGTGGGACGCCTTCCGTGCCGACGAACCCGACTCGCCCGGCCGCTCCCGGCGGCTGACCCGCCTCGCCGACCGGCTCACCGGCCGCGACCTGACCGAGCGCTACATCATCGGACTGCGCGCCTGGGACGCCACCCTGCGCGGCGAGCACACCTCCACCGTGCTGCGGCACGCGGACCGCGCACTGGACGGCGGGCTGCCGTGGGCCGACGAGAACTGGGGCTTCGAGGTCCCGGCGCTGGTCGCGATGACATACATGTACGGCGACCGGCCGGAGCGGGCCGAGGAGCTGTTCGCCGTCGGGATCGCCGACTTCGAACGCCAGGGATGGCGCGGCGCGCACCTGTCCTTCGGGCTGCTGCTGCTCGGCTACGTCCGCTACCGCCAGGGCCGGCTCGCCGAGGCCGAGGAGCTGGCCCGCGACGGGCTGCGGCTGGCCGAGCGCGTCGGGCGCGGCACCCCCGTGCAGTGGTACTCCGTCGCCGTCCTCATCGAGATCCTGCTGGCCCGCGGCCGCACCGGCGAAGCCGCCGAGCTCGCCGCCGAGTACGCCTTCCGCGAGCCCTTCCCGGCAGCCGTCACCTTCCCCGACGCCCAGGCCGTGCACGGCGAACTGCTGCTCGCCCGCGGCCTGCACGAGCGGGCCGTCGCGGAACTGGCCGCGGTCGGCCGCCGTCTCGACGGGCGCGGCATGCGCAACCCGGCCTGGTGCCCCTGGCAGCTGCACCTCGCGCTCGCCGAGTCCCACGTGGCGCCCGAGCGCGCCCGGCACACGGCGCTCGACGCCGTCATCCGGGCGCGGCAGTACGGCGCCAGGTCCACGATCGGCCACGCGCTGCTGGTCGCCGCGGAGGTCTCCGGCGGACCCGAACGGCTGAAACTCCTCGGCGAGGCGGTCAGCCACCTGGAGGCGTCCCCGTCGGCCTACCAGCGCGCCCGCGCCCTGGTCGCCCACGGCGTCGCCCTGCGCGCGGCCGGCCGCCCCGAGGAAGCCGCCGACCGCCTCCGGCGCGGCCTGGAGACGGCCCTGCAGTGCGCCGCCGACGGCACGGCGGAGCAGGCCCGCACCGAACTGGCGCTGACCACCGCTCCGAACGCCACGTCGGGCTGACCGGTCCGCGGCGGTCCCGCCGCGGGCCGCCAGGCGTTCGCCGGGTCCCCGGCGCGCAGACCACCCCTTACCATGGCGGCATGTCCTTCCTCCGCCGCCGCAGCGCAGCCACGCCCACCGGGCCGGACTTCGACGTACTCGCGATGGACCCGGGGGACTGGCCGGGCGACCTGGGTGCCGGACTGCTGCCGGGGCCCGACGGGCGGTGCGAGGGGATCTACCTGCGCTACGACCTCTTCGGCGGCCGCGGACCCGCGATGCTCATCGGCAACCTGCCGGAGGGCTCGCCCGCGCGCGAGCTGAACGAGGGGCAGGTGCCCTTCGAGGTGGCGCAGCTGCTCGCCGCGCTGGGCAACGACGAGCCCGCCGAGGTCACCGAGGTCGAGGACACACCGGTGTGGCAGGGCGACGGCCTGCTGATCGTCCGGCGGATCAAGATCTCCGAGTCGCGGGTGGCCTGCGCGCAGTTCGACCGCAGCGACGGCGTCCAGGTGACCATCGCCACCTGGGACCGGCCGATCACCGACGACCTCTACCAGCTGCTCAAGCCGCTGCCCGCGGCGATGTTCCAGGCCGGCTGAGACCGGCGCTGGGGCGTGGCGGGCGCTCCCGGCGGACCGGGTGCGCCGCCGTACCGGGTACGGACGGCCGGCTGAGCCCCCGCGCTCAGCCCGCCCCCGCTCAGCGGGTGCCGACCGCGGCGCGGACCGCCCTGCGGGCCAGCCCGCAGTCGTCGTGCAGCCTGCGCAGCAGCAGCCGCTGCTCCTCGCCGGTCTCGACGGCACCCGGCGGCACCGGCCCGGTGGACCGCATGGTGCGCTGGACCGCCGTCTCGTAGGTACGGATCTCCCGGGTCAGCACCAGCATCAGGTTGACCAGGAAGGCGTCCCGGGCCGCGGGCCCGGCGGCCTGCGCCTGCTGGCTGATCTGGCGGCGGGCCGCCTCGTCGTCACCCAGCACCGACCACAGCACCGCGAGGTCGTAGCCGGGCAGATACCAGCCCGCGTGCTCCCAGTCGACCAGTGACGGGCCGGCCGGCGACAGCAGCACGTTGGACAGCAGCGCGTCGCCATGGCAGAACTGCCCCTGGGCGTGCGCCAGTCCGTGCAGCAGCTTCTGCAGGTCGCCCATGTCGCGGTCGGTGAGCAGGCCCAGCTCGTGGTAACGGCTGATCCTGGACGGGTAGTCGATCGGAGCGTCGAAGGAACCGGGCGGCGGGCGCCACATGTTGATCCGCGCGTACGCGGACAGGGCGGCCCGCACATCGCCCCGGCTCGGCGGGTGCGAGGGGTGCCGCTGCGGCGAGACCACACGTCCGGGCATCCGCTCCATCACCAGGACGCAGCTGTCCGGGTCGGCGGCGATCAGCCGCGGTACCCGCACCGGCGGCCGGTGCCGGACGAAGGTCCGGTAGGCCGCTATCTCGTGGCGGAAACGATCCGCCCACGCCGGTGAGTGGTCCAGCAGGCACTTCGCCACCGCGGGTGAGCGCCCCGAGGTGCCGATCAGCAGTGCCGTACGGCCACCGCGGCGCAGCAGCTGCACAGGGGTGAACTCGGGGCAGATCCGCTGCACCGCGGCGACCGCGGTGCGAAGCTGGGTCCCCTGCGGGCCGGTCAAGTCGAGTCTCCCGCTGAGCGGATGGGCGCCGCCGAGCGTCCCGCGCCGCAGAGCGGCTGCGGGACGGGTTCTGACGGCCGGCTCCGCGACGGCAGGGTACGCGGGGCGGGGTGGGGCGGACACGGAGGACGATGCCGAATACATGGGAAGAAGCAGATCCCTTCGCGTGCCTACGAGTTCAGGGGCGCCGACCCCGGCCTGGCAACCGCACCCTGGGGAATGCGGCGCCGGGACGGGGTGGCGCGTTCCTACCTGACACCCGGTGCCCCATGGCAGACCATCTGGCGGACCCTGGCGAACCCTGGCGAATAGTCGCGGGGCGAATGTCGGGGGGAATAGTGTCAACAGCGCCGAGGAACCTGGGGGCTTGACGTGGGCAATGAGGCCAACACCCGACTCGCGGACTTGTTCGGTCTCACCGGATGGTCCAAGGGCGAACTCGCGCGGCTGGTCAACCGGCAGGCGGCGGCCATGGGCCACCCGCAGCTGGCGACCGACACGTCGCGGGTCCGCCGCTGGATCGACACCGGTGAGTCGCCGCGCGAACCCGTGCCGAAGGTATTGGCCGCGCTGTTCACCGAGCGTCTCGGCCGTGTCGTGACCATTGAGGATCTCGGTTTCGACCGGCGCCGGCAGACGGGAAACAGACAGACCGGAGACGGCCTCCCGTGGCCGCCGGAAAGAACAGCCGCGGTCCTCACCGAATTCACGGGAATGGACCTCATGCTCAACCGACGCGGTCTGGTGGGCGCGGGCGCCGCGCTCGCCTCAGGCACCGTAATCAGCAGCGCCATGCAGGACTGGCTGAACACCGACCCGGCCCTCGCGGCCGACGCACCGAGGCTCGACGACCCGCTGTACGCCGACCAGGCCGACTACGCCCGCTACGAGGCGGTACCTGTCGGCTCCCAGGAGATCGAGTCGCTGGAGCGCTCGGTCGAGGTCTTCCGCGCCTGGGACGCCGCCCGCGGCGGCGGTCTCCAGCGCAAGGCGGTCGTGGGCCAGCTCAACGAGGTGGGCGGCATGCTCTCCTACCGCCATCCCGCCCATCTGCACCGCAGGCTCTGGGGAGTGGCGGCCAACCTGGCGGTCCTGGCCGGCTGGATGTCGCACGACATCGGGCTCGAACCCACCGCCCAGAAGTACTTCCTGATCGCCGCGCACGCCGCCCGCGAGGGCGGTGACCGGCCGCGGGCCGGCGAGGCGCTGTCCCGGGCCGCCCGGCAGATGGTGCACCTCGGCAAGCCGGAGCAGGCCCTGGACCTGATGCAGCTCGCCAAGTCCGGTTCGGGGGAACAGACCCTGCCCCGTACGCAGGCGATGCTGCACACCATCGAGGCGTGGGCGCAGGCGTCCATGGGCCGCGGCCAGGCGATGCGGCGGACGCTCGGCGAGGCCGAGGACCTATTCGTGTCGGACAAGGGCGATGTGCCCGCGCCGAGTTGGATGCAGAACTTCGACGAGGCCGACCTGCACGGCATGCAGGCCCTCGCCTACCGCACCCTGGCCGAGCACGACCCGGCGGCCGCGGTCCAGGCGCAGTTGCACGCCAAACAGGCGATCAGCCTGCGCACGTCCGGCCACGAGCGGTCGACCATCTTCGACTACCTGTCGCTGGCGTCCGCCTGCTTCATCGCCGACGATCCGGAGCAGGCCGACCGCTACGCCCGGATGGCGCTGCTGACCATCGGCCAGACCTCCTCGCACCGCACCTGGGACCGGCTGCGCGAGATGTACCGCCTCACCGGGCGCTACTCCGACCACAGCCGGGTCCAGGATCTGCGCCAGGAGATCGAGTCGACGCTGCCGAAGGTGCGCAAGAGCGCGGTTCCCCGCTACCGCGAGGTCTGACCGCACCCGAGCAGGCCCGCGGCCGTACCTCCGGCCACCGCCGTACGACCTGTCACCGCCCCGCCGCCGAACGGGTCGGACAGCAGTTCGTGGGGTCGCGCGGGCGGGCTGCGCGACGGGGTCACGCGAGGGGGTGGTGTCACGGACCGGCGGCCGGCGGATCGCGCCGGCCGGGGGATCGCCTTCGCCTCAGAGGATCCTGGCGATCAGCACGCAGGCGTCGTCCTCGCGGTCCGGAGTGCCGAACTCCTCTGCCACCAGCCGTACGCAGTCCTGTGCGGTCCTGGCGGCGGCGAAGCGCGGGGCCATCGACAGCAGCCGGTGGCCGCCCCCGTCGGTGTCCGCCGTGGCGGCCGCCGTGCGGTCGGTGACCGCGCGGCGCGGCACCAGCCCGTCGGTGTGCAGCACCAGCAGGTCACCGGGCGCCAGTTGCTCGCGGGCCTGGGCGTACTGCGCGCCCGAGGTGGCGCCGAGCAGGACGCCGTCCGGCGGATCCAGCGTCCGCCCCGTCCCGTTGCGGAAGAGCAGCGGGGCGGGGTGGCCGGCCTGCGACCAGTGCAGCACCCGGGCGGTCGGTTCGTAGCGGCAGCACAGGGCGCTGCCGAGCGCGGGCTGCGGTGAGGTGTCGAGCAGCTCGTTCAGCCAGCCCATCAGTGGGCCCGGCTGCAGGCCGGCGACGGCCATCCCGCGCAGGGCGCCGAGCAGCATCGCCATGCCGGAGGTGGCGGTCACACCGTGGCCGGTGAGATCGCCGACGGTGAGTAAGGAGGCACCGTCCGGCAGCTGCATCGCGTCGTACCAGTCGCCGCCGATCAGCGCGCTGGTCGCGGACGGCAGATAGTGCGCGGCCAGGTCCATCGTGGTCGGCCCCCCGTCCAGCGGGAAGCGCTGGGCGCCGCGCCACGGGGGCAGCACGGCCTCCTGCAGCTCGACCGCCATCCGTCGCGCGGTCTGCGCGATCTGCCGCTGACGCTGCAGCGACTCCCTGGTCTCCCGCAGCATCCGCTGGCTGCGCCGCAGATCGCTGACGTCCCGCAGCACCGCCCACATCGACTCGGTGCCGCCGTCGGCCCCGAGTACCGGCTCGCCGACCATGTGCACGGTGCGCACCGAACCGTCCGCGCGCACGATACGGAACTCGCCGTCGATCGGCCGCCCGTCGACCAGGCAGCCGGTCACCAGCTCGGTCAGCACCGCCTGGTCCTCGGCGAACAGCCAGGACGGCAGTTCGTCCAGGGTCAGCGGGCCGTCCTGCGGCGTGCGGCCGAAGATGCGGAAGAGCTCGTCCGACCACTGTGCCGCGTCGGTGAGCAGATCCCACTGCGCGCTGCCGGCCCGGCCGAGCGCGCCCACCGCGGCCGCGTCCGGGCCGGTGGGCTGCAGCGGCACATCGAGCAGCAGCAGCCCGTCCGGGGGCAGGTCCGCCGGGTCGAGGCCGTCCCTGAGCTGCCCGAGGTGGGCGCCCAGGTCGTCCAGCTGGTGCACCGCGAGGTCGCACAGGGCGCGCTGCCAGCGCAGCTGCGGGTCGCCGGCGGTGTCGCCGTCCCGCAGTACCGCGTCGACCCGGGTCCTGAGCTGGCGGGCCTGGGAGATCAGCGCCTCGACCGCACCGGGGTCCGGGGACTGCGCGGTGGTGTGATCCGCGTGCGTTGGGGACGGCATGACGCACTCCGAGGGTCTCTGCTGGCGGGCTCTCAACGGCCGTGGCGGACGGAAGGGGCCGGTAACGACTGTTGCACAGGGAGCGATGGGTCGTAAGGGTTTCCGCGATACCCGATCCGGTGGTGCTTGTGGCATATGCCGACAGCCCGGCGGGTTTCCGGCGGTGCGGGGCACCCCCCGGCCGGACGCCTCTCCATCACCGGGGGTCATCCTGCCCCACTTCCGAGCAGTCAGGAAGCGACACCGCAACCCGCGAGTCGGTAGGCTGCCGCCGCCCGTCCCCACGGGATCCGCCCCCGCCGCCAGGTGTGAAATGCCCGGTGATCGGTAAGGATGCCGGGCATCAGCAGCGGAAATCCCGTTGCCATGGAACCCCCCGCACCGGATGCTGACCTCATGTTCGACCCAGACATAGCGCCCAGCGGCACCCTTCTCGGCCTCCTCCAGCGGGGGCGCGGAGACGGTCCCCTGCACGCCCTCGCGGCGCCGCGGGCCGACGCACTCGCCGCCCTGGAGCACTGCGTGCTGCGCGACCCCCGGCTCGACTGGCGGGTCGAGTCCCGCTCCCTCTACTACGCGCGGCTCTACTCGGACCTGGAAGGCCCGCTCGACGGGATCGAAGAACACCTCTTCGGCCCCGACGACCTGATCGCCCCCGACGAGCACCGCTGCGGCCTGGCCCTGTCCGTGCTTGGCCACCTGGCCGGGTACGGCCGCCGGGACGCACTGCGCCTGCTGCGCCGCTACGCCGCCAGCGGCGGCTGCTGGGAATGGGCGCTGGACGAACTGGCCGTACGCGACGGCGAGAGCGGCCTGCGCTCGCTCGGGCCGGCCGTGGTCGCCCGCTTCCCGCTGACCGCGGAAGGCGACGCCGCCCTCGCCCGTGCGGTCCGCGAGGCCTACGAACCCCGCCCGTGGCAGTTGTGGGCCGAGGACACCACGCACCCCGGCACCGCGGAACGGGTCAGGCGGGCCACGGAACAGGTCAGCTTCGACCGCTGGCAGCGCCAGCTGCGCTCGGCGGGACCCACCCCCGGCTGGAGCGTCGGCGCCGTCCTTGAGTGGGCCGAGCAGGGCTCCGACGCCCACCCCGTGGTCGAGCGCGACCAGCCCGCCGCCCGCTGCCTGGCCGCCGTCGCCGGCCCCGAGGACCGCCCCGCGCTGCTGGCCGCCGCCCTGCACGGGCCGTCCGCCGCCCGCGCCGCCGCCCTGCGCCACCTGTGCGACCGCCGCGACCCGCGCGGCCTCGACCTGATCGAGAACGCCGCCGAGGCCGTCGACGAGCGCGTGGTGCGCGCCGCCGTCGAGTCCTTCGAGCGGATGCGTGACGACGTCGCCATGGCCCGTGCCCGCGGCTGGGCCGTACGCACCGACCCGCTCGGCGCCGCCGCCGCCCGGATGCTCGCCCGGCACGGCGGCCCCGGGGACGCCGACCTCGTACTCGCCGCCCTGCGCCGCACCGTGCAGGCCGGCGGCGCCGACGCGGAAGGCCTCGACGCGCTCGTCGAGGGCGTCGGCCGGCTGGCCGCCTGCCGTGCCGCGCCCCTGCTGCGGCACCTCTACCGCGAGACGTCCTCCTCCCAGCTGCGCGGCACCGCCGCCCGCGCGCTGGCGCCCGCCGACCCCGGCTTTGCGGCCGGCTTCGCCGTCGAGTGCCTGTGGGACTGCGAGGAGGCCACCAGGGAGTTGGCCGCGCACCACGCCACCTCGGGCGACGTCCGGGTGCTGACCCAGCTGCGCCGCCTCGCCGCCGATCCCGCGGAGGAGGCCGAGGTCCAGACGGCCGTCCGGGGCCGCCTCAGTTCCGGCGGCACGCCCCGCTGACGCGCGGGGGCTCCGGCACCGCCCCGCAACCCGGCGGGGCGGAAGAGGGCATTGCGTCACGGATGTCCGGGTAGCAGGGCGGGGCCGCGGTCCAACGCTCACGGGGCGTTCCCCTTCGGGCAAGCTCCTCGTGGCCCTGCCAACGCCCGCCACGGCGACAACGTCGGTATGAGAGTCGCCATCGTCACGGAGTCCTTCCCGCCCGACGTCAACGGCGTGGCGCACTGTGCGCTGCGCACAGCGGAGCACCTCGCCCGCCGCGGGCACGAGCCGCTGGTGGTCGCGCCCGCCGGGCCGCACGACCAGGAAGCCGAGGACCCCTGCCCGGTCGTCCGCGTCCCCTCGCTGCCGCTCCCCGGCTACCCGCAGGTCCGGGTCGCGCTGCCCGGCCGCCGCACCGCCGCCGCCATCGCCGCGCACCGCGCCGACATCGTCCACCTGGCCAGCCCCTTCGTCCTCGGAGCACGCGGCCTCGCCGCCGCCACCCGGCTGCGGATCCCGGCGGTCGCCGTCTACCAGACGGACCTGGCCGGCTACGCCAGGACGTATCTGAACGCCGGCGAGGCCGCCGCCTGGCGCCGTATCCGCGCCGTGCACACCGCCGCCGCCCGCACGCTGGCCCCCTCCACCGCCTCGGCCGCCGCGCTGGAGGGCCAGGGCGTGCCCCGGGTCCACCTGTGGCCGCGAGGCGTGGACGCGGACCGCTTCCACCCCGCCCGCCGCGACGAGGGGCTGCGACGCGAACTCGCCCCACGTGGCGAGCTGATCGTCGGCTACGTCGGCCGGCTCGCCGCGGAGAAGCACGTCGAGCTGCTGGCCGGCACCAGCGAACTGCCCGGCGTGCGGGTCGTCGTGGTCGGCGACGGCCCCAGCGCGCCGGGGCTGCGCCAGGCGCTGCCCAGCGCGGTCTTCCTCGGCCGCAGGACCGGGGGCGACCTCGCGCGCATCTACGCCTCGCTGGACGTGTTCTGCCACACCGGCCCCTTCGAGACCTTCTGCCAGACCGTCCAGGAGGCCATGGCCAGCGGGATCCCGGTGGTCGCCCCCGCCGCGGGCGGCCCGCTCGACCTGGTCGACCACGGCAGGACCGGCCTGCTCGTACCGCCCCGCGACGACCTCGCGATCCGCACCGCGGTCCAGCTCCTGCACGCCGACGCGCGGCTGCGGATCCGCTACGGCACCGCCGGGCGCACGGCCGTCGCCGACCGCAGCTGGGAGGCCGTCGGCGATCAGCTCCTCGGCCACTACGACCAGGTGCTCGGCGAGCGAGCGGTGGCCGCCGCGTGAGCGGCGCCGGCCTGCGCATCGTCCGGGTGGCGAACTTCGTCACCCCCGTCTCCGGCGGCCTGCGCACCGCGCTGCGCCACCTCGGCGAGGGGTACGCGGCCGCCGGCCACGAACCCGTCCTCGTCGTCCCCGGACCCGCGGCGTCCGACGAGCACACCGCACAGGGCCGGGTCATCACCCTCCCGGGACCCGAGATCCCCGGCACCGGCGGCTACCGCGTGCTCGCCCGCCGCGCCCCCGTCGCCGCGCTGCTCGAACAGCTCGCACCCGACCGGCTCGAAGTCTCCGACCGCACCACCTTGCGCTGGACCGGCGAATGGGCCAGGCGCCACCGGGTGCCCGCGGTCATGGTGTCCCACGAGAGCGCCGACGGCGTCCTCGGCACCTGGGGCCTCCCGGCGGGGCCCGCCCGGCGCGCCGCCGACACGCTCAACCGGCGCACCGCGCGCGCCTACACCCGGGTGGTGTGCACCACTGCCTGGGCGGCGGCCGAGTTCGAACGCGTCGGCGCCCGCAACGTCGTGCACGCACCGCTCGGCGTCGACCTCGCCGGGCTGCACCCCGGCCACCACGACGTCACCCTGCGGGGACGCTACGGGCACGGCGCGGCCGTCCTGCTCGTGCTCTGCTCCCGGCTCAGCCCGGAGAAGCGGCCGGACGACGCGCTCGACGCGCTGGCGCGGCTGCGGCGCGACGGGGTAGACGCCGCGCTGGTCGTGGCCGGCGACGGGCCGCTGCGCGCGCGGCTCACCACCCGCGCCCGGGCGAACCGGCTCCCGGTGACCTTCCTCGGCCATGTCGCGCGGCGCGACGACCTCGCGGCGCTGCTGGCCACCGCCGACGTGGCGCTGGCGCCCGGCCCCGTCGAGACGTTCGGGCTCGCCGCCCTCGAAGCGCTGGCCTGCGGCACGCCGGTGGTGGCCAGCGCCAACTCCGCGCTGCCCGCGCTCATCGGCCCGGCCGGCACGGCCGCCCGCACCCCGGCCGAGTACGCGGCCGCGGTCCGCCGCCTTCTCGCGGTGCCCGCGACCGTACGCCGCGAGCGCGCCCGCCACCGCGCCGAGCTCTACACCTGGCCAACGGCGGTCAACGCCTTCCTGACAGCCCACGGTGCCGTCACCCCGACGCCCATCCCCCACTGAGCGCTGCCGCTCGGGTCGGGGTGGGTGGTGGCGCAGTTCCCCGCGCCCCTGGGTGGGTGCGACTTGCTGTCCGGACGGAGGTGTGGGAGCGGTCCGTCACCACCCCGGGGGCGCGGGGAACGGCGCGAGCAACCACCCACGGACCGCTGTGTGGTGACGGCGGGACTACCCCGGGGGCGCGGGGAACGGCGCGAACAACCACCCACGGACCGCTGTGTGGTGACGGCGGGACTACCCCGGGGGCGCGGGGAACGGCGCGAGCAACCACCCACGGACCGCTGTGTGGTGACGGCGGGACCACCCCGGGGGCGCGGGGAACGGCGCGAGCAACCACCCACGGACCGCTGTGCGGTGACGGCCGCCCCCCCGCGGGAAGCGGGTGGCGGCGTCAGAGGGCCGGCCGGGTGGCGCGCAGGGCCACGAAACGGACCCTGGCGCCAGGAGCGGATTGAGCCGCAGCGGCGAGCGACTGTTCGGGGACCACGCCGATCACCGGGTAGCCCCCGGTCGTCGGGTGGTCGGCGAGGAAGACGACGGGGAGCCCGTCGGGCGGCACTTGGACGGCGCCGAGCACCATGCCCTCGCTGGGCAGCTCGCCGTCCCGCCCGGCGGCGCGGTGCAGCGCGGGACCGAGGACGCGCAGGCCGATCCGGTTGGAGGCGGGGGAGACGGTGTACTCCCCGGTGACCAGCGCGCGCAGCGCCCCCGGCGCGAACCAGTCGTCGCGCGGCCCCGGCAGGAGCGGCAGGACGAGCTCAGGACCGGCCGACCCGTACGGCAGGACGTCAGCCGCGACGCCGCGGCCCCGCTCCGGCCCGACGGGCAAGGAGTCACCGTCGGCGAGGGGCGCCGGGCCGAGCCCGGAGAGCAGATCGGTGGCCCGGCTGCCGAGCACCGCGTCGACGGCGATCCCGCCGGCGACCGCGACGTAGCTGCGCAGCCCGACCGTGGCCGCCCCCACGTCGAGCAGCGCGCCGCCCGGCACCGGGACCGGTGCGCCCCAGGCGACGGGGCGCCCGTCGACCCGTACGGGGCAGGCCGCGCCGGTGACCGCGACCACCACCGTCCGCGTCGGCCGCAGCGCGCAGCCCGAGACGGTGGTCTCCAGCCCGGCGGCGCCCGCTCCGTTCCCGACCAGCCGGTTCGCCAGCAGGTGCGCGGGCAGGTCCAGCGCGCCGGACCGCGGCACCCCGAGGTGCGCGAAGCCGGCTCGCCCGACGTCCTGTACGGTCGTCAGCGCCCCCGCCCGTACCACCTGCAGTACGTCCCCGCTCATGCCCGCTCCTCCCTGCCATCGCCGCAACGGCAACGGCAACGGCTGCGGGCTAGCGGCAGCCGCCCGCCGCGGCCCACGCCCGCCGCCCGGCGGCGGGACACCCGGCGCGAGGCCCCGGTCGCGGGCCGCCGGCCCGCGACCGCCCTCACCGGTCCGCCCGGACGAAGCGCACCTCGGTACCGGGGGAGAGCAGTGCGGCCGGCTCGCGGCCGGGATCCCACAGCGGAGCGTCCGTCGTGCCGATCAGCTGCCAGCCGCCCGGGGACGACCGCGGGTAGAGGCCCGCGTAGGGGCCGGCCAGGCCGAGCGAGCCGGCGGGCACCGCCGTACGCGGGGTGGGGCGGCGGGGGACGTGCCGGCCGGCGGGGAGGCCTGTCAGGTAGGCGAAGCCCGGCGCGAAGCCGCAGAAGGCCACCCGGAAAGCGGTGCCGGTGACGACGGCGGCCAGCTCACGGGGGGTCACCGACCAGCGGGCGGCGACCTCCTCGATGTCGGGGCCGTCGAAGCGCACCGGCACCTCGCGCAGTTCGCCCTGCCCGGGTTCGACCGGGGGCACGTCCCAGGCGGTCACCTCGGCGGCGAAGGCACGCGGGTCGGCGAGGCCGCCGACCAGCACGGTGCGCGCCGCCGGCACGATCTCCCGCACCTCGGGGAACTCCCCGGCCGCGCGCCGCCGCAGCAACTCGGCGTGCAGCGCCTGCGCACGCTCACCGTCCTCGGTCTCGACCAGCACGGCACCTCGGCCCATCGCCAGCACCCGACACTTCACGCCGCCGCCACCTCGCCCCTCATGCGAACGCCGCCACCCGCAGCCCGGCCGCCTCCAGTGCCTGCCGCACCCGGGCGGCCAGCCGCGCGGCTCCCGGGGTGTCGCCGTGCACGCACAGCGAGCGCGCCGCGATCCGTACCGGCCGGCCGTCCGCCGACGTCACCCCGTCGCCGGAGGCGATCCGCACCGCCCGGGCCACCACCTCGTCCGGCTCGCCCAACACCGCGCCCGGCTCGCGGCGCGAGACCAGCGTGCCCTGCGCCGTGTAGGCGCGGTCGGCGAAGGCCTCGTTCACCGTGCGCAGCCCCGCGGCGGTGGCGGCGGACAGCAACTGCGAGCCGGGCAGGCCCAGCACGGGCAGCCCGCCGGCGAGCACGACGCCCGCCACGACGGCCGCGGCCTGCTCGGTGTCGTGCACCGCCCGGTTGTACAGCGCGCCGTGCGGCTTGACGTACGCCACCGTCGCACCGGCCGCGCGCGCGAAGACCTCCAGCGCCCCGATCTGGTAGGCGACTTCGGCGGTCAGCTCGGCCGGCGGCACGTCCATCGAGCGGCGCCCGAAGCCGGCCAGGTCGCGGTAGGACACCTGCGCCCCGATCCGCACCCCGCCGACCGCGGCCCGCTCGCACACCCGCCGCATCGTCGCCGGATCGCCGGCGTGGAAGCCGCAGGCGACGTTCGCGCTGGTGACCACCGACAGCAGCGCCTCGTCGTCGGTGAGGTGCCAGCGTCCGAAGCCCTCGCCGAGGTCGGCGTTGAGGTCGACGACCGCGTCGCCCTCGGCCTCGCCGCCCGCCCCGATGTCCGTGCCCGCCATGGTGATCCGCCCGTCGTGTCCACCGCTGCCGTAGGATGCCCGCGCTCCGATCATGGCATCCCGCACCGACAACGGGTGCCCGCCCCGTGGCGATCCGTGCCGTTTCGTTCGTTGTCGGTGGCACCGCCTAATGTGTGGGGCGTGACCAGCACCGTCCCGTATCCCCTGCCGGGTGCCGCCCGGCCGGCCCCGGGCCCCGCCGCCGACGAGGGCCTGGCCCGCCGGCTCAAGGCACTCGCCTGCACCGCGCCGTTGCACGACCTCGACGTCCGCAAGGCCAACCTCGCGGGCGAGTATTCGGTGTATGCGATGGCGGAGGTCGCGCTGGCCGCGATCGACCTGGTCACGCTCAACATGGACTTCGACACCGGCGCCGACCACGACCAGATAGTGGCCAGGGTGCTGCCCCGGGTCGCCGCCCAGGCCCCCGGCCGCAGCCACGCCGAGCACGAGCGGGTGGCCCGCTGGGTGCTGGAGAATCTGATCAACGTGGGCAGCGCCGACCGCGGATTCCGGGCCGTCTACGGCACGTTCGCCGCGGACGGCGCCTACGTGCGGCGGGACTACGACTTCAAGCTGATCGAGGAGGTGGCCGGCTCCGGCGGCAGCGTCTACCTGCGCACCACCGACGAGGCGGTCAACGTCCTGGTGGGCGCCCTCGACACCGACGTCACCAGCGCCCAGATCGCCGCCGAGGTCAAGCTGGAGGTGCTGATCAGCCGCGGCAGGCTGGCCGACGCCCAACTCGCCGCCGAGCAGGCGCGCTACCGCACGGTGCAGTACGCCGAGACGCTGCGCCGCACCCTGGAGGCCACCCGCCGCAACGTGCGGGCGGTGGACTGGCTGCGGCAGGTCCCCGACATGATCGCCGAGGCCCTCGACCACGTCGCCGACCGCTACCGCCACGAGAACGCGATCCTGACCAACATCCGCAAGGCGCGCGACGAGGCGGAGGAGCCCGAGCACAAGCGGCGGGCCGCCGAGCTCGTCGACATCGTCAAGGACTGCATCCGGCGGCACACCCAGCTGCAGTCCCGGCTGCTGGAGGCCGGGCCGCTGTTCAGGGCCGAGCAGGACCGGCAGGCCTTCGCCGCGCCGCCCGCCCGCGCCGGGCTCGACCTGTACGGCCAGCTGGTCGCCCCGCTGCTGCCGCTGCCGGTGGAGCGCGCCTCGCGGGTGACCGACGCGTTCTTCGCCCGTGGCACCGGACTGCGGACACCGGCCGCGGTGCGGGTCACCGACCTGGTCGACCTGCTGCTGACGCCGCCGGTCGAACGCGACCATCTGGGCGCGGAGATGCCCGAGCCCGACCTCGTCGCCACCCCGGACGACAGCCGCTTCTCCGACGAGCAGCTGGAGTCCGCCCTCGACCTGCTCGACCTGCCGCACGACGCGCCGCGCCGGCTGTCCGGACTGCTGGCCCAGGCCCGCCGCTCGGACCCCGACCTGCCGTATCTGGTCGCGCTGCTGGCGCTGCACGCCGCGTCGCCGCCGGTGGGCACCGCGGTGCGGCAGGGCGAGCCGCAGGTGCTCTTCGCGGTGGACGACGGCACCGAGCTCGACGACCCCGACTTCGGCGGCGCCGACCTCATCCTCGGCACCGCCCGCCTCACCGCCAGCCCCGCGGACCCGAAAGAGAGAACGACGTGAGCGACCACCGCGACGACGGGACGGACGCCAGGGACGGCGCCCACCCCCGGGACGCCCACGACCCGCGCGAGATCCCGCGGTCCGGCGCGGCCCTGACCGCGGGCGACGTCGCCGACGCCGCCCGCCTGGTCGGCTTCGGCCTGCAGCCGAAGCTGCTGCCCGCCCGGGACGTGGAGTACGCGGAGCTGGTCAGACGGCACCGCGAGGACCCCGGCTTCGCCCGGATCGCCGACGCGGTGGCCGCCGGGCTCGGCCTGGTCGTCCTGGAGGTGTCACCGCGGGCCGGTATGGCCGTCGCGGCGGGCGAGGACTCGGTCTTCGCCGTCCGGATGGGCGACTACGCCCGCCGGGCCGCCTCCGACGCGGGCGACCGCTTCCTGCACGGTCTGGCGCATCTGGCCGCCGCCGCGCTGGCCTTCCCGCGCCCCGAGGATCTGGCCGACGACGGCTACATCGGCCGCATCACGGTCAACGGGGTGGACGCCTTCGTCCGCCAGGCCTGCCGGCGGCTGGAGGAGCGCGCCGACGAGACCGGTGAGAACTCCGACCCGGCCACCGACGCCCCCGGCCTGGAGGCGGCCTGGCGGGTCTACACCAGGCGCAGCGCCACCGGCGCCACCAAGGACGCCAGGCGGCTGGCGAGTTCGACCACCGGCATCATCGGCAAGGCGGTCGCCTTCCTGGTCGACTCCGGCTTCCTGCAGCGCACCGGCGACGAGTCGGGCGGCACGTACCGCACCACCGCCCGCTACCAGCTCCAGGTCCGCGACATGGCGGGCAGCGCGGCGATGGCCGAGCTTCTCGACCTGGGCGTCGTACCGGTCACCGACGGCACCGCGAGCCTGCTGCCCGCGGCCGCCTCCGACGACGGCTCGGACCTGGTCGCGGACGCCGGACTGCCCTTCCACAGCTCTGTCTGAACGCGCCGCCGCCCGAGCCCACTTCCCCTACCCAGCCACGAGAGTCCGCCGCATGTACGAGCTTTCCCGACTCCGCCTCTACTCCATCGGGCCCGCGGGTGCGCGCTACGCCGACACGGTGCTCGACCTGCGGGGCGTCGGCGAACCTGTGCCGCTGCCCGCACCGGCGCAGGGCGACTTCTTCGCCGACGAGCCGGCCGGCCCGCCGCGCCGCCCGGCCCCCGCCGGAGTGCTCTTCCTGGAGAACGGCGGCGGGAAGTCCGTCCTGCTCAAGCTGATCTTCTCGGTGATGCTGCCGGGCCACCGCAACACCCTCGGCGGCGCCAGTTCCGGTGTGCTGCGCAAGTTCCTGCTGGCCGAGGACTGCGGTCATGTCGCGCTGGAGTGGCAGCACACCCTGACCGGCGAGCTGGTGGTGGCCGGCAAGGTCAGCGAGTGGCGCGGCCGCCAGGTCTCCGCCGACCCGCGCAAGTTCGCCGAGGCCTGGTATTCCTTCCGGCCCGGCCCGGGGATGAGCCTGGACTCGCTGCCGGTCGCCGAGTCCACGGCGGTACGCCCGCCGGTCGAGGGCGTCTCGGGGGCACGCGGCAGGCGCCGCACCATGAAGGGCTTCAGGGACGCGCTCACCGAGGCGGGCAAGGCGTATCCGCACCTGGACGTGGTGTGGGAGGAGATCCACGACCGGTGGAACGAACACCTCGGCGAGCTCGGCCTCGACCCCGAACTGTTCCGCTACCAGCGGGAGATGAACGCCGACGAGGGCGAGGCCGCGGGCCTTTTCGCGGTCAAGAAGGACTCCGACTTCACCGACCTGCTGCTGCGCGCGGTCACCGACACCCGCGACACCGACGGCCTCGCCGACCTGGTCCACGGCTTCGCGGGCAAGCTCGGCCGCCGGGCGGAACTGACGGCGGAGCGCGACTTCACCGCCGGCTCCCTGGACCTGCTTGAGCGGATCGTCGACGGCGCCGAGGCCCGCGACCGGGCCCGCGCGGTGCACGCCCAGTCAGAGCGCCGCACCCGCGCGCTGGCCCGGCGGCTGACCGCCCGCGCCCAGCAGGAACGCGCCAGGACCGGCGAGATCGCGCAGGACATGGCGCGGGCCGCGCACACCGTCACCGACGCCGAGCAGGCACGGGCCGGCAGCGCGCTGACCGCGGCCGAGATCGCCTACCGGCACGCGTCGCTCGCGCTGGCCGCGGCGGACAAGGGCGCGGCCGCGCTGCGCCGCGAGCTGGGCGACGCGCGCACCCTGCACGCGGCCTGGCAGGCCGCCGAGACCGTCCTGCGGCAACGGGCCGCGGGGGACAGGCTGCAGCGGGTCAGCGCGGCCATCCGCGAGGCGGAAAGGGACGCCGCCCCCGCGCTCGCCGCCCGCACCACGGCGGCCGCCGAGCTGGTACGCGCGCTGCACGGCGCCGCCGCCCGCGCCGAACGGCAGGCCGACGAGGAGGAGGAGCGCTCGGCGGAGCTCCAGGCGCGCTCCGAGACCGCGCACCGCGACGCGACCGCCGCCGCCACCGAGGCCCAGCGCGCCCGCAGCGAGACCGGGCACCTCGCCCAGCGGCTCGCCGAGGTCGAACAGGAGACCGCGCAGGCCGTACGCTCCGGCTGGCTCGACGACTCCGCGCCGAACGCCGACCCGGCCCGCGCGGCCCTGGCCGCCGCCGACGCCGAGGAGTCGGCCGCCACCCTGTCCCTGGCCGCCGCCGAGGCCGCCCGCACCGAGGCAGCCCGCGCCCGGGAGGCCGCGGCGGCCGAGTCCCGCGCGGAGCTCGCCGCGGCCCGCGCCACCGACGCCGCGGCCACCGCGGAGTCCGCCCTGGCCGCGGCGACCGTGGCCGCCACCTCGCTGACCACCGACTCCCGCCTGACCGCCCTGCTCAGCCTCCCCGCCCCGCGCACCGACGCCTCGTCCGCCCCGCCCGACGCCTCGTCCGCCCCGCACGGCGTCCCGGCCGCCCGCACGGCCCCCGCCGGCGACAGCGCGCCGGGGGCCGCCGCCGACGGGGAGCGGTCGGATGGCGCCCCGGCCCCCGGCGCCGCGGAGGACACCGCCCGGCACGGTCAGGCCGCACCGGCCGCCCGCAGCGGCGGCACCGGGCAGGACGGCGGGATCAGCCCCGGCATGCTCGACGAATTCGCCGAGCCGCTGCGGGAGTTGCTGGACAACGCCGTCGCGGCCGCCGAGCGGCAGCTGTTCGAGCTGCGGACCGCCGCGGCGGACGACGCCCGGATCCTCGGGGCGCTCGGCGACGGGGGACTGCTGCCCCCGGGGCCCGACGTGCTGGCCACGGTCGAGTATCTGGGCGAGCACGGCATTCCCGCGCTGCCCGGTTGGCGCTATCTCGCCCAGGCCGTGGACCCGGTGGACCACGCCGTGGTGCTCGCGGCACGCCCCGAGCTGGTCGACGGGGTCGTGGTGACCGACCCCGGCACCTACCTGCGGGCCAGGGACGTCCTGGCCCAGGCGGCCCTGCTGCCGCGCTCCACCGTCGCCGTCGGCACCGCCGCCGCGCTGCTCGCCCCGCCGCCGGCAGCAGGCACCGAGCCGGACGTCTTCCTGGTACCGCCGAATCCGGCGATGCACGACGAATTCGCCGCGGACGGCGAGCGCCAGGCGCTGCGGGCCAGGGCGACGGCACGCGAGGGGGAGATCAGGACACTCGCGGGCCGCCTCGCCCACGACCGCACCCTGGCGGCACGGCTGGCCTCCTGGCGCGCCGCCTGCCCGCAGGGCCGGCTCGCCGAGCTGGCCGCGGAGACCGCGGCCGCCCGGGAGACCGTCGAGCGCACCCGGGCGGAACTGTCCGAGGCGCGCGCCGCCCGCGCCGAGGCCGAGGCCGTCGCCGCGGAGGCCGCGCAGGACAGCGACACCCGCAGGGCCGCCGCCGAGCAGGCCCGCCGGGCCGCCGACGCGCTGGCCGGACTCGCCCACCGGTTGCGCGAGCGGGCCGGCTGGCAGCGCAGGGCCCGCGAACTGTCCGCCGACGCGGCGGAGGCGGAGGCCCGCGCCGAGGCCTGCCTGGCGCAGGCCCGCGCCGCCGACGAGGACCGCAGGGCCGCCCAGCGCGCCTCGGACGACGCCCGCCGCACCGCCCGCGTCCTGCGCGCGGAACGGTCCGAGATCGCTGGCGCCCCCGACGACGGCGCGGCGGCCGCCACCCCGGAGGCGGACACGGCCAGGTCGCTGCCCGCACTGCGGGAGGCGTACCGCGCGGCCTCCGAGGTCTACGAGAAGGTCGGCGTCGGCGCCGACCTGCGGGCCGAACAGGCCAGGGCGGAGAGCACCGAGAATGCCGCGCTGGTCGAACTGGACCGGCTCACCAACAAGGTACGCAGCCGCGCAGCCCAGCTGCTCGAAGGTCCTGACGGCTCGGACGGGCCGTCCAGGCAGGCCGCGGCCGGGCGCGCGGAAGCGCTCGTACAGACCCTGGAATCCCGCGCCTCCACCGCCAGCGAGCAGTTGGGCCGCCTCCGCGGCGAAGCCGAACGCCTCGCGCCGCACGACGGCGCACCGCACCACACCGAGCTGCCTGAGGCCCTCCAGCCGCGCGACGCCGACCACGCCCAGGAGTTGCTGCGCGCGGCCACCACCGAGGTCGCCGCCCGTACCGAGGCCCTGGAGCTGGCCACCGCCGCGCACGCCGACCTGGTCGCGGCCCACCGGGCCGCCGAGGACGCGGCCGGCGGCTTCGACGAGACCGCCGCGCTGCTGCGCGACCTGCTGCGGGACGGCGGGCCGCAGCAGCACCCCGACGAGGAGGAGCCGCAGCCGTATCCGGGCAGCCAGGAGGCGGCCAGGCAGGCCGCCGCCGAGGCCCGGCGCGGCCTGCGCGGCTGCGCCGCCGACCTGTCGGCGGCCGACGCCCACCTGCGCGAGGCCGCGGACGTCCTGGTCAGGCACGCCAACGCGGTCCGCTTCGAACAGGTCAGGACCCCGGCCAGGCAGCAGATCAGGGAGCTGCCCGGCGCGGCGCTGCCCGAGCACGCGGCCGCCTGGGCGGCGGCCTTCGCCCCCCGGCTGCGGGTGCTGACCGACGAGCTGGGCCAGCTGGAGCGCAACCGGGACATCATCGTGGACCGGCTGCGCGGCCTGGTCGAGTCGGCGCTCGCCACGCTGCGCTCGGCCCAGCGGCTGTCCCGGCTGCCCGAGGGCCTGGGCGAGTGGTCGGGCCAGGAATTCCTCCGGATCCGCTTCGACGACCCCGACCAGGCGCTGCTCACCGAGCGCCTCGGCGAGGTCATCGACGAGGCGACCAGGTCGGCGCTGCGCAAGAACTCCGACCTGCGGCGGGACGGGATGTCACTGCTGCTGCGCGGGGTCGGCGCGGCCCTCCAGCCGCGGGGTATCGCCGTGGAGATCCTGAAGCCCGACGCGGTACTGCGGGCCGAGCGCGTCCCCGTCGGCCAGATGGGCGACGTGTTCTCCGGCGGGCAGCTGCTCACCGCCGCCATCGCGCTGTACTGCACCATGGCCGCGCTGCGGAGCAACGACCGCGGCAGGGACCGGCAGCGGCACGCCGGCACGCTCTTCCTCGACAATCCGATCGGCCGGGCCAATGCCACGTATCTGCTGGAGCTCCAGCGGGCGGTGGCCGACGCGCTCGGTGTGCAGCTCATCTACACGACGGGGCTATTCGACACGACCGCCCTCGCCGAATTCCCGCTCGTGGTCAGGCTGCGCAATGACGCGGATCTGCGGGCGGGGCTGAAATACATCAGCGTCGAGGAACACCTCAGGCCCGGACTTCCGGTCCAGGACCCGCACGGCGAGCAGGTGCACGGCGAGATCACCGCCACCCGGATGTTCCGCCGCCCGCCGGAAGCCGCCCACGAAGCGGCAGCGGAAGCCGCCCCGGCACCGGCCGCAGAAACCCCACCCGCACCGCCGGCCGCACCGGAACCGGCGGCGGCACCGGCCTCAGCCGTACCGGACGGCACCACCGCCGGCCGCCCTGCCGGGCGCTGAGCGCTCACACCCCCAGGTGCCGCGGCACGTGCCGCCGTCCCGCCGCCCGGCCCGAACCGGCCGTCGCAGCCGAGCCACCCTGCGACCTGGCCCTGCGTGCCTGCCGCCGGGCCCTGCGCCGCTCCCGGCGCAGGGCCCGGGCGGCGCTGCTCGGGCTCGACACCACACCGTTGCGCTGATTCCACACCTGCCGCGTCACCCACACGTCGAGCACCGCCCAGGTGGCCACGACCGAGGTGAGCACCGTGGTCAGCAGCACCGGCGCGGACAGCCAGGAGTGCCCGGCCGCGAGCAGCACGTCGATGATCGTCTGCACCAGGGCCACCGCGGCGATCAGTCCCGCCCGCACCGCGGCGGCCCGCACCGGATCGGCCATCCGCGGTCGGCTGGCGGTCTCTTCGACCCATACGGTCCGCCGTTGGAAGTCCATGAAGAGTGGCTGCCCCGAATCCCCCAGGTGCATTCCGGGGTACGTTTCGCCGCAGACCTGCCCAACCCACAGACAGACTTTCGAGTTACCCCTGAGGCGGTAGTAGGCTCACGCCGATTAAACGAGTCAGACGCCCCCACAGCGGGGGAGACGTTGGGGAGGCCATGAGCTTTCGCGGTACGACGATCCGCCGGAAGATCGTGGCGCTGCTGCTGATCCCTCTGGTGTCACTGACGGTCATCTGGGCCTTCGCCGCCACGGTGACCGGCCGCGCGCTGCTTGACCGGCCGGACGTCCAGCGAGTGGTCGACAACGTCGGCTACCCCGGTCAGGACGCGGTCCAGAGCCTCCAGCAGGAGCGCCGGGCGGCGATGATCTACGTCGCCAACACCCGGGACTCCCAGGCCAGGATCGGCTACAACAAGCAGCAGCAGGCCACCGACGCGTCGATCGCGAAGATGCGCACCCGGGTCGCCGCCTCCGGCGTGCGCGGCTCGCTCGAGCCCGAGGCGCGCACCCGGCTCGACACCTTCCTCAGCACCGTCGAGGGCCTCACCTCGCTGCGCAAGCGGGCCGACGACGGCCGGATCAGCCGCAACGACGTCTTCGAGGCGTACAACTCGATGACGGAACCTGCCTTCCAGCTGTTCGACTCCCTCAACCCGCACAACAACCTGCAACTCGACGACCAGCACCGCGCCGTCGTCCAACTCGGCCGTGCCCGCGACGAGGTCAGCCGCGAGGACGCGCTGATGGCCGCCGCGATCAGCACCGGGCACATGAGCGGGGCCGAACTGCGGTCCTACACCTTCGCGGTGGCGGAGCAGCGCAACTACTACGACAACAGCCTGTGGCAGCTGACCGACGACGAGCGCGCGCCCTACGACGCGTACTGGAAGCAAGGCGACGGCAAGGCGCTGCGCTCCGCGGAGGACGCGGTGATCGCCGGCGGCGTCGACCGTGCGCCGATCGTCGCGGCCCAGCTGTCCTGGCCCGGGGTCGCCGCGACCGCGATGGACGATCTGGGCCGGCTCGACGCCGCCTCGGAGAGCCGGCTCAGCGACCGCAACCACCCGATCGCCACCACCGCGATCGTCGAGGCCGCCTTCGTCGGCGGCGTCGGCCTGATCGCGGTGATCGCCTCGGTGTTCGTCTCCGTACGCATCGGCCGCGGCCTGATCAGGGACCTGACCGGGCTGCGCAGGGAGGCCCAGGAGGTCTCCGGCACCCGGCTGCCACGGGTCATGCGCCGGCTGGCGGCCGGTGAGCAGATCGACGTCGAGACCGAGGTGCCGCGGCTGGAGTACGCCGACGACGAGATCGGCCACGTCGGCAAGGCGCTCAACACCCTCCAGCGGGCCGTCGTGGAGGCCACCGTCCGGCAGAACGACCTGCGCAAGGGCGTCTCGGAGGTCTTCGTCAACCTCGCCCGCCGCAGCCAGGTGCTGCTCCACCGCCAACTGACCCTGCTGGACGCCATGGAACGCCGCGCCGAGGACAGCGAGGAGCTGGCCGACCTCTTCCGGCTCGACCACATGACCACCCGCATGCGCCGGCACGCGGAGGGCCTGGTCATCCTGTCCGGCGCGGCCCCCTCCCGGCAGTGGCGCAAGCCCGTGCAGCTGATGGACGTGGTCCGTGCCGCGATCGCGGAGGTCGAGGACTACGAGCGCATCGAGGTGCGCCGGCTGCCGCGGCTGGCCGTCGCCGGCGCCGCGGTCGCCGACCTCACCCACCTGCTCGCCGAACTCATCGAGAACGCCGCGGTGTTCTCGCCGCCGCACACCACCGTCAAGCTGCACGGCGAGCCGGTCGCCAACGGATTCGTCCTGGAGATCGACGACCGCGGTCTCGGCCTGACCCCCGACGCGCTGCTCGAAGCGAACCTGCGGCTCGCCGAGACGCCCGAGTTCGAGCTGTCCGACACCGACCGGCTCGGCCTGTTCGTGGTCAGCCGGCTCGCCCAGCGGCACAACGTGCGGGTCTCGCTGCGGCAGTCGGCGTACGGCGGCACCACCGCCGTCGTCATGATCTCCGAGACGCTGCTCAGCGACACCGGCGAGGACACCGGCGGCACCCAACTGCCCGGCGCCACGCAGCCGCTGGGCCTGGACGCGGCGGGCGACACCGAGCACACGTTCCGGCAGTGGGGTCTCGAAGGCGTGGACGACATCGGCGGCGAGCGGCACAAGGAGCACGCCTCGCACGACGAGGAGTCGCTGACCGCGGCCTTCGCCCGGGGCCTCGACGCGCTGGACGACCCGGACGACCCGGTCGGCGGCGCCGAGGAGCAGGCCCCCGCCGCCCCGATGCCGCTGCCGCGCCGCCGGCCCCGTACGGCGGCCCCGCAGGTGCCGCGGGCGGTGACGGCCGTGCCGTCGCTGCCCCGCCCGCGGCAGGAGACGGCCGGCGCGGCGGAGGCGGCCGCCGCGGCGCCCGAGCCGTCCGAGGGCGGCACGGACGGCGGTGTCGTGCTGCCCAAGCGGGTCAGACAGGCCAGCCTGGCACCGCAGTTGCGGGCCGAGGCGGCGCGGTCAGGACCGGACGACGCGGAGCGCGGCGGCGGCCGGGAGCGGTCCGCCGACGAGGTACGCGATCGGATGTCCGCGATCCAGCGCGGCTGGCAGCGCGGCCGGCAAGCAGCGGAGGCCGAGCCGGACGGCGGCGCGGCTCCCGGCGACGACCCATCGACGACAGCACCGAGAACGACACCTGAGGGGAACGGTCGATGACTGCAGCATCGAGCCCGACACGAGAGCTGAGCTGGCTCCTGGACGATTTGGTCACACGGGTGGCCAGTATCCGCAAGGCTTTGGTGCTCTCCGGGGACGGCCTGGCCACCGGCGCTTCCGACGGCCTGACCCGCGAGGACTCGGAGCATCTCGCGGCGGTCGCCTCGGGCTTCCACAGCCTGGCCAAGGGCGTCGGCCGGCACTTCGACGCCGGGCGGGTCCGGCAGACCATCGTCGAACTGGACGACGCGTTCCTGTTCGTCACGGCGGCGGGGGACGGCAGCTGCCTCGCGGTGCTGGCCGACTCCGACTCCGACGTCGGGCAGGTGGCGTACGAGATGGCCCTGCTGGTCAAGCGGGTGGGGGTCCATCTGGCCGCCGAGCCGAGGCACAGCGGCGGCACAGCACTGAGCGGCTGACGGCCGGCGAGCGGACTTGGGGGTGACGGGGTGACATGACGTCTGAATCGGACCGCTGGTACGACGACGCGGCAGGGCCGGTGGTACGGCCCTACGCGATGACCCGTGGGCGTACGAGCCACGCGGCCGAGGCGAAGCTCGACCTGATCGCCCTGGTGATGGCGCGGAGCGACGAGGCCGACGCGGATGTCGACGACGACAGCACCCTGTCGCCCGAGCACCTGGACATCGTGGAGCGCTGCCGGGTGCAGTCGGTGTCGGTCGCGGAGCTCGCCGCCGACCTCGACCTGCCGGTCGGCGTCGTCCGGGTGCTCATCGGCGACCTGCTGGAGGCCGGGCACGTCATGGTCCACCAGCCGGTGCCGCCGGCCGAACTGCCCGACGAGAGCATCCTGCGCGAGGTCATCAACGGCCTGCGGGCGCTGTAGCGACCGCTAGGCTGCTGGTATCCCCCTGCGAATCCCCCCAAGTCCGCATCTCCGCACGGAAGTAGAAGACACCATGGCCATCGCCCACGCCGAGCGCCGCCGTCCGCCGTCCGCTGCGGAGCCGGTCGCGCTCAAGCTGCTGGTCGCCGGCGGCTTCGGGGTCGGCAAGACGACCCTGGTCGGCACGGTCAGCGAGATCAGGCCGCTGCGGACCGAGGAGGCACTCAGCGAGGCGGGGCGCCCGGTCGACGACCTCGCGGGCGTCGAGGGCAAGCACACCACCACCGTGGCCATGGACTTCGGCCGGATCACGCTGCGCGAGAACCTGGTGCTCTACCTGTTCGGCACCCCGGGGCAGGACCGGTTCTGGTTCCTGTGGGACGAGCTGGCGCAGGGCGCGCTGGGCGCCGTGGTGCTCGCCGACACCCGGCGGCTGGAGGACTGCTTCGCCGCGATCGACTACTTCGAGCGGCGCGCCATCCCCTTCGCTGTCGCGGTGAACTGCTTCGACGGCGCCCAGTTGCACGCCCCCGACGTGGTCACCGAGGCGCTGGACCTCGACCCGGGGGTGCCGGTGGTGCTGTGCGACGCGCGGGAGCGGGAGTCGGCCAAGCAGGTGCTGATCACGGTGGTCGAGCACGCCGCCGCGATGGCGGCCGGCCGCCGGGCGCCCGCCGCCACCTGACCGCCCCCGCCGGCGCCCGTCCGCCGCGGGTCGTCCCGCCGGCTCAGCCGCCCCGGCCGGCGGGGACCGCGGGTTCGTCGTCGTCCAGCCAGCCGAAGCTGCGCTCCACGGCCTTCTTCCAGCGCCGGTACTCGCGGACCCGCGTCTGGCCGGACATCGCCGGCTTCCAGCGGGTGTCCTCCCGCCAGTGCGCCTTGAGCGTGTCCGTCCCGTCCCACACCCCGGTGGCCAGCCCGGCGGCGTAGGCGGCGCCCAGGCTGGTGGTCTCGGCGACCACCGGGCGGATCACCGGCACGCCCAGCACGTCGGCCTGGTGCTGCATCAGCAGCCCGTTGACGGTCATGCCGCCGTCCACCCGCAGCGCGCCGATCCGCACTCCCGCGTCCTGCTGCATCGCGTCGACCACCTCGCGGGTCTGCCAGCTGGTCGCCTCCAGGACGGCCCTGGCCAGATGCGCCTTGGTGACGTACGCGGTCAGGCCGGTGACCACGCCGCGCGCGTCGGACCGCCAGTAGGGCGCGAAGAGGCCGGAGAAGGCGGGTACGACGTAGGCGCCGCCGTTGTCGGGGACGCTGGCGGCCAGCGGTTCGATCTCCTCGACGGTGCGGATCACGCCGAGCCGGTCGCGCAGCCACTCCACCAGTGCCCCGGTGATCGCGATCGAGCCCTCCAGGCAGTACACCGGCCGTTCGCCGCCCAACTGGTGGGCGACCGTGGTGAGCAGGCCGCTGGCGGAGGGGACGGGGCGCTCCCCGGTGTTCAGCAGCAGGAAGCTGCCCGGGCCGTAGGTGTTCTTGGCCTCACCGAGGTCGAAGCAGGTCTGCCCGAACAGCGCGGCCTGCTGGTCGCCGAGCGCGGCGGCCACGGGCACGCCCGCGAGCCGGCCGGTGGCCAGTCCGTAGACCTCGGCCGAGGGGCGGATCCGCGGCAGGACCGCCTCGGGGATGTCCATGGCGGCCAGGATCGCCGGGTCCCAGTCCAGGGTCTGCAGGTCCATCAGCAGGGTGCGCGAGGCGTTGCTGACGTCGGTGACGTGCACACCCCCCGCGGTGCCGCCGGTGAGGTTCCAGATCAGCCAGGAGTCGATGGTCCCGAAGGCGATCTCGCCGTGCTCGGCCCGGTGCCGCAGCCCGGGCACGTGGTCGAGCAGCCAGGCGACCTTCGGCCCGGAGAAGTAGGGGGCGAGCGGCAGCCCGGTGGTGTCGCGGAAGCGGTCCTGCCCGTAGGTGCCGCCGAGTTCCGAGCACAGCGCGGCGGTGCGGGTGTCCTGCCAGACCACGGCGTTGTGCACCGGGCGGCCGGTGGCCCGGTCCCACAGCACCGCCGTCTCACGCTGGTTGGCGATGCCCAGCGCCGTCAGCTGGTCGGGCCGCAGGCCGGCCCTGGCCAGCGCGCCCGACGCCACGGCCTGGACCTTGGCCCAGATCTCGGTGGCGTCGTGCTCGACCCAGCCGGGCCTGGGCAGGATCTGCCGGTGCTCGCGCCGGTCCGACGCGACGACCTGCCCTGCCGCGTCGAAGATCAGACAGCGGGTGGAGGTGGTGCCCTGGTCGATGGCGGCCACATACGTCGGGACGGTCTGGCTCATGTCACGCTCCCTTGCCCGGTCGGTGACGACCGTGTCGGGAATGGGCGTGCGCGGATGCCGGAGTGCGCAACTCCCTTCCCCCCGACCGGCGTCGCGCTGCCGGAAGTGTTCCCCGGCGGTGACGGAGCGTCAAGCCGTCGTGCGCCACGGAAAGTTCCTGATCCGCCGTGGACGCTCCCGCCACCCCGTGCTACGTTCTTCTCGTAGGGAGAAATACTCATCATGAGAATGACGACGCTGAGCAGCGTGGGAAGGCAGTGCCCGTCATGACCGAGCCGCACGGCACGCAGGCGGAACGGGACTTCCTGGCCGAGTACGACCCGCGCGCCTTCGACCCGATCGCCGTCACCGTGGACGTGGTGGCGCTGACGCTGCGGGCGGGCCGGCTGCAGGTGCTCGCCGTGGAGCGCGGCGGGCAGCCGTTCGCGGGCCACTGGGCGCTGCCCGGCGGTTTCGTCCGGTCCGGCCGGGAATCGCTGGACGAGGCCGCGGCCCGCGAACTGGCCGAGGAGACCGGCCTGGACGCCGCCGCCCTCGGCCGGGTGCACCTCGAACAGCTCGGCTCGTACGGCAGCCCGCACCGGGACCCGCGGATGCATGTCGTCTCGGTGGCCTACCTCGCTTTCGCGCCCGGACTGCCGGACGCGCAGGCCGGCGGAGACGCGGCCGGCGCGGGCTGGCTGCCGGTCGAGGCAATATCACCAACGGGGCAACCGGACGAGGCAGGTCCGCGTCCCTTCGAGCAGGGTCGGCGGACCGGGACCTACGGGGGTGGTGCCGTCCGCCGGCCCGGTCCTGACAGCGCGACCGGCAACCTGGCCTTCGACCACGGCGTGATCCTCGCCGACGGGCTGGAGCGGGCCAGGGCGAAGATCGAGTACACACCGCTGGCCACCGCCTTCCTCGGCGAGACCTTCACCATCACCGAGCTGCGGGAGGTCTACGAGACGGTCTGGGGCGCGCCGCTGCACGCCGGGAACTTCCACCGCAAGGTGCTGTCCGTGCCGGGCTTCGTGGAGTCCACCGGCGAGACCGACTCCCGGCCTGGCAGCCGCGGCGGTCCGCGCGCCCGCCTCTACCGGGCCGGTGACGCCCGGTTGCTGCACCCGGCGCTGCTGCGCCCCGACCGCGAAGCGGGGGTGCGATGACCGGCGCCGCCTCCGGCCCCGCCACGGCGGGCGCCGCCACCCCCCGCCCCGCCGACTTCGACGACGCCCTCGCCGCGCTGAGCGGCGGTTTCCCCGCCGACCCGCGGGAGGCCGCCAGGCTCTACCACCGCCTCGCCCTGCTGCTGCACCCCGACACGGCGCCCGCGGGCCGCGCCTCCCAGGCGGCCGCGGCCTTCGCCCGGCTCAGCGCCGCCTGGGAGGCCAGGCGGCCCCGGCAGGAGACGGTCACCGGCGGGGAGCACCGCTACGTACTCGGCCCGTTGATCGCCGAGGGCGACCTCGCCTTCGTCCGCGCCGCCCGCTACGGTCACGACGGCGACCGCCGCGACGCCGTCCTCAAGATCCCCCGCAAGCCGCGGGACAACGACCTGATGGAGCACGAGGCCGCCGTGCTGACCCGGCTGCGCACGGTCGGCGAGGCACGGCACCGCGCGTACGCCCCCACCCTGATCGAGAGCTTCCGCCTGCGGCACGGCGACGGCACCGAGCAGGTGGTGGACGCCTTCGCGCCGCTCACCGGCTTCCACACCCTCGCCGAGGTCGCCGCGGCCCACCCCGGCGGACTCGATCCGAGGGACGCCGCCTGGATGTGGCGGCGCCTGCTGACGGCGCTGGGCTGGGCGCACCGCGCCCGGCTGATCCATGGCGCGGTCTTCCCCGAGCACGTGCTGATCCACCCCGGCCTGCACGGCCTGGTGCTGATCGACTGGTGCTACGCCACCGCGACCGGCACCGACCTCCCCGTCCTGCCGCACCGGCACGTCGGCAGCTATCCGCCCGAGGCGCCGGCGCACCTGCCGGCGACCCCGGCCACCGACATCCACCTCGCGTCGCTGTGCGTCGGGGCGCTGACCGGCGACCTGGCACCGCCGCCGATCCGCGCCTTCCTGCGCGGCTGCACCCTGCCCGAGCAGCGCCGGCGCCCGCAGGACGCCTGGCAACTGCTCGCCGAACTCGACGAGTTGCTGGAACGGCTCTACGGGCCGCGCACCTTCCGGCCGTTCACGATGCCGGCCGCGCGCCCCGCGTGACCGACCGGCGCCACCCGCTGGAGCCACCGCACACCACACCACCGCAAGGGGGACGACCATGGGCAGCGGAAGCTGGTCCACCAACGTCTACGACGCCGCCGCGCGCTATCGCGCCGCCTCGGGCACCGACGCCTTCGCCTACAGCGACCAGGTCCGGCACAGCGCGCCCCGGCACACCTGGCGCGCACACCAGTCGCTCGACCCGCACGGCCTGACCGTCCGGGAGAGCCGTGACTCCGACGAGCACCCCGGCTCCCTTGCCATCGCGGTGCTCTTCGACGTCACCGGCTCCATGGGCGGCGTCCCGCGCACCCTGCAGACCAAACTGCCCGACCTGTTCGGCCTGCTGCTGCGCAAGGGCTACGTCCAGGACCCGCAGATCCTCTTCGGCGCCGTCGGCGACGCCACCTGCGACCGGGTCCCGCTCCAGCTCGGCCAGTTCGAGTCCGACAACCGGATGGACGACGACCTCGGCAACATCCTGCTGGAGGGCGGGGGCGGCGGCCAGATGACCGAGTCGTACGAACTCGCCCTCTACGCCATGGCACGGCACACCGCACTCGACTGCCACGACAAGCGAGGCCGGCGCGGCTACCTGTTCCTCATCGGCGACGAGATGCCCTACGGCAAGGTCAAGGCGCGTGAAGTGCGCGCCGTCCTCGGCGAGACGATCCGCCACGACATACCCGTGCGGGACATCCTCGCCGAGCTCAAGCGCAAATACCACGTCCACTACATCCTCCCGGCCGGCGCCTCCTACGCGGGCAACCCCGAAGTCCTCACCGTGTGGCGCCGCCTGCTGGGGCAGAACGTGATCGAGCTGGACGACCTCGACGCCGTCTGCGAGACCATCGCGCTGACCGTCGGCCTGGGCGAGGAGGCCATCGACCTGGCCACCGGCCTCGCCGACCTGGCCGACGTCGGCTCGGCGGCGGTGGACACCGTCGCGCGGGCCCTGTCGGGCCGGTGACGGCCGCCACCGCGGCGGCGGACGGCGGGACGCCACGGCACACCCTCGTGGTGGACCTCGGGTTCGGCGACGCGGGCAAGGGCGCCACCGTCGACCGGCTCTGCCAGGCCGGCGGTGTCGCCGCCGTCGTGCGCTTCAACGGCGGCGCGCAGGCCGCGCACAACGTCGTCACCGCAGACGGCCGCCACCACACCTTCGCCCAGTTCGGCGCGGGCACCCTGCGCGGGGTGCCCACCCAGCTGTCCCGTCTCACCGCCGTGGACCCGCTCGCGCTGGCTGCCGAGGCCGACCATCTGCGCGCGCTCGGCGTGCCCGACCCCTACGCGCTGGTCGGCGTCGACCGGGCCGCGCCGCTGACCACGCCCTACCACGCGGCCGCCAACCGGCTGCGCGAGCAGGCCAGGGGGGAGGGCAGGCACGGCTCGTGCGGGTTGGGGGTGGGGGAGACCGCCCGCTACGCGCTGGCACATCCGGGCGACGCGCCGACCGCCGGCGACTGCGCGGCACGCCCCCGGCTGCTGCGCCGGCTGCGGCTGCTGCGCGACCGCCTCACCGACGAACTCGGGCCGCTTTCCGCCCCGCCGGTGGAGGCCTGCGCGGAGGCGTATACGGCCTTCGCCCGGGCCGTACGGCTCACCGACGAGACCCGGCTGCGCGAACTGGCCGCCCGCGGGCGGCTGGTCTTCGAGGGCGCCCAGGGCGTCCTGCTCGACGAGTGGCACGGCTTCCACCCGTACACCACCTGGTCGACCACCACCTTCGCGCACGCCGAGACGCTGCTGGCCGAGGCGGGCGCGGCAGGCGAAGGGCTGCGGCTGGGCGTGGTGCGGACGTACACCACCCGGCACGGACCCGGGCCGCTGGTCACCGAGGACCCGGAGCTGACCGCGCTGCTGCCCGAACCGCACAACGGCCACGGCCGCTGGCAGGGCGACTTCCGCATCGGCCACTTCGACGCGGTCGCACACGGCTACGCGGCCGAGGTCTGCGGGGGAGTGGACGCGCTGGCCGTCACCCACCTGGACGCGCCCCGCCGGTGCCGGGGGCTGCGGATCTGCCGCGCCTACGGCATCGACGGCGCCATGGTCGAACGGCTGCCGGCCGGCCCGCCCGGCGACCTGGTGCGGCAGGCGGAACTGACCGGACGGCTGCTGCGTGCGGCGCCCGCGCGGTGGGACACCCCGGGCCGCGACCCGCGCCGGTGGAGCGAGGCGATCGGGTCGCTGCTCGGGGCCCCCGTGCTGCTGGAGTCCTCAGGGCCCGCCCGTCAGCGGGTCAGGGACCCGCGGTCTATCGGGAAGTCGAAGTACGTGTCAGGGAACGGCTCGGCGTTGAGGGTGTAGTGCCACCACTCCTCCGGCAGGTTGGTGAAGCCCTGCGCCTCCATCGCGTTCTTCAGCAGCATCCGGTTGGCGTGCTGCACGCCCTGGATGCGCGGGTCGAGGGTGTGGGCGAGGGTGTCGAAGCAGTCGAAACCGGTGCCCATGTCCAGCGAGTTGTCCGGGAAGCGCTGGTCCTTCGGCCCGTAGCAGGGCGTCAGCGGCTCACCGGGCCGGTAGGGGCGGGTGGGCCTGGCCGGCAGCGGGACGATCGTCAGGTCCATGGTGCTGCCGCGGCTGTGGCCGGATTTCGCGGCGATGTAACCGTCCGCGAACAGCCGGGTCTTGTCCACCTGCGGGTAGAACTCCGCCTTCATCGTGGTGTCGTCCAGGTCCTCGGCCCAGCTGACGAAGGTGTCGACGGCCCGCTGCGGCCGGTAGCAGTCGTAGACCTTCAGGGAGTAGCCGTTGCGCAGCAGCCGCACCTGGGCCCGGTGCAGGCCCTCTGCGGCGGCCCTGGTCAGGATGCACATCGGCGCCTGGTAGCCCGTGATCGGGGCGCCGGTGAAGTTGTGCGGGGTGTAGTACCGCATCTCCTGGATGATCGTCGGATCGACGTTCCGCAGCGCGACGAACTGCGGCGGAGCCTTGGGCTCCTGGTGCGCGGGCCGGTCGGTCCGCGCCTGGGCCGGGCCGCCCGCGGCGACCGCGACCAGTGTGACGAGAGGCAGAACGAGTGCTCGCAGTAAAGCAGTGAGTTTCGGCATGCCCCTGGCCTATCAGTTCCCGGGCGTGCAGCGACAGATGATCGGATACAGTCCGGGCGTGTCCGCTGCCACACCCGAGCCCCCGACGGCGCCCCCGACGGCGCCCCCCGCGCAGTCCCCGGCGCCGAACTCGCACTGCTCCGCCTGCGGGGCGCGCTACCCGGCCGGTGCCGGCTGGCCGCGCCGCTGCCCGTCCTGCGGCACCTTCGCCTACCGCAACCCGCTGCCGGTCGCCGTCGCGCTGCTGCCGGTCAGCGGGCCGCACGGCACCGGGCTGGTCGTGATCCGCCGCACCATCGAGCCCAGCCGCGGCCGGCTGGCCCTGCCCGGCGGCTTCATCGACCACGGCGAGAGCTGGGAGCACGCCGTCGTCCGCGAGCTGGCCGAGGAGACCGGCATCAGCGCCGCCGCCTCCGACGTGGTGCTCGCCGACGCCCTCACCGACGAGGCCGGCGGCTATCTGCTGCTGTTCGGGCTGCTGCCGCAGCGGGACGGCGACCAACTGCCGCCGTCCGTACCCACCGACGAGACCGAGGGCCACCAACTCCTGCACTCTCCCCAGGAGCTGGGCTTCCCGCTGCACACCTTGGCGGCCGGCCGCTGGTTCGCCGGCGGCTACGACCCGGCGCCGCGTATCCGGACGGTGTAGGCGGGCGAGGCCCCGCCGTCCCGCTCGACGACCACCGCGCCGTCCTCCCACCGCGACACGAAGCGCTCCATCCGCGGCTTGCCCCATCCCTCCGGGTCGCCGCTGACCACCACCCCGCCGCCGGTGCGTCCCTGCCGCGGCGCCCACACCTCCAGCTCCGTCCCGCCGTCCCCGCCCGCCACCGGCAGGACGGCGCCCGCCCTGGCCAGCACCGGTATCCGGCCGAGCGGAGCGTCCAGCAGCACCTGGGCGCGGCCGCGGTGCGCCTCACCGGTGGCGGTGTCGTACCACAGCCCGCGCGGCAGCCGTACCGCCCGGGTCGTCGCGCCCGGCTCCAACACCGGTGCCACCAGCAGCGAGTCACCCAGCAGGAAGGCGTCCCCGCACTCCCGCAGGGCCCGGTCACCGGGGGAGTTCCACCACAGCGGGCGTACGTACGGCGCCCCGGTGCGGTGCGCGACATGCGCGAGGGTGTCCAGGTAGGGCAGCAGCCTGGCCCGTCCGGCGAGCGCGGCCCTGGCGTGCACCAGCACCTCGGGGCCGAACTCCCACGGCTCGCGGCGCCCCGCGTCGATCGCCGAGTGCGTACGGAAGAAGGGCAGATACGCGCCCAGCTGGAACCACCGCAGATACAGCTCCGGCGACGGCGTCCCGGTGAAACCGCCCACGTCGGGGCCCGAGTACGGCACCCCGCACAGGCCGAGCCCCAGCACCAGCGCCAGCGAGGACCGCAGCCCCGCCCAGCCGGTCGCCACGTCGCCCGACCAGGTGCCGCCGTAGCGCTGCATCCCCGCCCAGCCCGACCGGGAGAAGAGGAACGGCCGCTGCTCGGGCCGCAGTTCGCACAGGCCCTCGTATCCGGCGCGGGCCATCGTCAGGGCGTAGACGTTGTGCGCCTCGCGGTGGTCCCCGCCGCGCCCGTCCAGCGCGTGCCGGGCGGAGCGCGGCAAGGTGGCGTCACCGAAGGCGGCGAAGGACACCGGCTCGTTCATGTCGTGCCACACCCCGGCGAAGCCCTGCGCCAGCCGCTCGGCGTAGAGGCCGCCCCACCACCGGCGCGCCCCGGGGTCGGTGAAGTCCGGGAAGACCGTCTCGCCCGGCCACACGACACCGCGCACCTCCTCGCCGCGCGCGTCCCGTACGAAGGCGCCCGCCGCCTGCCCTCCGTCGTAGACCGCGAGCCCCGGCTCGGCCTTCACCGCCGGGTCCACGATCGACACCAGCCGCACCCCATGGCCGGCCAGCTCCCGCGACAGGCCGGGCAGGTCGGGGAAGCGCGCCGGGTCCACGGTGAAGACCCGGTGGCCGTCGAAGTGGTCGATGTCCAGGTGCAGCACCGACAGCGGCAGCCCGCGCTCGCGGTAGCCGGCGACGACCCTGCGGACCTCCTGCTCGCTGCCGAAGCCCCACCGCGAGTGCTGCGGGCCCAGCGCCCAGCGCGGCGGCACCGCCGGGCGCCCGGTCAGCGCGGTCCAGCCGGCCAGTACGCGGGACGGCGTACCGGTGATCACCCAGTAGCGCAGCGGGCCGCCGTCCATCCGCACCTCGCAGCCGCCCGCCCGGTCGTGGCCGGAGCCCGCGCCCTCCTCGCCGTCCCGCAGCGTGACCCGGCCGTCCCAGGTGTTGTCGTGGAAGACCAGGTGGCAGCCCGCGTCGGCGACCACCAGTTGCACCGGCATGGTGATGTACAGCGGGTCGTCCCCCGGCTCGAACGAGCCGCCCGGGTCGGTGTTCCACAGCCGGTAGGTGCCTGCCGCCAGCCGCGGCCCGGCGGCCCGGCCGCCCAGACCGTAGACCCGGGCGTCGGCCGGCGTCTCCGAGCGCTGCACCCAGCGCGCACCGGCCCGCCCCTCCTCCGCGCCGACCGGGTCCCACCAGCGCGGCGGCAGCTCACGGCGCAGCAGCCTGCCGCCCGGGGTGCGGATCTCCACCGCACCGTGCCGGGAGACGCGCACCGTCACTCGCTCCGAGACCACCCGCCAGCCGTCCGGGTCGGGTTCGAGCAGTGCCCGCGGGTCCGCTTCCGGCAGGCCGCCGGCCGGCCGCTCCCGCGGCGAACCCCACTTCGCGGTTCCGGCCACCGCGTACGACGGCTCGGGCTCCGCGCCGTCCCAGCCGCAGAAGACGGCCCCGCCGATCCCGACCCTGACCCGTAGTTCGGACCGGGCGAAGCGGACCGTGCCGCCGCCCGGTATCGGCGCCGCGTCGAGCGCCGTGCCCGGCACCCGCGCCCGCTCGGCCACCGGCCCGGGTAGATCGCGCGCGTCGGCGCGCCGGCGGCGCCATGCCGACCTCGCCGTACGCCATCCCTGGGCGGAACCCGCCACCCGTACCGACCGCAGCAGGTCCCGAGCATTCATGACCCCCACCTTTCCACCGCCCGCGCCCGCCACGCCGACCGTTCAGCCGGTGTTCACCTTCGGCGACGACCGGCGGCCCACACATCGCGGCCCGCGCACCTGTGGACGGCCGCCCTGGCGCGCCGGACGATCACATGGCATCGTCCTGACCAGCCGTGCCGTGGACCGTCCTGGAGCCGCCCCATGACCAGCAAGACCGAAGCCGACCGAGCGCCGGAAGCGCTGTGGACACCCGGCCCCGAACGCGTCGCCCGGGCGTCGGTGACCCGCTTCCAGCAGTGGGCGCACGAGCGGCACGGCGCCCCGGCCGTACTCCCCGACGACCCGCAGGCCACTTACGCAGCATTGCACGCCTGGTCGGTGGCGGAGTCGGCCACCTTCTGGCGCGCGCTCACCCAGTGGTACGACGTCCGCTTCGGCACCCCTTCCGACACCGTCCTCGCCGACGCCTCGATGCCCGGCGCCCGCTGGTTCCCCGGCGCGACAGTCAACTACGCCGAGCACGCCCTGCGTCCCGCCCTGGACACCGCACGCGCCGAGCTGCCCGCCGTGCTGTACGTGGACGAGCGGATGGAGACCGGCATCCTCAGCTGGGCCGAGCTGTCCCGGCAGGTCGCCTCGCTCGCCGCGGCGCTGCGCCGGCTCGGCGTCACGCCGGGCGACCGGGTCAGCGGCTATCTGCCGAACGTCCCGCAGGCCGCTGTGGCGCTGCTCGCCACCGCCGCGGTGGGCGGCGTGTGGACCTCCTGCGCGCCCGACTTCGGCGCCCGCAGCGTCCTGGACCGCTTCCAGCAGGTCGAGCCCGTGGTGCTGTTCACCGTCGACGGCTACCGCTACGGCGGCAAGGAGCACGACAGGACCGGCGTCGTCGTCGAGGCCCGGGCCGGGCTGCCCTCGCTGCGCGCGACCGTGCACATCCCGCTGCTGGGCACGCCGGCGCCCGAAGGCGCCCTGGAGTGGCGGGACCTGGTCGCCGACGACCCGGAACCGGCCTACGAGCAGGTGCCGTTCGACCACCCGCTGTGGGTGCTGTACTCCTCGGGCACCACCGGGCTGCCCAAGGCGATCGTCCAGTCCCAGGGCGGCATCCTGCTCGAACACCTCAAGCAGACCGGCCTGCACCTCGACCTCGGCCCCGACGACCGTTTCTTCTGGTACACCTCCACCGGCTGGATGATGTGGAACTTCCTGGTGTCCGGGCTGCTGGTCGGCGCCACCCTGGTGCTCTACGACGGCAGCCCCGGCCATCCCTCGATCGAGGCGCAGTGGCGGGTCGCCGAGCAGACCGGCACCACCGTCTTCGGCACCTCCGCCGCCTACGTCATCGCCTGCCGCAAGGCCGGGGTGCACCCCGGCCGCGACTTCGACCTGTCGCGGGTCAGCTGCGTCGCCACCACCGGCTCGCCACTGCCGCCCGACGGCTTCCGCTGGCTGCACGACGAGGTCGCTGAGGACCTGTGGATCGCCTCGGTCAGCGGCGGCACCGATGTGTGCAGTTGCTTCGCCGGGGGCGTGCCGACCCTGCCGGTGCACATCGGCGAGCTGCAGGCCGCGTGCCTGGGCACCGACCTGCAGGCGTGGGACGCGCAGGGCAGGCCGGTCGTGGACGAGGTCGGCGAACTCGTCGTGACCAACCCCATGCCGTCGATGCCGGTGCGGTTCTGGAACGACCCGGACGGCGCCCGCTACCACGACAGCTACTTCGAGATGTTCCCCGGTGTGTGGCGGCACGGCGACTGGATCACCCTCACCTCGCGCGGCACCGTCGTCATCCACGGCCGCTCCGACTCCACGCTCAACCGGCAGGGGGTGCGGATGGGTTCCGCCGACATCTACGAGGTGGTCGAGCGCCTTCCCGAGGTGCGCGAGTCCCTGGTCATCGGCATCGAGGAGCCGGACGGCGGCTACTGGATGCCGCTGTTCGTGCGGCTCGCGGAGGGCGCGGAGCTGACCGACGGGCTGCGTGCCACGATCAACGACGCGATCCGCGCCCAACTGTCCCCGCGCCACGTGCCCGACGAGATCATCGAGGTGCCCGGCGTCCCGCACACCCTCACCGGCAAGCGCATCGAGGTGCCGGTCAAACGGCTGTTGCAGGGCGCCGAGCTGGACAAGGCTGTCAACCCCGGTTCGGTGGACGACCTGGACGTGCTGCGCTTCTACGAGCGGCTGGGCGCGGAGCGCGCCGCGGACCGCCCGTAGAAGCACCACCGGGCAGGGCCGGTGACAGCCCGGTCAGCCGGTGTAGGCCGCGAAGATCTTCGAGAAGTCGTAGGGCGCCTGCGTGATGTTGGTGCACTTGTACAGCGCGCCGTTGCAGGCGTTGGCGTCCCGGCCCTCCTCCCAGAAGGACAGCATGCCCAGGTGCTTGCCCTGGGCGAAGGAGACCAGCTGGCGGGCGTCGGCCTGGTCGTACACGTGGCCGTCGTCGTTCTGGCCGAGCATCGGCGTCACCCCGAGCATCGCCCACAGCTGGGCGTCGGATTTCGCCGGGTAGAGCGACTTGAGCTGCGCCTGGGTGCTGGCGGCCGCCTGGACCGCCGCGTCGCCGTAGTCTCCGGTGCGGTAGTAGTCCATGGCCATCAGGTTGACCAGGTCGAGGTTCACCCCGGCGTTCTTGGCCGACGTCACCACATTGAGGCCGTCCGAGGTCAGGCCCTCGGGCAGCACCGGCAGGGTCAGCGAGATCCGCAGGCCCGGGTGGCTCTGCTGGAGCCTGGCAAGCGCCTGGGAGCGCAGGGCGATGGACGCGGGCTCGGCGACCGCCGACCCCTCGATGTCGAAGTCGACGTAAGTGAGGTGGTAGGCGTCCACCACGGCCGCGTATTCGGCGGTGAGCGCGTCCACCGAGGAGCACGCCTGGGCCAGTTCGATGCCGCTGGCGCCGCCGAAGGACACCTTCACGTCGCCGCCCGCCGCCCTGATGGCGTCGATCTGGTCCTTGGCCCATGCCTGGCGCGGGTCATAGGCGTTGAACCAGCTCGCCTTGCAGCCGGCCGACGTGACGAAGCCCAGCGTGAAGCTCTTGACCCGGCCGGCCTGCGACATCGCGGTGAGGCTGGGGGTGGGCCAGGCGCCCATGTCCACGTAAGGCGCGGTGCGGATCGGGCCGGTGCCGGGGTTGCTGCCGCCGGTGCTGCCGCCCGTCGTGGTACCGGTGGTGGTGCCGGAGCTGGTGCCGGTCGATGTGCCGGTGCTCGTACCCGTGCTGGTGCCGGTCGACGTGCCGGAGCTGGTGCCCGCGGTGGTGCCGCCGTTGCTGCCGCCCGGGGCGCACGAGCCGCCGTTCAGCTTGCAGTTGGACGGCACGCCGCTGCCCGCGCCGACCCAGCCGAAGGCCACGGAGGCGCCGGGCGCGACGGAGCCGTTGTAGTCGCGGTTGGTGAAGGTGTAGTGCGTGCCGCTCTGGGTGAGCAGCGCGTCCCAGTAGCTGCCGACGCTGCTGCCGGCCGGCAGGTCGAACTCGACCTTCCACGAACCGAGCGTCGCCGTAGCGCTGTTGGTGATCGTGTATTGGCCCTGGTAACCGCTGCCCCAGTCGGAGGTCTTGGTGAAGGCGGCACCCGCGCCGCCGGCCGCGGAGGCGGTCGGGACGAGGAAGAGGACGAGCGTGCCGAAGAGCGCGAGGAGGAGGATGAGGGATCTTCGCATACCGGACTCCCATTTGGTCTGTACCAATGCCCCCCGCACACTGGATACTTGACCCGCGCCACCGCCGTCAAGAGTGCCGACAGCCGCACCCTCCGCCTCTGACGTCCCGTCAACCCCCGTAAGTGCTGCTGGATTCGGCCAGCACGGCGGCGAAGTCAGCCGCCAGCCGCTCCGCGTCGGGAAGCGCCAGATCCGCCGTGGTGATCCGCACCCCGGGCCCGGCGGCGATCCGGAAACGGGCGCCGCCCGCCACCCACCAGCCGTGCGACCGCAGCCCGTTGACCACCGCGGACTCATCCCGCACCGGGACCCAGACGTTGAGCCCGCTCACGCCGTGCGCGCCGATCCCGTACCCGCCGAGCGCACCGACCAGCCCCTCCCGCCGCTCCTGATACGCCCTCGCCGCACCGGCCACCAGCACGCCGGTGGCCGGATCGGTCATCAGCCGCACCACCGTCTCCTGGAGCACATGGCTGATCCAGCCGGACGTCAGCAGCAGCCGCCCGTCGTGCCGGGCGAGCGTCGTCGCGTCACAGGCCATCGCCGTCCAGCGCAGGTCGGTCCCCAGGTGCTTGGAGACGGTGCGGATGTGCGCCCAGCGCGCAGGGCCGTCCGTGCCCGCGGTCACCAGCGAGTGCAGCGGGCCGCCTGCGGTGTCCGCGCTGTGGTCGTCCTCGACCACCAGCACCTCCGGTGCCTCGGCCAGCACGGCCAGCAGTTCCGCCCTGCGGGCCGCCGACATCCGCGAGCCGTACGGGTTCTGCGCCCGCGGGCACAGCACGACCGCCCGCGCGCCGCCCCGCAGCGCCGACCGCAGACCCTCAGGGCGCAGCCCCTCGCCGTCCACCGCCACCGCGACCGTGCGCAGCCCCAACGCCGGTACGAGGTCCAGCAGATGGTGGAACCCCGGGTCCTCCACCGCCACCGCGTCCCCAGGGCGCAGCTCCACCGACAGCAGGCGCGAGACGCAGTCCAGTGCTCCGTGCGCGAAGGTCACCTGCTCGGCGGGCACCCCGTCCCGCGCGAACCATGCGCGGGACAGCTCCTCCAACTCGGCAAGCCGTGGCGCCGCCCGGTGGGAACGCGCGCCGGGCGACAGCCGCCCGGGCGGCACCAGGTCGGGCAGGAAGGCCGGATCGGGGTGGCCGCCGGCCAGATCACGCAGCCCGTCGGGCACCCGTGGCGGCCGCCGCGAGGTCACCACCGGCGCGGGCGCCACCACCGTGCCGCCCCGCCCCCTGGTCACCACGATGCCGCGGCGCCGCAGTTCCTTGTACGCGCTCGCCACCGTGCCCGGGCTCACCCCGAGCGCGTCGGCCAGGGCACGCACCGGCGGCAGGGCCTCATCCGGCCGCAACCTGCCCTCGCTGACCGCGCGTTCGGCCGACGCGGAAATCTCCCTGGCCGTCGCACCCTGGATCGCATATTGTATCGCCACAGAATTAATTATGTATCAATACAAAAGCAGGGGCAAGCGCGGGCCGCCGGCCCGCCACCACCGACCTGGGGACGTGATGCCGTGCAGGGGGCACCGATGACGGAGCGGGTACAACGGGTGCTGAGGATCCCGGAGATACCCGGCGGCCCCGACGGGCGGCGGATGCTCTGGATCAACCTCGTCGACAAGATCGGTTCGGGCCTGTGGCTCTCGGTCACGGCCCTCTACTTCGTCGTCGCGGCGGGCCTCGACACCGGCAGGACCGGACTCCTGCTCGGCCTCGGCGGCGTGGCGGGCATCGCGGGCGCACCCATCGCGGGCCGCCTCGCCGACCGCCTGCCGCTCACTCGCGTGCTCTTCGCCGTCCAGGTCGTCCGCGCCACCTCCGGCCTGCTGCTGCTGACCGCGCACGGATTCTGGCAGCTCCTCCCGCTCGTCGCGCTCGGCAGCCTGGGTGAGCGCTCCGCGTCGGTGCTCACCAAACTCTTCGCCGCCCGCGTCGCCGGACCGGACCGGCCCCGCTACCAGGCCGTCCAGCGCACTGTCGTCAACCTCGGCTACACCCTCGGCGGCCTCGCCGCCTCCGCCGCCCTGGCGGTGGGCACCACCGCTGTCTACCGGATCCTGCTCCTCGGCGACGGCCTGTCCTTCGTCCTCGTCGCCCTCCTGGTCACCCGGTGCGCCGAACCGCCGTCCGCGCTCAGGGTCGTCATCGTCCGTACCGCCTCCGACAGCCCTGCCGGTGCCGGCGCAACCGCACTACCGGCCGCGAGCAGCCCCTGGCGCGATACCGGCTACCTCGGCTTCGCGGCACTCGACTCGGTGACCTTCCTCCACGGCTCCGCGCTCACGGTCGGCCTGCCTCTGTGGATCGTCACCCGCACCAGCGCACCGCACGAACTGGCCGCCGCGATCTTCGTCGTCAACACCGTGCTGGTCGTCCTCCTGCAGGTACGCCTCGCCCGCTACGGCAGCTCGGCGCGGGTGGCCGCGAACTCGCTGCGCCAGGTCGCCTTGTGCTTCCTGCTGTCCTGCGCCGCCACCGCCGTCGCGGTCCTGCACACCCCGTGGGCCGCGACCGCCGCCGTCGTGGTCGCCGCCGTCGCCTTCACCGTGGTGGAGATGATCCAGTCCGCCGTCTCCTGGGAACTCTCCGTCAGCCTCGCCCCCGCACACGGCCAGGGCAGCTACGTCGGGGTGCACGGCCTGGCGCAGTCCACCTCCCGCTGCGTCGGCCCGCTGCTGATCACCTCGGTGGTGATCGCGGCAGGACCCGCAGGCTGGATCGGCCTGGGCGCCGTCGTCGCCGGCTCCGCGCTCCTCCAGCGGCGCATGGTCCTGCGCCGCCTCGGCGGACCCCGCCCGGCAGCCGCCGAGCTCCCGTTGTCAGTGGCCCCGATTACAGTCAGTGAGCAGTAGGGATCACTCGGATCCGTCCGCAGGGGGAATGATGTCACGCACCAGCAGCGACGCCAGCAACACCGGCACCAACGGCAGCACCGGCCCCGGCACCGGCAGCAGGGGAAGTGCCGGCAGCCGCACCACCGCCCGCAGGCCGAAGCACACTCGGAACCGGAAAGCAGCACGCCCGGCGGGCAGCCGGCCGCCGGGGCGCACGGCGTATCGCCGTGCCCTGCGCCGGGAAGCACCCACCGTCGTCGGGCTGCTGCTCGACGACCACGACTTCACCGCCATGACCGGGTATCCGAGCTTCCCCTTCCACGACTACGGCCTGTATCTGCACCACCTGGACGGGCTGCTGCGCTCCCTGCACGCCCAGGGCACCAGCGTCACCGTCACCCTCTTCGACCCGGACCGGTACGCCGACCACTGCGCCGACACCCGCCGGCCACCGGACACCTCCGCCTCCCGCATCCACTACACGGCCGCCGTCAGCACCACGGGAGCCGCCGTCCCCTACACCCGGCAACCGCTGGCGCTGCTGCGCACCCAACTCGCCCACGAAGCCGACCGCCGTGCCACCTGGGACCGCGCCGGCGACATGCTCACCGCCGCAGGCCAGTGCCCCGACTGCGACGAGCCGCTGGCCCACTGCGCCTTCGACCTCGCCTCGCACACCCTGCTGCGCATCGTCGAAGCCGCGGGACCCGGCGCCCACCACTTCGTCTGCAGCCTGCCCGCCCCCGACGGGAGCTCGCTGCTCGCCACCGCCCACATCACCGCCGACCCCGACGGCGAGCTGCACCTCTCCGACACCGAGGCACTCGTGCTCTGCACCGTCATGGCCGCGGCCCGGGTCGCCGCCCGCCCCGGCGGGCTCGTCCTGCGCACCACCGACAGCGAAGGGACCGACACCGTGTACGGCTGGTCCCTGCACCCGGACGGCCCCCGCCCGCTCACCGAAGCCGAGGTCTTCAACGCGTACTGCACCGACCTCGACACCGGCGAGCCCGTGCCACCGGAGCCCGGAGTGCGCTACCGCGCGGGCCTCCCGCTGCCACCTCCGCTGCCCGGCGACGAACCCGGCAGGAGATGAGCCGGGACAGCAGGAAGGGCGCCCCACCCTGGGGTGAAGCGCCCTTCCCGCAGCCGGCGACGAACCTGCCGCCGCCCGGTCGATCCCGCCCCCCGGACACCCGCCAGGTACTTGCGGCTATTCGCCGGACAGCACGCCCTGCACGGCCCGCCGCGCCTCGTCAGCGCTGTCGGTCGCACGGGCAGCCGCCGCCGCACGCTCGCACTGCGCCAGCGTGTACTTCGCCAACGTCGCCCGCACGTAAGGAATCGACGCCGCACCCATCGAAAGGCTGCTGACACCGAGGCCCGTCAGCACGCACGCGAGCAGCGGATCCGCCGCGGCCTCACCGCACACACCGCAGCTCTTCCCCTCGGCCTTCGCGGCCTCGGCGGCCAGCGCCACCAGGTCGAGCAGCGCCGGCTGCCACGGGTCCTGCAACCGCGCCACCGCACCCACCTGCCGGTCGGCGGCAAAGGTGTACTGCGCCAGATCGTTGGTGCCGAGCGAAAGGAACTCCACCTCCTGCAGAACCGACCGGGCCCGCAGAGCGGCCGACGGGATCTCCACCATCGCGCCGAACTTCGCGTGGAGCCCCGCCGAACGGCACGCGTCCGCGAACGCCTTTGCGTCCTGCCGGTCCGCCACCATCGGCGCCATGACCTCCAGGTGCACCGGAAGTCCGGCCGCGGCCGCGGCCAGCGCGCGCAGTTGGGTGTCGAGCACCTCCGGGTGGTCGAGCAGCGACCGCAGCCCGCGCACACCCAGTGCTGGGTTCGGCTCGTCCATCGGCGTCAGGAAGTCCAGCGGCTTGTCGGCGCCCGCGTCCAGCACGCGCACCACCACCCGGCCGGCGGGAAAGGCCTCAAGCACCTGCCGGTAGACCTCGACCTGCTTCTCCTCGGAGGGCGCGTTCGCCGAGTCGTCGAGGAAGAGGAACTCGGTACGGAAGAGCCCCACGCCCTCGGCACCCGCCTCCACGGCGGCCGGCACGTCCGCGGGCCCGCCGATGTTCGCCAGCAGCGGCACCTTGTGCCCGTCCGACGTCGCACCCGGCCCGGACGACGCCGCCAGCGCCGCCTTGCGTTCCGCGGCCGCCTCGTTCAGCGCTGCCTGCTTCTCCGCACTCGGTTCGACGAAGACCTCACCGGTGCTGCCGTCCACCGCGATGACGGTCCCCTCGGCCAGTTCACCAGCGCCCGGCAGCGCCACCACCGCGGGCACACCGAGCGCCCGCGCCAGGATGGCGCTGTGACTGGTCGGCCCGCCCTCCTCGGTCACGAAGCCCAGCACCAGCGCGGGGTCGAGCAGCGCCGTGTCGGCCGGCGCCAGATCGCGCGCGATCAGCACATACGGCTCGTCGCTGTCCGGCACACCGGGCATCGGCACCCCCAGCAGCCGCGCCACGATCCGGTTCCGTACGTCATCGAGGTCCGCGACCCGCCCGGCCAGATAGTCCCCGGCGCCTGCGAGCAGGGCACGGTAGGAAGCGAAGGCGTCGTAGACGGCACGCTCCGCAGAGCTGCCGACCGCGACCCGGCGCTCGACGTCGGCCATCAGCTCCGGGTCGAGCGCCATCAGCGACTGGGCTTCGAGCACCGCCTGCGCCTCACCGCCGGCCAGATTGCCCCGGGCGTCGAGGTCCGCGGCCACCGCCTCCAGCGCCTGCCGGGCCCGTCCCTGCTCACGGGCGGTGTCCCCGGAAGCGATCTGCTTGGCAGGCGGCTCCAGGACCGCCGTCCCCATATGCCGTACTTCGCCGATCGCCACACCGTGGCTGACACCGACACCCCGCAGCGTTGTCTCCATCGGTCCGCGCCCTACTTCCAGCTGAAGAGGGTGTCGCCGGCCGCCACGTCGGCGGCGTCGACCAGCTCCGACAGCGCCTCGGCGGTGGCCTCCAACGCGACCACCGGGCAGATCGGCGACTTCCCCGCCGCCTCGACGGCCGCCGGGTCCCAGCGCACCACGGCCTGGCCGCGGGCCACCGTGTCGCCCTTCGACACCAGCAGTTCGAAGCCCTCGCCATTGAGCTGGACGGTGTCGATGCCAAGATGCGTGAGCACACCGTGTCCCGCGTCGTCCACGACGACAAAGGCGTGCGGGTGCAGGGAGACGATCACTCCGTCCACCGGAGACACCGCCTCGCCGGGCTCGCGCACCGGGTCGATCGCCGTACCGGGACCCACCATCGCCCCGGAGAACACCGGGTCGGGCACTGCCGCGAGCCCGATGACCCGGCCGGCCAGGGGAGACGAAACGGTCGTCATGAGGGAAGCCTCCTAGATGCGGAGATCACAAACGCCGTCACAGCCTGTCACGGGACGGCGATCCGCGAGAGCAG